>JANXSR010000324.1 GCA_025352625.1 Ferruginibacter sp.
CGGAAATGCTTGCAAACAAGAAATACAATCCAGGTATTAGCAATACACCACACAGGGTACCAATTAACATTCCGCCTGCTGCTGCAGAGCCAATCGTTTTGTTTCCAACAGCACCGGGGCCATTAGCAACCACCAATGGAATAAGACCGGCAATAAAAGCAAAGGAGGTCATTAAGATAGGACGAAACCGCACTGCTGCTCCTTCCACTGCTGCCTGCAATACGGTACTTCCGGCACGGTGTTTCTGCACTGCAAACTCAACAATCAATACAGCATTTTTACCTAGTAAACCAATTAGCATCACCATGGCTACCTGTGCATAAATATTATTCTCTAGCCCCAGTAATTTTAATAAAAGAAAGGCACCAAAAATACCGGCAGGTAATGATAGAATAACGGGTAACGGTAGCACAAAACTTTCGTACTGTGCAGCCAGTAACAGGTACACGAATGCAAGACAAATGAGGAATATATAAATTGCCTGGTTACCCTGGCCCACTTCATCTTTTGAAATACCGGCCCAGTCTATTCCAAAACCTCTTGGCAATGTTTTTTTAGCCACTTCGGTAATGGCATTAATGGCTGCACCACTGCTATAACCCGGTGCCGGGCCACCGCTGATTTCAGAAGAATTGTACAAGTTATGACGGGTGATTTCAGAGAGGCCATATACTTTTTCCATGCGCATAAAGGAAGAGTATGGAACCATTTCATCCTTGTTATTCTTTACATAGAGTTTCAAAATATCTTCTGGCAAAGCCCGATATTGAGGTGATGCCTGTACCATCACTTTATATTGTCTTCCAAAACGGATGAAGTTTGTTTCGTAGTTACTGCCTACTAATGTAGACAGTGTATTCATCGCATTATCAATAGTAACCCCTTTTTGTTGTGCTGCATCGTTATCCACTATCAGCATGTATTGAGGATAGCTGGCGCTGTAAAAACTAAACACAGAAGTAAGCTCGGGCCTTTTGTTTAACGCTGCTACAAAATTGTTGTTCACCGTTTCCATCAGTTTAAAATCACCTGATCCTGCCCTGTCTAACAAACGCAGCTCAAATCCACCGGCGGCACCATATCCAGGTACGGCGGGTGGTGGAAAGAATTCAATCGTTGCTCCTTTTATATCTTTTGCTTTTTCTTCAAACTCCTCAATAATTTGCTGTACAGAATGTTTTCTTTCACTCCAGTCTTTCAGATTTACCAGGCATGTTCCTGAATTAGCACCTGTGCCCTCGGAAAGAATTTCGTAACCAGCCAATGAAGAAACGGATTTTACACCATCAATTTTTCCTGCAATATCCTGCAATTGCCTCACCACCGCATCGGTACGCTCCAATGTAGAACCTGCCGGCGTTTGCACAATGGCATAAAATGTACCCTGGTCTTCATTTGGAATAAAACCAGATGGTAACTGTGTATTTAAAAAATAAATACCGGCTCAGAAGCCTACGAATGCTAAGAAAGTGATCGCTCTTTTGTTTACAATAAACCCAAGTGCGCTTTTGTATTTTCCTAATACCCTTTCGAACCAATTATTAAAACCGGACAAAAAACTGTTTAACCATGTTTTCTTTTTCTTTATGCCGTGTGTGTTTTTAAGCATAGCTGCACAAAGAGCCGGTGTAAGTGTTAATGCAACTAAACCAGATAAAATAATAGAAGTTGACATGGTGATAGAGAACTGCCTGTAAAAAATCCCCACGGGGCCGCTCATAAATGCCACCGGAATAAATACTGCCGCCATCACCAGCGTAATGGCAATGATAGCACCACTTATTTCGTGCATTGCTGCTTCTGTTGCTTTGGCAGGAGACAGGTTCTCCTCTTCCATTTTTGCATGTACTGCTTCCACCACCACAATGGCATTATCCACCACAATACCAATGGCCAGTACCAATGCAAAGAGTGTGATGAGGTTTAACGTGATACCAAAAAACTGCATGAAAAGAAAAGTACCAATCAATGATACCGGCACAGCAATCGCTGGTATCAATGTGGAACGCCAATCACCCAGAAATAAAAACACCACAATACCAACCAATATAAAGGCTTCTACCAATGTGTGTATTACCTTTTCAATAGATGCATCAAGAAATTTAGATACATCATAACTGATTTCATAATCCATTCCTTTGGGGAAAGAAGTGGCTTTGATCTCGGCTAATTTTGCTTTGATATCTTTAATTACCTGTCTGGCATTGCTTCCATAAGATTGTTTGATTACAATGGCGGCAGAAGCCTTTCCATTTAATTTTGAATAGATATCGTAATAGCTGCTGCCAAACTCCACCTCTGCCACATCTTTAATACGCAGCATTTCACCAGTAGGATTCGATTTTAAAATGATGTTTTCATAGCCTTCTTTTGTAGTAAAGCGACCGGGATATTTTAATACATATTCAAAGCTCTGAGATCTTTTGCCGGATGCCTCGCCTGTTCTTCCCGGCGATGCTTCAAGACTTTGTTCATCCAGCGCCTTTAAAACTTCATCAGCAGAAATTTTGTATGCCGTCATACGATCAGGCTTCAACCAGATACGCATGGCATATTCCCTGTTACCCAACACATCAGCAACACCTACCCCATCCACACTTTTTAATTCTGATAATAAATTGATATCTGCAAAGTTGAACAAAAACTTTTCATCCAGCTTAGGGTCTGTGCTGTACAGGTTAACATACATAAGCATGTTCGATTCTTCACGGGTGATCTTAACACCTTCCCTAACTACAATAGGAGGGAGTTTGTTAATAACAGAAGCCACCCGGTTCTGAATATTTACAGATGCAATATTGGGATCAACACCTGAATTAAACACTACCTGTATAGAGGCTTCCCCATCATTACCTGCATCAGAGGCAATGTATTTAACACCGGGGGTGCCGTTAATAGCTCTTTCCAATGGCAGAACCACCGCCTTAATCATCAACTCCCCATTTGCTCCGGGATATTCTGCAGTGATGTTTACTTTAGGAGGTGATATGGAGGGAAATTGTGTTACCGGTAATTGTAATAAGGCCACCACACCCAGCAGTGTTATTATCAGTGATATAACGATTGACAGAACAGGCCTGTGTATAAATTTATTGAACATTGTTTTTTGCTTACAGAATTTGGATAGCTATTGTTTGATTAACTGAAGGTTGGAGATAACATCGCCGGGTTCTATATATTTGTATGCTATCTTATCATCGTCTTTCACATTTTGAACACCCTCTAATAAAATTTTATCTCCATCTAAAAGACCACTATCGACTGCATATATATCTGATAACCTGTTTTTGATTGTAATGTTCCTTGACTTAACAATGTTGTTTTTATCAACTACAAATACATATACTTTATCCTGCAATTCATAAGTAGCTTTTTGAGGAACCAGTAAAGCATTCCTGAGAGGAACTATCATTAACACCTTACCTGTTTCGCCATGCCTCAGCAACATATCGGGATTGGGGAACTTTGCCCTGAAAGCAATATTGCCTGTTTCATTGTCAAACTGTCCCTCTACAGTTTCAACCACACCTTTGTATTTATGCTTTTCTCCATTTGCCAGCAACAGCGAAACACGCTTCATATTATTCGTATCCTTCTGTGCTTTGTAATCCAGGTATTCTTTTTCTGGAACATTAAAATAGGCATATACTGATTTGTTGTCAGATAGTGTGGTTAACAAAGCCCCTTCATCAACCAGGCTTCCGAGTTTTAAAGGTATCCTGTCAATAACACCATCATAAGGTGCTTTAATCTCTGTTAATGAAAGATGCAGTTTAGCAAGTGCCATATCAGCCTTCGCTTCATCCAGCTTGGCCTGTGCAATAGCCGATTCTGATTTTGAAACAATATCCTTATCAGACAGTGTTTTGGCATTCAGCAATTCCAGTTCAGCTTCTTTTACCGCAGCCTGTGCTTTTAAGTATTCAGCTTCATACATGGTGGGCACAATTTTAAAAAGTACCTGCCCCGCATGTACATACCTACCCTCATCTACATTAATCGTTTGCAGGTAACCTTTTTCCTGCGCCCTAATTTCAATATTGCGGATGGATTGTATTTGCGATACATATTCTTTTGTAAAAGAGGTATCAACCCTTAACGGACTGGTAACGGTATACTTACCAGGTTCTTCTGTTTCTTTTTTCTTTGTGGTACAGCCTGTACAATAAATAAGGGTACAAATGCTAATCAACAATGCAAGTCTGTTCATTAATTTTCTAGTGAAATTTTGCAATAAGTTATTAATTGATTTCAATCTTAAAACAGAATGGTTAATCCTTCAATTCATTAATGATTAACCATTCTGCCGTTTTATAAGGGTAAATTGTATGTTAGTGTATACATTTTACTTTGGTATAATCTGCAAAAGTATCATTTCAGTATATTATATATATGCCGTTAACATCTCGTTTACAAAAAAGAGGGGAAGGGGTAATTATTTATTTTTCAATAATAATTTTTTATTCAACCATTGCCTTACCGGTTCATCATATAATTTCATTTGATTGTATGCAAGCACTATACAACATGCTCCTTTACCGCAAAAAGCTATTCAAAATAAAAATACTGTAGTTGGGACAAGGGTATAAGGTGGGCAATATGGGCTCGCAATCCTAGTGCCTGATGAAGTAAGCTATTCTTTTTTCCTCTTGGAATTTGCAAACTTTTAAATTCGGTAGTAACAAGGAAAGGACTTCGCACAATGAAAAAGATGCAGTGAAAAAATCAGCCGTTAAGGCGTTGTATACTTAAAAATAGCCTCTTCTTAAACTTGTATTTAAAACGTCTTAACACCTTAACTGCTAAAAAATCTTATAATTTCAGGTAAATAAAATATCCTGAATCTTTTATTTTTTACTTTTTTCTACATCCACATCCAATAACATTGCAATCAAGACATTTTATTGATCAGCTCAAAAAAAATCTTCTTGTACGTTTCTGAAATCGGGATTAGTTGCTGCTGTATTCTGATGGTATCTTTCTCTACTGATTCTATCTTATCCAGCGACACCATATAACTCTTGTGTACCCTGCAAATCAGCCGGGCAGGCATTTCCAGCTCCAGCGAAGAAAAAGTTTGCAGCGTCATAATGGGAGCTTTGTTCAGGGTAACTATTTTACGGTAGTCCCGCATGCCTTCTATGTAGAGCACGTCGCTTAGCAACAGTTGTTCCAACCGGTAAGCAGTTTTTATAAACACTATTTTTTTATCTGCAACTACATTTTGATTGGTTAATTTTTGTTGTACTTTTTCTACTGCCTGGATAAAACGTTCAAAGGTGTAAGGCTTCAGCAAATAATCAGTTACATTCAATTCGTAGCCCTTTAATGCATATTCATGATAAGCAGTGATAATGATGACTTCGCTTTGAATACTTTTTGTTTCCAGCAATTGTATACCTGAAAAATCGCCCATGTTAATATCCAGGAAAATAAGTTGTAGGGGATTGTCTTTTACAAAAAGCAGTGCATCCATGGCATTGTCAAATGTTGCCAGCAATTGCAAATAGGGCAACTTTTGCACATAGCTTTTGGTACGTTCCATGGCCAGTGGTTCATCTTCTGCTATAATGCAACTAATCGTCATGAAGGTGTATGGTTAATGCCATGCTGTAATTATCTGGCTGGTGATTAATCTGCAATTCATGGCCGGCACCATACAGTAGTGTCAGCCTTTTTTGGATCAGCTCATTGCCGAGGCCGCTATGACTGTTATGAATATCAGTATTCATGCTGCATGTATTCCGGCAGGTAAAAATAATACTATTGCTGCTGATGGTAAATGCGATGGTAATAGCATAGTCTGATTTAATATCGCTGTTGTGTTTAAACGCATTTTCAATAAAGGGAATAAACAGCATGGGATGAATCATTGTGTTTGCAGCATCGCCCATTACCGTAAAGCTCACATGGTTTGGATTGGCAACCCTGATCTGTTGCAGCTCAATGTATTTTTTTATATAGCTGATTTCTTTTTGTAGCGGTATCTTTTCCGTCTTGGTTTCGTACAGCATAAACCGCATCATGTCTGACAGTTTGTTAAGATAAGCAGAAGCTTTTACGGCATCTTTTTCAATCAGCACATCTATATTGTTGATGGTATTAAAAAGAAAATGCGGATTGATCTGCGACTTTACCAATGCCAGTTCGGTTTCATAATTTTTTTTACCGAGGTCTTCTTTTAATTTGATATCTCCATACCAGGTAACAAAGCCTTTCATCACCAGGCCTACTACGCCATTGAGCAGGGCGATAAGGGCCATTATTAAAGTGATGGGTATAGCTGAGACGATACCATCATTGGATATGCTGGGGCCAATACGCATCCGGTATAAAAATATAAGGATCACGGCACCAGTAATACCTGCAACCAGTGCGGCACTTATCGTTGCTATAAAAAACAACCTTGTTTTTTTACGGGTTAAATATCTTGTAAAGAAAATACTGTAACTAAAATAAAATCCCATTACCGCCGGAACAACAGCAAACACAATAAAGAAAATACCGAACCGCCAATTGAAAAGAGAAGACTGCGGTTTTGTATGAACACCTATCTGCAGACATGCCAGGATCAATACCAGCAACAGCAGGTACAATACCCAGTAGCCGATGTTCAATAATATAATAACAGATCTCTTCATTTAACTGCTACCCCTTTTCTTTTTTTGTAACATACAATATATAACTGACAATACTGAATACCAAACAATAGCCCAGCGCCATCAGGTGAATGTTGGCCGCTGGTACAATCGCCCTGCCTCCGGTATGTCCTTTTAAATAATTGAACATGCTATAAGTGTATGGCAGCAGGTAACCATACTTCCAAGAAATGCCTGCCACTGCTGCAATCCATATTAAAAATCCCACACCTACCGGCACCAGGAAATTTTTAAATTTCAGGCTTACCAGGTACTGCAAAGCCACAATGGGCAGGCAATCTAAAAAGTAATACATATTCTCTCTAAGCCATGCCAAATATGGTATCGGGGCTTTTGGATAAGGCACGCCACTCACCAGTAAATAAGGAATCAGGGCCGACAAATAAATACCCATGTTAAATAAAATAAAAAACTGGAGCAGCATTACCAATATCACAGCCAGCTTGGCAAAAAAAATAGTGGTAAGAGACAAAGGCACGGTATGCAGTTGTTTCCAGGTATTGTTTTTAAACTCCAGTTGAGTAACCAGGCTGGTAGTTAGCACAACGCCAACCGGCAATAAAAATATGGCCATCGACTCCCAGGAATTTTCCCAGAGCTGGTTCCAAAAACCTTTGCCGGCATATAAATTAGCGAGGGTATCATGATGCACCAGTCTTGCAATGACAACAATGAGGGGCGTAAAAAAAGCACCACAAATAACCAGCCACGAAGCCAGGCTGCACCTTGTTTTCAGCCACTCACTCTGAAAACTGTGTATAAATGAAAGTAGCATTGTTTAATTATTTACCATGTTGATGAAAATTGTTTCCAGGTCGTTTTTAACAAGGGTGATCTCGTACACCAGCAAGCCATTGCTTACAAGTTGCTGATTGATGGCTGCAATTTTTTTCCTGTCGGTTACCGGCAACACGAGCTTGTTTTTTTCTGTACTTACCACCACATCCATATTGCGAATGATCCGCAAGGCAAATACCTCATCGCTGGTATCAATAATGGTGTAAGCCTGTTGTTGCCGCTGTTCCAATTGCTGCAAAGTACCCTGAAACAAAAGCTGCCCTTTGTGAATTACTCCTACATGCGTTACCAGTTTTTCTATCTCCGCCAGCAAGTGGCTGCTGATGATAATGGTAACGCCAAACGCATTGTTGAGCTTTTTCAGCAGTTCCCGTATTTCAATAATTCCGTTTGGATCAAGCCCGTTGGTTGGTTCATCCAGTATCAGCAGCGAAGGCTGATGCAGCAGGGCAATGGCAATACTCAGCCGCTGTTTCATCCCAAGCGAAAACTGTTGTACCTTTTTATTTCCGGTGGCAGACAGGCCCACCAGTTGCAGTACTTCGCCAATGCATTCCTTTGAGCATTGATATATTTTTTGCATCACCTGCAAATTTTCGATAGCAGTAAGTTGCCCATAGAGCGAAGGGCTTTCTATCAATGACCCTGTCTGTTTTAAAATTTCAATCCGGTTTTCACGGAAAGATTTTCCCAGTATTTCAATGTTGCCCTGTTGCTTTTTCAGTAAGCCCAGCAACAGTTTCAGCGTAGTAGTTTTGCCTGCGCCATTGGGTCCCAGAAAGCCATAGATGCTCCCTTGTGGTACCTGCAGATTAATGTCTTTCAATACTTTTTCGCCATTGGCAAATGAATGGCTTAGTTGAGTTGTTTGTACACAATAGGTTGTCATAAAGAAAAGGCACAGCAACATTTTACTTACTGTGCATATCAAAAATAACAGCCGACAGCGGTTACTTATTTTTGTATTCTGCCAAACGGGGAACTTATCTGCAAAACGGGTGATTTATCCTGTGAAATAGCAGGTGCATTAAAAATTGAAGCCTCCGCAATTAAAAAACACGATTTTATACCATTGCAAAATAGACCATGTTTATTTATATTTGAAATGCAGGGCTGGCTCAGGCGAAGTAGGATCGGTGAAATAACCAATCAAAAAAAATATAAACGGGTAGCATATTATGATACGAAAAATTGCAGGAGTTATTTTGGGGTATGCCATTTTTGTAGTAAGTGCTTTAGCGCTTTTCAAACTTTCGGGACAAGCCCCTCATACTGACCCGACAATTAGTTTTGCAATCCTGACTGCAGTGTATGGCGCTGTGTTTTCTTTCATCGCCGGCCTTGTTGCACAACTTATTTCAAGGACCACTGATTTGAAAATAAATTATGTGCTTGCCTTTATAATGGCAGGCTTTGCCACCTTTTCCTTAATCAAAACCAATGGCAATCACTGGACACAATTACTGGCCATTTTTGTGTTTGCACCAGCATCGGTTTTAGGAGCACAATTTTGTCTTAAACACAAACAAAAGGCAGCATTGAAAAAATAAATGAAAACAACATACCACCCCTGCTTTGTTTTTTTATATTGTTGGGGGGGTATCTTAAGGAAAAAAATTTGGCCTTCGCTTCTAGGTTACCATTCAATATACGGGTATTATAAAAAGTAAAAATAACCAACAAATGGATAAAAGAGTGCAATTTGATTTTGAAATTTATTTCACCAACGGCGGCAGTATTAAAGGGCAGGATTTCCGGCTTGATATTGCAGGTGATGCCATTACCGATAAAGAACTGGCAAGTTACATTGTTGCAGACCTGCAATTGCTGATGGTTGGCGAAACAAAAATTTTCAACAAAAAAATTATTGAAGAAACACACAAAAGAAAACCTGTTAATACAACTACTGAAAAAGATATTTTAATAGATTTGAGTCACACCATTGAAAATGGTTTGGTAACCTACAAAGGTTTGCCTGCACCTATTATCTGCGATTACTTAAGCAGGGAAAATTCTAAAAATATTTATGAAGAAGGCACCAGTTTTCAGATAGGAAAAATTGAAATGGTTACCAATACCGGTACTTACCTTGACTGTCCTTTTCATCGCTTTGAAAATGGCAAAGATCTTTCGGAAGTAGGGCTGGAAAGCTTTACTGACCTTGATGGCATTGTAATCAGCATCCCTTTTTCAGAAACCTTATCCATCACTGAAGAACACCTAAAAAACTACGAACTCCGTGACCGTGCAGTGCTCATCCACACAGGTTGGGACAGGCATTGGAACACAGAAAATTATTATGAACATCACCCTTCTTTAACAAAAGTTGCTGCTGAATATTTAAGAGATAGCGGAGTAAAATTAGTCGGTATAGATTCTCACAATATTGATAATACCACCGGAAAAAGCAGGCCCGTACACACTACCCTTTTAGGCGCTGAAATTTTAATTGTAGAACATCTTTGCAATTTATATTTATTGCCACAAGATGGTTTTACCTTTAGTGCAATCCCTCCAAAATTTAAAGGTGTGGGTACATTTCCAGTACGGGCGATGGCTAAAATAAAAAATACAAAATAATATCCAGACGTTAAAACAGTCCCTACTATCAACGTATTTGTGTCATTAAAATTGAAGATTAAATGGATGTTCCTAAAAAAATACAATATGGTAATACTGATAATTATATCTATACTTAACTAAATACTTCATCCGCAAAAAAAACTTAAAAAAATTTGCATAATTAAAAAATCGCTCTATCTTTACATCACACAAGAATACCCTTAACACCTCAGTACCCCAATCTTCTATTAATTATCAGCATTATCTTTCGTTAAGATTTTAACATTATCATCCATCCTTCTCAAATTTTCTAGTATTAGAAAATAGCCTGTTTTTTATAATTGATTGCTGAAAGCATAAGTTTTATATACAATCTCCAATTTTGTGAATCCCACCTCTAAAATTCTTTATTACAGAAAAACATTTCTGAATAAAAATTTTAAACCTCAACCCAAAAAAAATGAAACTTTTTACATTTACAATTTCATTGCTATTATTAAGCATTGTAACTTTTGCCCAATCGGTTTGTCCCAGTTATTTCAGGCGTAATAATGGAAACGGCGCCTGTACCGACGGCCAGTTAAAATTATATTACACTACTTGTCCCGAAACTGCAGCCATTATTGATTCTGTTTATACTGATGGTATAAAAGCGAATGTTGGTTTTGCTTCTCCAGATGCATCTAAATGCGGTTCTCAGGGTTATATTGCATACTGTGTTGTTGGTGGAAATATGCCCCCTGCAGCTACATGGAAAATATATTTCCACAATCCGGGTTCCATTGCTCCTTTTGGATGTTTTGTTCCTCAACTATTAAATGGCACGTTACCAATTATAATTAAAACTTTTTCTGCAAAAAGAAATGGTGTTGATGTTTCTCTTTTATGGCAAACTTCCTACGAATCAAATGCAAAAGAATTTGAGATCCAGAGAAAATCAGGTAATAATTTTGTTACTATAGGTTCACTTGCAGCTACAAATAATGAACTTGGAAATTCATATAGCTTTATTGACAATAATAAATTAAATGGAATTTCTGAATATCGTTTAAAATTAATTAGTAAAGATGGTGATGCAGTATATAGCGAAATCAGGGTAGTAAAAAGCACCGCCGCAACAGTTGATTTTACAATATTTCCAAACCCGGCAGTAAGAAACGCCAAAGTATATGTAGCAAATATTAGCCAGCCAACAAGTGTGCAGGTTTACGATAACGCCGGCAGGGTTGTAAAAGTGCTTACTTTAAAGTCGGGCAACACAATCGAAATAAATAATCTTCAAACAGGAGTTTACAGGGTTCGGCTACTTAATAATATTTCGGGCGAATCCGTTACTAAAACACTTACAGTAATACAATAAAACCAAGCACCAGATACAGAATCTATGAGGCTGTCCAGAAATGGCAGCCTCTTTTTTAATGCCGATCTAAAATATTCCTTTCTACTACTTTTTTATATGTGATACTAAACAATGCTGGCATCATTGATTCCTTTTAGAACAAAACTTATAGTTATCTTTTTGTTCATCCGGTTTAACAAGCACATATCCCTATTTTCGTTACGGATTTTTAGGTTAAGTTTAATCAACAAACAATCTGCATGATAAAATTAATAGGTATTCCATTTGATGGAAACTCCTCTTTTTTAAAAGGACCAGCCTTAGCACCTCCGCTTATCAGGTTGATGGATGAAAATGGTTCTGCCAATTCGTTTTGTGAAAATGGTAAAGCTGTTATCAATGGTCAAACTTATATTGATTTAGGTGACCTTATTTTCCCGGATAGTAATCCCCTGGCGGTGTATACAACTATCAAACAAAAAATTGAAAAGGAACTAACGCAGGGTGATAAAATTATTTGCCTGGGAGGAGATCACTCTGTTTCTTTCCCTATTATTGAAGCACATGCTGTTAAGCATAATAATTTAAATGTGCTGCATCTTGATGCGCATGCCGACCTGTACGACAACTTTGACAATAACCCTTTTTCTCATGCCTCCCCTTTTGCAAGACTGATGGAAAAAGGAATTGTACAATCACTTACACAGGTAGGTATCCGCACACTTAATACGCACCAGAAAGAACAGGCTAATAAATTTGGGGTTAGCGTAATTGAGATGAAAGACTTTAATTGTGATTTTATAAAAACATTAAAAGGTCCATTGTATATTTCGTTAGACCTTGATGTGCTTGACCCGGCCTTTGCACCCGGCATATCTCACCACGAACCGGGTGGCTTAAGTACAAGAGAATTAATTAGCATCATTCAATCCATACCTGTTGAAATTGTGGGCGCAGATATTGTTGAATACAATCCTGTAAGAGATGTAAACAATATGACTGCCATGGTTGCTTACAAATTGCTGAAGGAGATTGTTTCGAAAATGATTAAATAAGCTACTGCTGCCAATAACTTTTAATAAGCCGGCAAGATACCAAGTAAGGCTATTTTATCGAATACTTATACTTGTATCTCTCAAACAATTGTTTCTGCTTATTATCTAAATTAATTTCTCTTCCCTGAATAAATGCCTGTGTAACCTTGCTGCTTTTCATATCCAGCAAGTCACCTTCGCTGATAACGATGTTGGCATCTTTTCCTTTTTCCAATGAACCGGTGATATTGTCGATACCCAAAATTTTTGCTGCACTTAATGTAATAGAACTTAATGCCTGCTCTTTGGTTAAGCCATAAGCAGCCATGGTACCAGCCTGAAAGGGAAGGTTACGCTGGCGCCAAAATCCGTCTCCTCCATCCTGACAAATGGTAAATAAGATGCCCGCCTTTTGTAAAGCAACTCCCGTTTTATAAGGCTGGTCAACATCGTCATCATCTGTGGCAGGTAAGCTGTGTGGTTGCGATAAAATCACCGCAACATTATTTTGTTTTAAAATATCGGTTATCAGCCAGCTATCTTCTGCACCCACCAGCACCAGTTTAAAATTAAATTCTTTGGCAAGGTCAATTGCCACCATCATTTCTTTTACCAAAGTGCAATGCACAAAAAATGTTTTTGATTTATCAAACAATCCTTTTACCGCCTCAAATTTTAAATTCACTGATGCATGCATTATTTCGTTGCGATAAGCTTTTGCCTCACGAAAAAAGTTACGGATACCTTCAATCTTTTCAAGCCCTTGTTTTACACGGTCGTCATTGGCACCGGGGCGGCGGAACTGCACAGGAACGTTGATAAGAGAAGGCATGTTAAAATGAATACCATTGTCTGTTTTGTACGCTGCATCTTCCCAATTCCAAGCATCTAATTGCACTACAGATGATGTGCCGCTGATAGTACCTCCCTGTGGGACAATGTGTGCTAACAAAACACCATTACTCCGCAATGTATTGATCACCTTACTATCTGTATTGTAAGCCACCAAAGAACGGATGCTGGGATTTATATCACCTAACTCTTCATAATCTGCTGTGGCACTCACAGCACTTACTTCTACCAAACCAAGGTTGGTACTGGATGCAATTACACCCGGATAAACATGTTTGCCTTTAAGATCAAACACTTTAATATCCATAATGGGTGACGAAGGCCGTACATCAACAATTTTGCCATTGCTGAAAACGATCATACCATTTTCAATGACTTCGCCGTTGCCAATATGTATTACCCCGTTTGTGAGAGCGATGGTACCGGTTTGTGCTGGCGAAGGATGCATATTTTCCTGTGCCACAACAGTTAGAGAAAACAGTAAAACGATTGGTAAGAATATTTTTTTCATGCTGTTTATTTTTTGCCAGGCTTGCCTGAACATGGAATATAATTATTTGAATATGGCTATTGTTGAAGCCGCTAAAATTTTATTGATTGTCGATAGAAAGATTATTTTTTTCTATTTTTCCCCAGAAAGCTTTGTCCGTGTGAATGTCTTCTTCACAATAATTTTTCTCCCGGAAAGAAGGCGCTGCAGGAGAAGTTTTCTCGCCGCCTTTTTTTGCACCAATCATTTTCTGTATCAGCCTGGCTCTTTCTTTTACAATGGCTTCTCTTAATAATTTATCTTTTTCATTGTCAAAATAAACAATGCCGTCAACAATGGTTTTTTCGGCACGTGCGTAAATACTTAATGGGTTATCGCTCCACAAAACAAGGTCTGCATCTTTACCGGTTTTAATACTGCCTGTTCTGTCTGCCACATGCAGCATGGTTGCTGGGTTTAGTGTGACCATTTTTAATGCGTCTTCTTCGCTCATGTCTGTGTATTTTACACTTTTAGCGGCTTCCTGGTTAAGGCGTCTTGCCATTTCTCCGTCGTCGGAATTGATGGCAACATTAAGACCGGCTTTTTGCATCAGGTAAGCATTCTGCGGAATGGCATCCACCACTTCCATTTTATAAGCCCACCAATCGCTGAATGTGGAAGCGTTGGCACCATGAGCTTTCATTTTATCCGCTACCTTGTATCCTTCCAAAATATGCGTAAAAGTATTTACAGAAAAGCCAAACTTTTCAGCTACCCTCATCATAGAAGTGATCTCACTTTGTACGTAAGAGTGGCAGGTTATAAAACGTTTTTTATTCAGAATCTCAACCAATGCATCCAACTCTAAATCTCTTCTTTTTCCTGCCGGCAATTTTTCGTATTCTCTTGCTCTGGTAAAAGCATCTGTCAGCACTTCTTCCACACCCATTCGTGTATCTGGAAAACGATTGTTACTTTGAGAATAAGAACGTTTTACGTTTTCGCCAAGAGCAAATTTTATAAAAGGATCCCAGTTGCTAAATTTTAGTTGTTCTGCACTTGCACCCCAGCGAAGTTTTATTAACTGTGTTTGCCCGCCAATGGTATTGCAACTACCGTGTAAAATATGGCTGCTGGTAACACCGCCACTAAGTTGGCGATAAATATCAATGTCTTCGGGATCAAGTACATCTGCAATCCTTGCTTCGGAAGTAACAGATTGCGAACATTCATTGATCCCCCCCGTGCCTGCAATATGTGAATGCTCATCAATAATACCTGGCGACAAATGTTTACCCGTACCATCTATTATTTTTGCAGCCACATCGGATAAATTTTTACCAATGGCTGCTATTTTTCCGTTCTTAATTAATACATCTGTATTGGCTAACTCACCTTCTTTTTCATTGGTCCAAACAGTGGCATTCTTTATCAAAATATTTTGCTGTATTGGTATGGTTGTAAAACCGTAGCCATTAAACGGGTAAGTAATTTCACCCCCAACAGCAGCAACAGCATCTTTCTTTTTTTTGCCTGTTGTGTCAGCAGCCAACACCTGGTTGCCGGCTTTTACTGCCGTCCATGATAATTGTTTTCCTCCAATAGTTTCGCCTGTTCCACTCCATGCATCTTCACTGATTACACCACTTAATCTTGCAGCATTGGCACTGTCCTTTTTATAATTAATTACCATCAATACCAGTTTATCTTTTATTTTAAGATCAACTTTTGTTGTATCAGTACCAATAATTTCTGCAGATGGTTTTGATATATCTCCTGTTACAGACAATGTGTGTGCAGTGTTGTTGATCACTAAATTATAATTGCCTCTGATATCTTTCCATCCATCCTCCATCAAGGTATATTTATTGCCCTGTATCCAGTTTTGATATACAATAGTTTTTTCAGAAAAGATGGGTGCAGAGGTAATTAAGAAGTTGGCAATTTTACCTGTTTCAATACTACCAACTTTATCATACATCCCTAACAAAGTGGCCGGTGTTTCAGTTAGTGCTTTTAATGCTTTTTGTTCGCTTAAACCTAACTGTATTGCCTTACGCAGGTTACTGAAAAAAGAACCGGTTTCTTTTAATCCGTTGGCAGTTAGCGCAAAATTAATAGTTGCTTTTTCAAATGCAGCAGGGTTGGAGGGCGCCATTTCCCAATGCTTCATATCTGCCAGTGCTAGAAATCTTGCATCTGTAGGATCTTCCACATCCATCGCTTGTGGAAAATTTAATGGAACAATAAACGATGCATTGGTTGACTTTACTTCGCTGATACGCTGGTACTCATTACCGGCAGCACGAATGATAAATTGAACACCAAATTCATCCCCTATCTTATCAGCTCTAAGGTCGCTCCACTTATCACTGCTTTCAAAAATCTGTGGTAACAACTGGTTATCTAAAAATGCCTGCAATGACAAGTTAGTTCCCTCTCCGGCAGGTTTTGTTTTATACCATTGTGCATCCAAAAAATTTTGTCTTAGTAAGGCAATACTACCCATCAGCGATGTAGGATAATCCTGTGTGGAACTTCCTTTATTAAATGAATAATTAGCTGAAGCCTTTTCTTTCAGCATCACTAAATTTTCTTTTTCATTTGCAAGCGTTACAACAGCACCGGTACCTCTTGAGATACCATCCATCTGGTGCGTTAATACGGTACCAAAACCGATAGCACGCAAGTCTTTTGCTTTAGTATCATTTACAGCAAATGAGGTAGCTGCATCATTTTCCGACCTGATGGCCTGGTTCCATCCATAGGCTCCTTTTGTAGTGGATAAAAATTGAGATTGTCCCCGTTGACCGCCGCCACTTTTTTGTGCTGTTTCACTTCTATAATCTGAATACATATCAATAAAGGAAGGATATATATATTTTCCATTACAATCTACTACTACAGCATCTTTTGGCAGCGTTAGTTTGGTGCCGACGGCCTCAATTTTTCCTTTGCGAATAACCAGCGTGGCATTTTGTAAAGTTGTTTGTGCATTGGTAACAATGGTTGCATTTATAAATGCATAACAGCCTTCTTTAGGATTAGCCACATCATTTACAGGGAACGTGGATTGCGCATTTAAACGGCCTGCAAAAAATACAATAGCAGCAGCTAAGAGAAATAAAAAGCTCTTTTTTTTCATATAAAATAGTTTTGGTAAATCATGTAATCAGGCGATAAATATAAGAAATGATTGGAGTTGAGAACCTACCGTTAAAAATATTCCTGGCATTAATCAGTAATTTTGTTCCAATAATATAAACATATGAATATCGCTTCTTATATTGATCACACCATATTGAAACCAACTGCACTTGTTGCCGATATTGAAAAAATTTGTGCTGAAGCCTTGCAATATCAATTTGCGGCAGTATGCATACCCCCTTTATTTGTTAAGAAGGCGGTGGCTTTGCTAACTGGTACCGATGTTAAAGTTGCCACAGTAATTGGTTTTCCATTTGGCTATTCTGCCATTGAGGCAAAGGTAGCAGAAACTGTGTTGGCAATTATTGACGGGGCCGATGAGCTGGACCTGGTAATTAATATCAGTGCTATTAAAAATAACGACTGGCAATTTTTAGCCGGTGAGATCAATGCTATTTTACCCATTGTAAGAAGTAAGCAGAAAGTAATAAAAATAATTATCGAAAGTGGTGTGTTAACTGATGAAGAAATTATTACCTGTTGCGATCTGTATGGGGCTGCTGGTGTAGATTTTATGAAAACCTCTACCGGTTATGCAGAAAAAGGCGCTACCGTGCATGCTGTGCAACTAATGCGTAAACACCTTGCGGATAAAATACATATCAAAGCAAGTGGTGGCATAAAAACCTATACTTTTGCCAAACAATTAATTGATGCCGGTGCTACCAGGTTAGGTTGCAGCAGCAGTATACAAATTGTAAATGAAGCTGCACAACAAAATTAACCGGAACAGTTTTTGTCAATAGTTAGTCATGAAAAAAATATTTTCTTTATTGTTACCTACATTTTTTGCGCTGGCCGCAGCGGCACAAGTTATTGAAATAAAAGATAGTGTTACAGAAGGTAAAATTACCGTGTATAAAGACATTCGCCTTGATGTGCTTGCAAAAAAGGAAGCTGCTTTTAACGAAACATACGCTTTAGGGCCACGCTCAGCAAAAGGTTATAGGTTGATGTTATTAAGCACCACTGATCGCCCTGCTGCAATGAATTTAAGAGCCCAACTGCTGCAGCGCTTTCCGGAGCAAAAAGTATACATGAGCTTTCAACCGCCTTACATTAAAATCAGGTTTGGTAATTTTTTAGAACAGGTTGATGCAGAAAAATATAAAAAGGAAATTATCAGAACCAAGCTGGTAACCAACAATATTTATTTAACAGCAGAAATAATAGAAATAAAACCAGATAAAGACAATCCTGTCAATAATTAATTATTGCATTGATTTTACGTCGCAAAGGAATAACATCCAGATACATTATTATTGGCTATTTAAATTGTCAATTTTCTAAAATACAAAGAACTTACCGTGAGTGAACCTTTACAGCAGCAGATAAAAGATTTGGCAAAACAATTAGCCCCCGAATTGATTGAAGTGAGGAGATTCCTGCATGCACACCCCGAATTAAGTTATAAGGAGTTTAAAACTTCGGCTTACATACAGCAGCAATTAACCACCCTCAATATTCCTTTTCAAGTAAAAGCTACAACCGGTGTTATTGGTTTAATAAAAGGTAAAAATCCGGATAAACGAGTGGTGGCTTTACGCGGCGATATGGATGCCCTGCCAATAACGGAAGAAAATGATGTGCCTTACAAATCAGTTAACCCCGGTATTATGCATGCCTGCGGGCATGATGTGCATACAACTTGTTTGTTAGGTGCTGCAAAAATTTTAAATACTTTAAAAGACGAATGGGAAGGAACAGTAAAATTGATTTTTCAGCCTGGAGAAGAAAAAAATCCGGGTGGAGCCAGTTTATTGATCAAAGAAGGGGTACTGGAAAATCCGGTACCACAAAACATTTTTGCGCTGCATGTACACTCCGGTTTGCAGGTAGGTAAATTAAGTTTTAGAGGGGGCATGGTAATGGCCAGTGCCGATGAAATTTATATCGTTATTCGTGCAAAAGGCGGCCATGCTGCAGCCCCACAAAATACGGCAGACACAATCTTGATCGCATCACATTTGATTGTATCCCTTCAACAAATTGTTAGTCGCAATAATGATCCTTTTAATCCTTCGGTGTTATCTATTACTTCCTTTCAGGGTGGTTACACAACCAATGTTATCCCTTCGGAAGTTAAGCTGATGGGCACTTTCAGAGCTATGAATGAGGAATGGCGCTTTAAAGCACATGAGCTTATCACTAAACTTTCTACCGAACTGGTGCATAGTATGGGTGCTGAAATTGATATTAAAATTGATGTGGGTTATCCGTTTGTTTTGAACAATGAAAAATTAAGTGCTGCCGCCCGGGAAAAAGCCGAAGCCTACCTTGGTGCCGAAAATATAGAAGAAACAGAACTAAGAATGGGGGCAGAAGATTTTGCTTATTATTCTCACCGGATACCAGGCTGTTTTTTCAGGTTGGGTGTAGGCAATATTGCAAAGGGTATTTCAATTGGGGTGCATACGCCCACATTTAATATAGATGAAGATGCTATTGAAATTGGCATGGGCATGATGGCTTTGCTGGGAGCTTCCCCCACCTCCTGAAAAGACTTATTTGAAAACCTTCCTGTAGCGTTAACGGATTTTTCAATTACAAGCTGACAATGCAGCGGTATAGCTGCATCATTTACCACTGTTACCATCAGTATCTTCTGTGTAAATTTATTTTGCACCACTTCCCTATTGAAAATACTGGTGATCCTTTTTAAGGATTAGAGGATATTTATAAAAATCAGTTGATCTTTTATTTTCCAATAACAAACATAAAATCTCCTTCAAAGAAAATTAAATCTTCAAATTAATACACGCTGCATTTACCAGCTTTGAAAATCATTTTAGTACCTTGCTGACTTATTCATAAAAAAAGTAAACTACCTACGCTACTGTAAAAACCAAAGAGTAGTAATGCAGCAATAGTGACACAACGATATTGAGCCAACCAATTCCTCCGGTTAAAATAAATAACTACCAGCCTCATGGACATTGGAGGATCAGCTAAAGTTGGTTATTATGTTGCAAAATAGTAGAGAATCTAAAAAAAATTTATGTCGAAAGAATTAAGTAAACAACAGGCCCTGGAATACCATGCTAAAGGAAGGCCCGGAAAAATTGAAGTAATTCCCACCAAAGAATCAAAAACACAAAGAGATCTTTCCCTTGCTTATTCACCAGGTGTGGCTGTACCTTGTCTTGAAATTGCTGCTAACCCCGAAGATGTTTATAAATATACTGCCAAAGGTAACCTGGTAGGCGTTATCAGCAACGGAACAGCCGTATTGGGTTTAGGAAATATAGGGCCTGAAGCTGGCAAACCGGTGATGGAAGGAAAGGCGGTATTATTCAAAATTTTTGCTGACATAGATGTGTTTGACATTGAAATCAATGAAACAGATCCTGAAAAATTTGTACAAATAGTAAAAGCTTTAGAGCCCACTTTTGGTGGTATTAACTTAGAAGACATTAAAGCACCTGAATGTTTTTATATTGAACAAAAGTTAAAAGAACAATTAAAAATTCCGGTGATGCACGACGACCAGCATGGTACTGCCATTATATCTGCCGCTGGTTTACTCAACGCACTTGAATTACAAAAAAAGAAAATTGAAGAGGTGCGCATAGTAGTGAGTGGAGCTGGTGCTGCCGCAGTTGCGTGTATGAAATTGTATGTATTACTGGGAGCCAAACTCAGCAACTTTATGGTATTTGACAGAAAAGGAATTTTATACAAAGGCAGGGAAGATGTAGAAGAACTGAAAAAGAATTTCTGTGTAGATGAAAAATATAAAGACTACGACCTGGCAAAGGCAATGGTAGATGCAGATGTTTTTATAGGCCTCAGTTCGGGTAATATTGTAAGTGCTGAAATGGTTATAAGCATGGCCAAAAGACCGATTGTATTTGCACTGGCCAATCCCGATCCTGAGATTAGCTATAATGCAGCCACCGCCGCCCGTAAAGATATAATAATGGCTACAGGCAGAAGTGATTATCCCAACCAGGTAAATAATGTACTTGGCTTTCCTTATATATTTCGTGGTGCTTTAGATGTTAGAGCTACTACCATTAATGAAGCCATGAAAATGGCAGCAGTAAAAGCATTGGCAGCATTAACAAGAGAACCGGTGCCGGATATTGTTAACCTTGCTTACAATGAAAAAACAATTTCATTTGGTGTAGACTATATTATTCCAAAGGCATTAGATCCCCGTTTATTGGCTACTGTGGCCCCTGCCGTGGCAAAGGCTGCAATGGAAAGTGGGGTGGCAAAATATCCCATCACCGATTGGGAAGCATACAAACTGGAGTTGAATAAACGGCTCGGTTTAGATAACCAGTTAAGCCGTGTAATTGGTAACAAGGCAAGAAAAGATCCAAAGAGAGTGGTATTTGCGGATGCAGAAAATATTAAGATATTGAAGGTAGCGCAGTTGGTTGTGGAAGAAGGCGTGGGTTATCCTATTTTATTGGGCGATGCAAAGAGAATAATGAAGTTAGCTGCTGACAATAGCATTGATATTGAGGATATGCCAATCATTGATCCAAAAGCAGATGATACGGAGGAATTGAGAAAACAATTTGCAACTTTGTTTTATGAAAGGAGAAAGCGCAAGGGCTCTAACTGGCATGAAGCAAATAAAATAATGAAAGACAGAAATTATTTCGGTTGCATGCTGGTTGAGAGTGGGGAAGCTGATTGTATGATAAGCGGTTTAACCAGGAATTATCCTGATACCATCCGCCCGGCAATACAAAGCATTGGTACTGAAGCCGGGGTTAAAAAAATTGCAGGTATGTATATTTTGTTAACCAAACGGGGGCCATTATTTTTAGCAGATACTACTATTAATTTTAATCCTACAGCAGCAGAGTTAGCAGAAATAACATTACTCACAGCCAAAATGGTGAAGCAATTGGGTGTTGTTCCCCGCATTGCAATGCTCTCCTATTCAAACTTTGGCAGCAGCAATTCGCCGGAAGCCAACCTCGTTAGGCAGGCGAGAGAATTGGTAAAAGAAAAAGATCCAACCCTTGTTTGCGACGGAGAGATGCAGGGCATCCTTGCTTTTAATAAAGAAATTTTAAAAGACAATTATCCCTTTACAGAATTATTAGATGGGGAAGTAAATACCTTAATTTTTCCTAACCTCGCAGCCGGTAATATTGCTTATAATTTACTACAGGAAGTGGGTGGTGCCGACTCCATTGGACCAATACTGCTGGGGCTGAAAAAGCCAGTACATGTATTGCAGTTAGGAAGTTCCATACGTTCTATTTTTAATGTGGTTTTGATAGCAGTGGTTGATGCGCAAATGAAAAGTGCAACCGATACCCGGGAAGCCATCAATAACAGCAAGTGGTGGAAAAAATTTAAAAGAAAGTCACATAACATCTAAAGTATTGATGGTTTAAAGTTTAGTGTATCCCTTTTTTTATACTGAAAGTGTATTAACATAAAGAAAAGTATCAAAATCAAATTTATCTTCGTTGTAAACATCAGAAAGCGATAAGCAAATAATAATAAAATTATAATGACTTTTTTCACCTATTTCGGCCGGTATTTATTGATGATAAAAGGGATGTTTACAAAACCCGAGAATTATAAAATGTATTGGAAAGAGTTTATGCACCAATGCAATGATATTGGTATAGGTTCTTTAGGTATTGTATCAATCATTTCTGTATTCATTGGAGCAGTTAGTGCTGTGCAAACTTCTTATCAGTTAGTAAGCCCTATCATACCACCTGAAACCATTGCCCAAATTGTAAGGGATACTGTTATACTTGAGTTTGCTCCTACACTGGTCTGCATCGTATTAGCTGGTGTAATAGGCAGTAAAATTGCAAGCGAACTTGGGAACATGCGGGTAAGCGAACAAATAGATGCATTGGAAATTATGGGTATCAACACAAAAGCCTATTTAATAATGCCGAAAATTGCTGCTGCATTGCTTACAATTCCGTTATTGGTTGTTATCTCAATGGTATTAGGTATTTGGGGTGGAAGGCTTGCCGGTGTTGCATCTGGCATCTTATCTGCCGATACATTCGACCGTGGATTATTGCTAAATTTTCTTCCCTATAATGTAACTTTTGCCCTCATCAAATCATACACGTTTGCTTTTATCATTAGCAGTATTCCTGCTTATTATGGTTATTATGTAAAAGGTGGTGCACTTGAAATTGGCCGAAGCAGTACAAAAAGTGTAGTGGTAAGTTGTGTAATGCTTTTATTTGCCGACTACGTGTTAACGCAGGTGTTATTAACCCATTAATTTCCGCATATACCAAAATGATTGAATTTAAAAATATCAAAAAAAGCTTTGGTGAGAAAGTAGTATTAAATGATGTGAGCCACATAATGGAAACCGGTAAATGCAATCTTATTATTGGTACCAGCGGAAGTGGCAAAACAGTTTTACAAAAATGCCTGGTAGGTTTATTTGAGCCTGATGGTGGGGAAATTATATATGACGGCACCAATTTTACCGACATGGATAGTGAACACCGGAAACTATTGCGCCAGCAGATAGGGATGCTGTTTCAGGGATCTGCTTTGTTTGATAGTATGACGGTGGAACAGAACGTAATGTTTCCTCTTGATATGTTTGCTAAAATGAGCAATAGTGAAAAACAAAAACGGGTAAACGAAGTGCTGGACAGGGTAAACCTTGAAGGAGCCAACAAAAAATTTCCTGCAGAAATCAGTGGCGGTATGAAGAAACGGGTTGGTATTGCCCGGGCCATTGTGCTAAACCCTAAATATCTTTTTTGCGATGAACCCAACTCAGGACTTGATCCACAGACGTCGATGGTGATTGATAAACTCATTCATGAAATCACCAAGGAATTTAATATGACCACGGTGATAAATACGCATGATATGAATAGTGTGATGGAGATTGGTGAAAATATTTTGTACATGTTTGAAGGCCAGAAAGAATGGACCGGTAATAACGAAGAGATCATTTTTTCTAAAAGTGAAAAGCTCAATTCGTTCATCTTTGCCTCTAAATTTTTGCAGGATGCCAAAGACATGCGTATGCTGGAAGCTAAAGGAATTATTGCAGATGACAGGGATATGGATGAGATGCTGAATAGCGGAGAGGAGATAAAATAGGTCATATGCCTTTGTTAAATACTTTAATGAATTGGAAGACTTACCCCTGTAGTTGTACATGTGGTATCAGTAAAAATCTTAATTTAGGTTTGTGAAAATAGAAAAATTAGAAATAGATAATTTTAAATCTCTCAACAATTTTAAATTGGAGAACCCAAACCCATTCAGCGTTTTTGTGGGGGCTAATGGTGTTGGCAAGAGTAATATTTTTGAGGCATTGGAATTTTTAAACTATTCTGTTCTTATTGAAAGTAAAAAAGTAGAAGAATTATTTGGCGGCTATAAAAATTTCATATCGGTAAATAGATATGACAATAACTTATATTTTGATTTAACCTTTGAGAAGAACTTATCTTCCCAGTACGTTAAGATATCCTATGAAGAAAATAAAAAACAAGAAGAAAATACTTTAAAAATTACTGGGAATAATAAAATATCACTTATATATGATGAGAAAAAGTATAAAGTAGAAAAGTATACAAATGGAATATTCGCTGGCTCTTCAGATAAACTTAAAGAGAACGAATTAGTCCTTTTCAATCAGTTTGTGAACCAGTTTTCCAGAGTATTTATAAATGCCTCAGATAAAAAGAAATTAAACACAACATCTGATAATAAATTAAACCTTGATTGCTCCAACCTGGAAAAAGTTTTAAAGCGTCTTTTATCTGATAACAATACAAGAGAAGAAATTAGAGATTGGTTAAGTCTTTTTATACCAGCTTTCAAAAATATAGAAATAAGCAGCGATGAATTAAGCGGAACAGATACGCTGCTTTTTTATGAAAAAAATTCAGACAAACCTTTTACCAAGAATTTAATATCGGATGGCACTTATAATATTCTCTGCCTTTTAGCCGCAGTTTATCAAAGCAGTACACCGCAGTTTATTTGTATTGAAGAACCTGAAAATGGTTTAAACCCTTATGTAGTAAAAGAATTGGTAACTTTTTTCAGGGAGCAATGCAAAGAAAAGGGACATTACATTTGGTTGAACACACATTCGCAAACTTTGGTGAACCAGTTAAAGCCTGAAGAAATTATTGTTGTAAATAAAGAAGAAGGCAATACCATTGCGAAGCAATTTATTGGAAAAGATATGCATGGTATGGCGATGGATACAGCATGGCTCACTAACTTTTTTGGGGGAGGTGTGCCATGGTAAAACTTGGTTTTATTTGCGAAGGTGAAACTGAAAAAATTATTGTAGAGTCGGTGATTTTCAGGGATTTTTTAACTGCGAACAACTTTGAATTTATAAAGGCTTTTGATGCGACTGGTAACGGAAATCTCTTACCGGAAAATATTTCTCCAATAATATATAATTTACTGGACGAAGGAGTTGAAAAAATATTTGTACTCACAGATTTAGATGAAGATGCCTGCATAACCAAAACAAAAGAAAGGATAAATGCTCCCGAAGGAATCGTTGTGATTGTGTCTGTGAAAAAAATTGAAGCATGGTTTTTAGCTGATAGCAACTTACTCTCTTCCCTTTTTAAAGGGAATTTTTTATTTGAAGATCCTGAAAGCGAATCAGACCCAAGGCAAATTTTAAAAGATTTGCTCATGCAAAAAACGGGAAGAGGAATCGGTGATAGTAAGCCGAGGTTTGCAACAAAAATGGTAAACAATGGCTTTTCTATAATAAATGCTGCTGCCCACCCTAATTGTAATAGCGCTCAATATTTTATTCAAAAGCTTACTCATTTGCTAAAATAAAAGCTCATCGGCGAACCAATTTTGAACGGAGCGTCGCCAATAAAGCTTAATCAGGGTTCAAATGTCCGCTCCCAAAATATTCCTTTTCCACAATAACCCTTCTGCCCTATCTTTGCGAAAATTTTTAATTTTTAATTCCTAATTCTTAATTGATACCATGTCAGTTCTCGTTAATAAAAACTCCAAAATTATTGTACAGGGTTTTACCGGTACAGAGGGTACATTTCATGCCACACAAATGATCGAATACGGTACCAACCTGGTAGGTGGTGTTACACCGGGCAAAGGTGGCAGCACACATTTAGACAAACCGGTATTTAATACTGTAGCTGATGCGGTTAAAACAACCGGAGCGGATGTGAGCATTATTTTTGTACCTCCGGCGTTTGCAGCAGATGCCATTATGGAATCTGCGGATGCTGGTATTGGGCTGATAGTTTGTATTACAGAAGGTATTCCGGTGCAGGACATGGTGAAAGTGAAAAATTATTTAACCAGTACAAAAGCGAGATTAATCGGGCCAAACTGTCCCGGTGTAATTACTGCTGATGAATGTAAAGTAGGCATCATGCCGGGCTTTATATTTAAAAAAGGAAGAATTGGTATTGTATCAAAAAGCGGTACCCTAACATACGAAGCTGCTGACCAGGTGGCTAAAGCAGGTTTGGGTATTTCAACTGCTATCGGTATTGGTGGTGATCCAATCATCGGTACTACCACCAAAGAAGCGGTTGAATTATTCATGAACGATCCTGAAACAGATGCCATCGTTATGATTGGTGAAATTGGCGGCGGTATGGAAGCCGAAGCAGCCAACTATATAAAATCCACCGGCAATAAAAAGCCAGTAGTAGGTTTTATCGCCGGACAAACAGCCCCTCCCGGCCGCAGAATGGGCCATGCCGGTGCCATTGTTGGTGGCGAAGATGATACCGCTTCTGCAAAAATGAAGATAATGGCTGCCTGTGGAATACACGTAGTGGCCAGCCCTGCAGACATTGGCAAAACAATGGCTGAAGCATTAAAAAAATAATTTAACTATTTTGAATAAAAGCAAAAGCCCCGAATTTCTCGGGGCTTTTTGTATATATAGAATCCAAAAGGGGCTACTAATTATTCAGGATAGCTACTTACTCATGGCATTAAAATGAATTAATAAATTTTGAAGTTGGTTTCAATTTTACTCATTATTCAAATGGTGTGCCCAAAGCTGTTAACCGTACTTTATAAAATGTTAAAGAAAAAAAAGAAAAAAATTTATGAAATAAAAGGAGTTTACACATCTGCTTAACGGTTGATTAAGCTTGCAGTGGCAAAACAACTGCTCAACAACAAATTGTATCTTGTAATTAAAATAAGTTCCTTATGTTTTTAAAGAAATTTTTACTGGTAGTATTTACCGGTCTATCATTTACCACCATGGCACAAAACACCCACAACTATTTAAAAAACTGGAAAAAAGTAGAAGTCTTTGAAAAGAAGGGCCTTACCAAATCCGCTTTGCAGGAAGTGATGGTGATCTATAACCGGGCCATTAAAGACAACAACGATGCTCAGCAGATAAAAACGGCCATGTACCAGGTAAAATACCGCAACATGATGCAGGAAGACAGCCGGGAAAACAATATTTTTTTTGTAGATACGCTCATCGCCAAAGCAAAAGCACCGGCGAAAAATATTTTACAAAATATGCAGGCCGAAATGTTTTGGCAATACCTGCAAAACAACCGGTATAAATTTTACGACCGCACCAAACTGGCTGAAGAAAAAAGCAAAGACATTTCTACCTGGAGCCTGGATAAACTGCATGCCACCATTAGCAAATTATACAAAGCTTCGCTGAGCAATGACAACCTGTTGCAATCAACAAAACTGGATGGTTTTGACCCCATCATTATTAAGGGAGAAAATACCCGGCAGTTGCGCCCTACCCTGTTTGATTTTTTATCGTTCAGGGCGCTGGAGTATTTTATGAACGATGAAAAAGATCTTACCAAACCGGCTTACCAGTTTACCATCAATCATCCAACAGCATTTGCTCCGGCAGCAGAATTTGTTACTGCTTCTTTTATTACAAAAGACACCGCCTCCCTGCATCACAAAGCTATTTTGCTGTTACAGGAAATTTTAAAATTTCATTTAAAAGATAATAACCCCGATGCCTTGCTGGATGCTGATATGATCAGGCTCAACTTCATCAACCAGTATGCAGTAAATGACAATAAAAGCAGCCTGTATGAAGCGGCATTAAAAAATATTGAAGAAAAATATGCTGCTAACCCGGCTTCGGCGCAAGCCATGTATTTAAGGGCACAGCTTTACAACGAACGTGGGCAACAGTTTGAGCCACTCACCAAAACTGCCAATCAATACGAAATAAAAAGGGCGAAAGAATTATGCGAACTGGCTGTTAAAAAATTCCCGAAAAGCGAAGGTGGCATCAATGCACAAAACCTCATCAACCAGATTGTACAACCTGCTTTAAGCCTGCAAACAGAAAA
>JANXSR010000325.1 GCA_025352625.1 Ferruginibacter sp.
GATGCTGAAGGATTATGAAGGATATAATTACCAGGAAATTGGTGAAATTACCGGGTTAAATGAAAGCCAGGTAAAAGTATATTTGCATAGGGCAAGATTGATTTTAAGAGAATATATTGTAAGACCTGAAAATGTGTTGTAATTTTCTTTTAACAATTTGTAAATGTTTTTTTGAAACAGGGGATAAAAATTCCGGAATTCTTTTACTATAAAACAAAGGATGAAGGAATAAACAATAAACAATGAACATTAACCGACATAATTACGAATCGTTTTTTTTACTGTATGTAGATAATGAATTGTCTGTGCCAGAAAGAAATGCCCTGGAATTATTTGTTCAGGAAAATGCTGATTTGCAGGAAGAACTTGACATGTTGAAGCAAAGCGTTGTAAAAGCAGATGACATTGTATTTAAAGGAAAAAGTAAATTATTTAAGTCTGAAATAATTTCGGCTGAAACAGAAGAGCAGTTGTTATTGTACATAGATGGAGAGTTAACAGCAGCAGCGGTTGAAGAATTGGAAACAGTGTTGGTAAATGACAACAGCCTTACCACTCAGCTACAGTTATTACAACAAACAAAATTATCACCAGCCGATAAAATTATTTTTGCAAACAAAGAATTATTATACAGAAAAGAAGATAGCAGGGTAATACCGTTTGCCTGGTGGAAACTAGCGGTGGCTGCAGTTTTTATTGGGTTTGGTATTTGGGGAACAGCGTTGTATTTAAATAGCAAAAGTAGTGTTGTTTCCAATGTAACGGCTAGTACCAAAGAAGTAAAACCAACTGAAAACGTAAAGAACACACCGGTTATCATTCCTCTTGTTCCTACTAATGAAAATTCAGTAGCCCTTGCTCTAACAACCAATAAAATAGAAAAGGCGATTCCTAAAAATATTACCAAGGCAATAGATCCGATTAAAATACAGGAGGTAATTTCCAAAGAAAATAAGAGTCTTGCAACTGAGCAAAAAATAAAAAATCAACCAGATAACCATTTACCCAAACCCTATTTTGAAAATATTAACAGCACAGAAAGTAACAAAAAAGACCTTGCTAGCGTAACACCACAAACCCTGCAAAATACCATTAGCAATATTGCTATTACTGCAAAAGACAATAAGGTAAAGCCCGCAGCATCTAACAATAATGTTTATACAGCGGCTTTTACAGATAACAGCGATGAAAATAAAGAAGATCGGTTTTCACTTTCAGAAGATGAACCTAAAAAATCTAAACTGAGTGGTTTTCTTCGTAAAGCTAAAAGAGTATTAGAGCGAAACACAAAAATGAAAAGCGGCGACGATAACGTAAAAGTTGCCAACCTGGAATTTGCAATTCAATAAATTAAAAAAGAAAAGATGAATAAGCTATTTACATTAATGGCACTGGCATTTATATGCACAGCGGCTACCGCACAAACAGACAGCACAACAGTAAAAAAAGATACCCTTCCAAAAGACAGCAATGATACTATCAGAATTGGAAATATCGTGATTGTAACCAATGGTGCACACAATACCAATAATGAACATGGATCTAACACTACTATTTCAATGGGTAGAAGAGATCATCATAAAAGGCTGTCTAACATTAGCACCAATTGGGGTATTGTAGATCTGGGCTTTGCTAATTATTCAGATAAAACAAATTATGCAGGTGCCACAGCCGGGCAGTATTTGCTAAATGCCCCCGGTAGTAATTTTCCTTTAGGTGCAAGCGACTTTAGTTTACGGGCCAATAAAAGTGTGGATGTAAATTTTTGGTTTTTTATGCAACGTCTTAATTTAATTAAGCACCATGTTAACTTAAAGTACGGACTTGGGCTTGAATTGAATAATTATCGTTTCCGTTCAGACATTTCGTTTAAAGAAGCAGGCTATTCTCCATATTCCTCTACTACATCAATACCACATCCTTATGTAATCAGAGATTCAGTTAATTTTTCAAAAAATAAGCTGGCTACTGATTATTTAACTGTGCCAGTGATGCTGAATTTTAGCAGCAATCCCGGAGATCATAATAGAGGAATTAGTTTAAGTGTAGGTGTTAGTGTTGGTTATTTATACAATAGTCGTAACAAACAAATAAGCGCACAAAGAGGCAAGCTTAAAAACAGGGGCGATTATAATGTAGAGCAATTTAAATTTGCTTACATAGCGGAACTTGGCCTTGGCCCTGTAAGATTATTTGGTTCTTATAGCCCTAACTCAATTTTTAAAAATGGATTGGATATGCGGCCATATGCACTGGGAATAAGACTAAGCAACTGGTAATCATTGTAATTTTTGTATAATAAATAAGTGCTGTCTGTTAAAGGATGGCAATTATTTATTATAGCTATATTATTATTTTGTTAATGTCACGCTATGTATTGAAATAATATCAGGTGGCACGTCGTTTGATTATTGAATTCTAAATTTAATAGTATCATGAGCAGAAAAGCTGTAATAATTTTTTTCATTTTTGGTGCAGTTTTTTCGTTGATGGCTTTTGCTCCGGGGAGAACAAAAAAGAAACGGGGTGTAAAAAAGACAGGCAACGCAGAAATTGTAAAAAAAACTATTACAACACAAAGTGATGAAAATCCTTATTATATTATTGTTGATAAAAGTGATTATGAGTTGAAAGTATATGATGATGATGGCTGGTATGCAACTTACCCGGTAGTATTTGGCGGAAAAGATTTGGGAGATAAGATGAAAGAAGGAGATAGAAAAACCCCCAATGGAAGCTTTAAAATTGTTTTAAAAAAGATTCATCCTAAATGGGGCCCCGAGTTATTGTTAAATTATCCCAATGAAGTTAGCTACCAGAAATTTAATGATCGTAAACAAAAAGGATTGATTCCTAAAAGTGCAAGGATTGGAGACGGAATAGCCATACATGCAACAAGGCCGGAGGAAGAATGGACAATTGATAATTTTTATAACTGGACGGATGGATGTGTTTCAGTAAAATATACTGAGATGAAAGATCTTTTCAGTTATATACCGGTGGGAACTCCGGTTACTATTCAACCGTAAGCGCATAAATTTCGGCAAAACAGACAGGTTAAATTAGGTCTTGATCATTCTCTATAAATAATAAGTTACCATCTCCATAACTTAAAAATCTACAATCATTTTCTAAAGCGTAGTTGTAAATTTTTCTCCAATCATCTCCAATGGCTGCAGCTACCAGCAACAACAACGTAGACTGAGGCTGATGAAAATTGGTAATAATTGCTTTTACAATTTTAAAATGATAACCGGGCGCAATTAATATTTGCGTTTTTACAATAATTCTTTCAAAATTATTTTTACCCATCCAATTTATTAATGAACACAATGAATCGGCTGCAGAATAATCTGAAGAAGCTAATGGAGCTTCGTACACATCCCATTGATGAATGCTCAACGCTTCCATCACAATTTCGGGAAACAACAATGTTCTTACACCCATCCAATACAAACTTTCAATGGTTCGCAAAGAAGTAGTACCCACAGCTATGATGTTATTATCAATAGTTTCAATTATTTTTTTTATGTTGTCGGTGCTAACATCCATCCATTCGGCATGCATTTCATGTTGCTCCATTTTGTTGGCTTTTACAGGCTTAAAAGTGCCTGCACCAACATGCAAGGTTACAAATGCAGTGTCAATATTTTTTGTTTTAAAAGAAGAAAAAACTTTTTCTGTAAAATGTAAACCTGCAGTAGGTGCGGCAACAGAACCATCAAAAGCAGCATAAATTGTTTGGTATCTTTCTTTATCTGCCTCTTCAGGCTTTCGTTTAATATAAGGAGGTAAAGGAATATCACCCATTTCAGCAATCACTTCAGCAAAACTTAAATGCACCGGCTGCCATTCAAATTCAACTACATAAGCATCGGGTAATTTTTCAACGAGCCTTGCCTTAAGGTCTAACTTTTTTGTAGCTAAATTTTTTACAAGAGGACCTTCTTTCCATTTGCCGGCACCACCAATCATACATTTCCATCTTACCCTTTCCTTTTTACTCATAATGGTGCTATACTCATTGATAGCTTCATAAGGCTCCAGGCAAAAAATTTCAATTACCCCTCCGGTTGGTTTTTGAAATTGTATTCTTGCCTGTATTACTTTGGTATTATTAAAAATGAGCAGACTTTTTTCAGGCAAATACGCAGCAATATTTTGATAAGTATCTTCCTTTAAAACTTTCTCTTTATATACCAATAATTTAGAGCCATCTCTGTCGGCTAAGGGAAAAGCGGCTATTTTTTCATCGGGTAAAATGTAGGTATAATCAGCAATGGCTAACTCTTTTGGATGCATGACAGCCGCAATTAATTTATCAGAAAAGTTTGTACCTCTGTCATCCATTTTTCATTTTCTTTTTTACACAAAGATTCATGTGCGGCCGTTTCATAAACCACCAATTTTTTAGGAGCCATAATATTTGCATAAATCACATCAGTTTCGCCCCTTGTAACCCGGGGATCATTTTTTCCCCATTGCAACAGAACGGGGCAATTAATCTTTTTTGCAAATTCGCCCGGCTTCATATCGAAAGCCCAAAATCCATGTTCTATACCTCCCCAAAAAGTAATCAGTGTTGCAAGGGGTTCAGCAGGCAGTTGCATCATTTTTATTCTTCCTTCCGCGGCTTTTAAAATAGATTCAAAAGGCATTTCTAAAATAATTTTATTGGGTTCTAACGCATAATCATTTATTGCTTTTGTAATGGTTGCAGCACCCATTGAAATACCCCAAAGCACAATATTTTTTTCGCCTTTATTTTTTACAAAATCATAGGCTATTTTAACATCTTCTGATTCAAAATATCCTATGGTAGTGGTATTGCCACCGCTATTACCATGCGCCCTGAAATCAATTAAAAAAGTATTATATCCCATTTTTCTAAAAGCTTCCGATTCAGTAAAAATGGCAGATTTAGTGCTTCCATGACCATGAAACATTACTACTGTTCCTTTGGCCATACTATCTGTTTTTAAATACCAGCCCTGTAATTTTATATTGTCTTTGGTTGAAAGATAAACGGTTTCAAAAGTTGAATCTGTCGATATAGTATTTGTTTTTTTTGCTACATTAATGCCAAACAATATATCCCCTGCTTTATCCCAACCGTTTGCATCTAACTTTGTTGTTACTTCACCGGCATTATAAAAATGAGTGAATTTATATGCCTGAAATGCCGTAATTATATTTACCAAAATAAACACAAATAACAGCAATCTTAGCACAACTTTTAACAATCGCTTCATCTGGAAATATTTTTTAAAAAGTAAATGTAGCAATGTTTTAAATAGTATGAATTCTGTAGCCTTAATATTGTAATTTTAATATTCACCTAATAATTATAAATTAAACATTTTTATGAAAATTTTTAAACAGGCGGTTTTTATGTTATTGCTCTTGGTGGGCAATAACCTTTTTTCTCAAACTGATACCTACAAATGGAAGGAAATTACCACTGGAGGCTATACTTACAAATATGTAACCAACGATCCTGCAAAGGCAAGATTTTATACTTTAAAAAATGGCCTCACAGTTATTTTAAGCACTACCAATAAAGATCCACGCATACAATGCTACATTGCTACAAAGGCTGGCAGTAAAACAGATCCTGCCGATCATACAGGTCTTGCACATTACCTTGAACATATGCTGTTTAAGGGAACAGACAAATTTGGCAGTTTAGACTGGATAAAAGAAAAGCCCGAGTTAAATAAAATAGATGGTTTGTATGAAGAATACAATCATACAATTGATACGGTGAAGCGCAAACAGATTTATCATGCTATTGACTCGATTTCAGGAAAAGCAGCAACGTATGCTATTGCCAATGAATATGATAAAATGATGTCGTCAATGGGTGCACAGGGAACAAATGCATTTACCTCATTTGAACAAACTGTATACACCGATGATGTACCCGCCAATGCAACCGATAAATATTTAGCAGTGCAGGCAGAAAGATTTCGTAATCCGCAGTTCAGGATATTTCATACAGAACTGGAAGCTGTTTATGAAGAGAAGAACCGGGGGTTAGATAATGACAGCAGGAAAGTTTTTGAAAAATTATTTTCCGGGTTGTTTAAAAATAATAATTACGGAAGACAGACTACCATTGGTACTATCGAGCATTTGAAAAATCCTTCGTTGTTAGAGATTAGAAAATATTTTAACACCTATTACGTACCCAACAATATGGGTATCATTATGTCTGGTGATTTTGATGCAGATATAATGATCAAAAAAATTGATGCTGCTTTTGCTTACATGCAAAGCAAAGCTGTACCTGCTTATACGTTTGATCCGGAACAGCCTATCGCAGCGCCCATTACCGAAGAAGTAGTTGGTCCGGATGCAGAAAATGTTACCATTGGTTACAGGTTGCCGGGCAACAAATCAAAAGATGTTTTACTGGCTGACCTGGTTGGACAAATACTAACCAATGGAAAAGCCGGGTTGATAGACCTTAATCTTGTAAAGAAACAAAAGTTGTTAAGGGCATCTGCATCTGCTTTTACACTGATTGATTATGGTGTGCTTTTTATGCAGGGTACCCCTACACAGGGCCAATCACTTGAGGATGTAAAGACATTAATGCTGGGTGAAATTGATAATCTTAAAAAAGGAAATTTTGACAACGATCTCATCACTTCCATCATCAATAACCAAAAGAAAAATAAAATACTTGCAACTGAATCGTATGGCTCAAGAGCAAGTGATTTGATGGATGCATTTACTTCTGAACTTGACTGGAAAGACCAGGTAGCTTATACCGACCAGTTATCTAAGCTTAGTAAAAAAGACATTGTTGATTTTGCCAATAAATATTTTCTGGAAAATTACCTGGTAATTTTTAAACGCAAGGGCGAAGACAAAAATATTATTAAAGTAGAAAAACCGGCTATTACACCTGTTGAAACCAATCGGGATGCTCAATCAGCATTTGTAAAAGCCGTTAATAATATGCCGGCATCAGCAGTAAAACCCGTGTTTCTTGATTACAAAAAAGATATACAAAAAAGTAAAATAGGCCCTGCAGAAGTGTTGTATGTACAAAATAAAGAAAATGCTATTTTCAGGTTGCAATATCGTTTTGATATGGGTACCTGGAACAACAAAAAATTAGGACTTGCAGCTCAATACCTGCAGTTTTTAGGAACTGATAAGATGAGTGCAGAAGATATTACCAAAGCATTTTATAAAATAGCCTGTAGTTTTTCCATTGGCGCCGGTGCAGAATTTACTACAATAAATATTGAAGGATTGCAGGAGAATTTTACAAAGGCAGTAACACTTTTTGAAAATCTGTTGAAAAATTGCAAGCCAGATGAAGCAGTGTTAACTTCTTTGAAGGCACGTAATTTAAAAGCAAGAACTGATGCTAAATTGAACAAGGGGGCAATTATGAATGGTCTTGTGGCTTACGCAAGGTATGGTGATAAAAATCCTTTCAATTACACACTCAGTAATGAAGAATTAAACAATTCGACCGCCGCAGAAATGGCAACTATTTTGCATAGCTTAAACAGTTACTCACATAAAATAATTTATTACGGTCCCCAGTTATTGCCTTCGGTAACAACAGCATTAAAGCAACTGCATGCTATTTCGGCAAGCTTTAAAACCGCACCTGGCAAAACAAAATTTGTGAGTGCTATACAAAACAAAAACCAGGTTTTATTTGCCGATTATAATATGGTGCAATCTGAAATTCGCTGGGTAAGAAACACCAATAATTACAATGCTGCTGATGAACCTGTAGTGAATGTTTTTAATAATTATTTTGGAAGCGGTATGGGAGCCCTTGTATTTCAAACCATCAGGGAATCTAAGGCATTGGCTTACTCTACTTTTGCCCGTTATGCTATACCTGATAAAAAAGAAGATCCTTTTTATACATTGGCTTATGTAGGTTGCCAGGCAGATAAATTTAATGAATCTATTGTAGCAATGAACGAGTTGCTGAATGATTTACCGAATGTAGTGGAAAACATAAAATTTGCACGTACGGGTATAAAAAAAGATATTGAAACCGACCGTATAACACAGGATGGCATTATCTATAATTACCTGGCAGCACAGCGCAAGGGTCTTGACTATGATATTCGTAAAAAAACATACGAGGTAGTTGACAAAATTGGTTACGATGAACTGAAGAAATTTCATGCCCGTTATATTGCCAACAAGCCTTATACCTATTGCGTAGTGGCATCAGAAAAAAAAGTAAATGAAGATGAAATGAAGAAATATGGTGAAGTGAAGAAGTTGAGTTTGGAGGAGATATTTGGGTATTAGAATTTATAGGATAAAATTGATTAACAGCCTGCATATTTGCAGGCTGTTTTTATAGATGGTTATGTGGTGGTGTCACAGTATTAAAATGCCAAGCTGTTTAAATTTTTTAAAATAAAAAATCATCCGCTATTAGATGCTTCTTCTTTCTTTTTCTCATACACCAGCTCCTGCGCTGCTGCCATTGAAAGATTATCTGGTTCCATATCTTTTACCGTTACCTGCCCGTTCAAGAATATGGGGCCAGCCAATCTCATAGTTTGAGAAACGTTTTATAAATGAATCAACTTATCGGGGTGATATTAATGAAGGCTGAATCAACTAAATTATATCCATTCATTCGGCTTCTTTAATTTATACCCATCTGCCTTTTCAACTTCGTTTGGAAATTGATTGTTCGTTAATTTTTTTCTTCCTAAAATCATAGAACCCTTAGCTGCTAATGCAACGGTATTATTGTGTCTTTCAGGTGGAAAAAAAACCGATATGGCCTTATCGGGAAAATGTTGATGAACTGCTTTAATTGGAGGCACTAAATCACTATCTCCTGAGATAAGGATAGCGGTATCATAGATATCTGTAAACGCATCTGCAAGCATGTGAGTAGCAATATTTACATCCGTCATTTTCTCGTTGGAAATTTGCCAGGCATGACCACAATTATTACATTCAATTTCTTTGGCTTTATATAAACCATAAATGATTTTTACACCCTTTGTTTCAAGGGCTTCCAGGTAAAGTGTTTGCCTTTTTTGTTTGGGTGGGTTATTAGAAACCCTGCTTGTAAAATATTTTATAGCAACAACTTGTTGGTTTGATGTAATGCTGTCTGCAATCAATTTATTAATGTCCAGCCATTTGCAATTGTTCAGGCCACTTTCTACCATTCCAAAATAAAGATTAAAGCCATCTACATATACAACTACCCTGTTAATTTTTTCAGCCATTCTTTGTATTTTAAAAAATTACTTATAGATTTGCGACTGCACATCCCCATAGATAGCATCTTTGGGCCGACGCTCCGCCACAAGCGGGGCGTTTACAATTTATAAAACTTCCGGCTCAATTCCATCTTTAATTAATTTCCATCAAAATTTTATCATAACCTATCCGATTGGAAGGCTGATTCTTTGGCGCTGAAAAAATGGTTTTTAAATAAACCCGCCTTTGGAAATGAAAATAGCCGCAGACCTACTAATTTCTGTGATTATCGAATTCATTTTTTTTTGCCATACCTCACCACCGGCTCTGCTGCCATTGAAAGTTTTTCTGCTTCCATATCTTTTACCGTCACCTGCCCGTTCATGAGCATGGATCGGGTTAGGAAATAACGTCGTTCCCAGCAATGTCTCCTTTGCGATGCTTTGAGCGTGGGAGGGACGTTGCGTTGCCAATTGAAAAACTGTCGACACAATTGCGCTTTTTTTTCTGTGCCGGTAAAGCAAAGAGCCTGGTAGTTGCAATGCCCGTGCCTAACACAGGCTTGGCTGGAGATGTTGCTTTGAATAAAGCATGGAGGACACGAACTATAGCAATAATTTATTTTATACTTACTTCAATAATTTTACTTGTATCTATTCCTAAAATGTCTACCACCTTGACCATTAATTGGTATTTGCCGGCAGATTTGTATTCATAGGGAATGCTGGTAAATTCAAGCGTTGCTGTTTTTTTGGTGCGGAAACTTTGCCACTCGTTTTCAAACAAGTAATTGCCTGTCCATTGTTCTTCAATTGTGCCATCGTCTTTTTTAATTTTGATAATTTCTTTTCTGCTTAGATAATCAAAATCAATTGCCCAATAGTCAATCCAGTCGTACCAGTTTTTTGTTAGCACTGTCCGGGTAATAATTCCGTTTTTATCCTTTTCTATTTTAAAAATCTGTCCATCCTCAATTACAACTTTGCTTCCTGCCCTCATGGTTTGTTGAAGCTCTTCAATATCGTCTTGTGTGTAATGCGTTACAAAATCTGTAAGTTCAATGGTGATGGATTTGCCCTTTATTTTTTCCTTCGTATTCAAATACGCTACATCAAAGAATTTTACCTGGCCTTTATCTACAGCCCTTTTATCAAACACATCTTTTGGAATGTATTTAAGGGTAACGGAAACACCTTTCTCTTTAAGCTCCTGAATAAACTGTGGCGTTAAACCCATTTCAAATTCAAAACCCAACACATCTACCTGTGTATAAAGTTTTGTTCTGCACTCTTCAAAAATATCCATCAAGCGGCTTTGTGTTACCGGCACATCCAAAGGACCTACATGTACAAACCGGCCTGCTTTGCTGCCATGTAAGGTACTGTGGCCTGTTATGCGTTTGGCCTTGTAGGCTTCTAAAATTAAATCTACATACAAATCTTCTTTGGCTTTTCGTTTGCCGTTGGTAAGGTCGTCCATAAAAAACTGACGTTCATATTTGCCAAGGTTGAGCAATTCAAAAGCCCTGAAATCTTTTCCGTTTGTCTGTAACTCTCTTTGAACCCCGATTAAACGTTTTCTTGCTGTGTGAATAGGAAATCTGCCCAAATCGGTTGTAATCCATTTACGACCTAATTTTTCAGCTGCTGCTGCTGTAGTGCCGCTACCACAAAAGAAATCCGCTATTAAGTCTCCTTCATTACTGCCGGCTTTAATAATTCGTTCTAATAGAGCTTCAGGCTTTTGAGTTGGATATTCAACTCGTTCCTCTGCCATTGGATTAAGCATATTTATATCTGTCCATACATTTGAAAGCACATTTCCTTTCAATTCATGTAGATATGTTTTATACTGAGGATACTTAGCTCCTTTAGTCCATCTTACTTTTTCTTCTGCTTCTAATCTATCATAGGTGTCTTGGGAGTAGGTTGCTAAGGTATTCCAATAATAATACCCGTTTTTGTCCTTATCCTTAAACCTCGATTTATACTCTTCACTTGGTGGTGTGTATTGTTTATTGAATAAATATTTCTCCTTATTCTTTACATAACATAGAATAAAATCACAAAGTGTAGGATATTTATTTGCAATTGCCTTACTGCTTCCTACAGTAGTAGAACGTTGCCAAACTATCTCATTGAAGTATTTGTCATTTCCGAAAACATCATTGAGTAGTAATCTGACATAGCTGTTTACTCTTCCGTCAATATGAACATAAATGCTCCCATCTTCTGCTAATAAATTGTGCATGAGTTTGAGCCTTTCATACATCATAGAGAGATATGAAGAGATTCCTTTACCCCAAGTGTCACGATAAGCAATTTCCTCAATGATACTTTGTTTCTTTTCAATTATATCATCACCAAATTGAATCTCAAACCCAAAGTCTGCACCAACGGCAAAAGGTGGGTCAATGTAAATAAGTTTTAAGCCACCTTCCTTTTCAATTTCATCTCTTATTGGGCCGTTAGCTAAGGAAGAAAGAATGAGTTTATTATCGCCCCATATTAGTTTGTTTGTCCAGCCTTGTAGTTGTCTGCCTCTAAAATCGGTTTCAAACATACTGGCTTGTGCTTTGTCTTTTTCTTTTCTCGGTTCGTCAATATGTTCAATGCTATGGAAAGGTAGGGCAATGTTTGTGGTATCTTCTTTTCTGCCATTCCAAAAAAGGAATACATCTTCTTCGTCTGCAAAAAGTTTATAGATAAATTCTTTAGGCAATTTTTCCCCTGCCTTAATCAATTCAATAATTCTGTTTTTATCTGTCTCGTTCAAATTCATTACGCTTCTTTGTTTTCAGTTACTTTAAAAATTTTGATTGCATCACTGAATGACTTTAAATCATTCTTCACTTCTTCCCATTTCTCTTGCTTAATATATACTGGCGTATATGTGTATTCCTTCTGTGCAGTGTTTATGTCTTTGCACCAAGTAGCAAGGCGTTGTATTTTGCGTATGTCGTCTAAATCTTCACGCCCTTTGGTTTCTAAAATATAAAATGTTGTTGGTGATGTTTTGATAAAAAAGTCAGGAAAAAACGAAGCGATATTTCCATTTTCCTTTTGGTATTCAATACTAAAGTTTACTCCACCTTCGCCAAATGTGTTTTTAGCAAATGAAACAACATCATTGAACCTGCTTTCGCAGAAAGAAGAAAATTCCAATTCAAAAGAATTGTCACCAATAATTTTATTGAAAACCGATTTCTTTGGAACAAGGAAAGGTTGATTTTCTGCAACCTTTGGCTTTGTTAGTTTCAGCGAAATAAAGTTTTTTACTTCTGCTGTTCCTTTGTCGGTAATGGTTAATTCGTCAATTGCTTTTTTGAAAGTGGTTTTCAGTATTTCTTTTGGATGAATTTCCGAAAGGTTACGCATTGTTTGTGGGTCGCTTAGTTCAACTTC
>JANXSR010000342.1 GCA_025352625.1 Ferruginibacter sp.
GATAAAAATCATACATTGAGATGCTATTGCTCATCTTCTTTTATCACGGAATAAATAGATTCGTATAAAATAACTGTATGGAAAAACACGATTTATTACATGAGTTTCCTGAGCACAGGGAGAAAATTTTGGCACTGCAAAAACAAAGTAACCGCTTTAGAAAACTTTTTGAAGATTACCAGCAAACAGATCATCAAATTTATCGCATTGAAGAAGGTATGGCAGCTACTACAGATGAACACCTGAATGAATTAAGAATGAAAAGGGTTCACCTTAAAGACACTGTTTATAAATTGCTGGTATAAAAAATTGCAAGGCATTGAAGTGGCATTTTAATGTAATTGCTATAACTCTTTGTTACAGCAGTTATCATTAACTTAATTACAGGACTGTTTGGTGCTGCCAGGTTGGTGGGGATTACTTTTTCGATCAGTAAGTCTATGTAACCTATTGTAATATTCTCAGGCTTAAATTAAGTTCACAATCACTATCTATCATTACCAGCCTGCTTCAGAGAGGTATTGCCAGTAGTGCTTTGCTGCATCCTCTTATGGTTATCCCGGAGTGGTTTTATTAAAAGAAAAATAATAAACGACGTAAATAATGTTATAACAATTGTTACTATTCCTTTTGTTTTCATTAACGCAATACCTTAATTTGGGGATTAAATTTTGAAGGGCAGTTTGTAATTTTTGTATCCTGCTACACCCAACAATCAATTCTAAAAAAGGCAAATGAAACTTATTTATTTAGTGTTACTGTTAACCGGTTATTCTTTTTCACTCATCGCCCAAAACGATACAGCCTATTACTCCGTAGTAAATAAAGGAAAAATTACCGGGGGGCAAAAAGTATGGCAAAGCAAACCTGGTGAATTTCATTATGGGTTTCAATTCAACGATCGTGGCCGCGGCGACAGTACAACAACGGTTGTAAATACAAATGCTGCCGGCCTTATCAGCTCGGTAAATATTACAGGGATAGATTATTATAAAAGCCCTTATACCGAAGAATTTTCAATCAAAGCTGATTCTGCCGTTTGGATTGTAAATGGCGAAAAGAAGGCGAAAAAATTTGCCAATGAATTATACGCCACCAATACTGCACCGGCTATTTTTGAATTGTACTTGCAATGGATGTTGAAACAGCCTAATAAAAGAGCAGCTATTTTACCGGATGGATTTATTCGTACAGATGAGCCGGTGCTTAAGACTATTTTTGCAAATGGCCACACGCTGCCGCTTAAATTATTCCCTGTTTATTTCGAACCATCTCCCTCTCCATTTTATGTTTGGTTAACAAGCGACTTGCATTTTTTTGCATCGGTAAGTAGTTGGACATCGCATATTCAAAAGGGCTATGAGTCATGGACAGACTCACTGTTAACACTACAGGAAATTGCCGGACAGGGTTATTATGAAAATGAAATAAAAAATAGTTCGGCATCATTAGCAAACCACCTAATCTTTACCCATGCAAATGTTTTTGAGTCTGCAACAGCAACTGTTCAAAAAGATATGTCGGTGGAAGTTGTGCAGGGAAAAATTACGGGGGTGTATCCTTCTATCGCTGCAAACAATAATAAAAAAACAGCTACTATTATTGATTGTAAAGGAAAATTTTTAATGCCGGGCCTTTGGGATATGCATGGGCATTATTCAAAAGAAGAGGGGGCAGCTTACCTTGCCGGAGGTGTAACGCATGTAAGAGATATGGGCAATGCTGCTATTTTAATTACCTACCGGCAACAGATAGCAGCTAACAAATTACTAGGCCCGGATATCAGCTACCTGAGTGGGTTTATTGATAAAGAAGACCCTTTTCAGGGGCCGACAGGAAAAATTATTACCTCTTTAAATGAGGGTATCAAAGCAGTGGATGAATACCATCAACTGGGCTATCCGCAAATAAAATTATACAGTGCCATTAAACCGGAATGGGTTGCGCCTATGGCTGCACATATTCATAAACTGGGAATGCGTTTATGCGGTCATATACCAGCTTTTATGACAGCGGAACAAGCCATTAATAACGGGTATGATGAAATAACGCACATGAATTTTATTTTCCTGAATTTTATGGGTGATACGATTGACACAAGAACGCCGGCACGTTTCAGGCTGGTGGGTGATAATGCAGGCAAGTTGAATCTGCAAAGCCAGCAAGTAACCAATTTTATCACACTGATGAAACGCAACAATATTGTGTTGGATGCTACCATGAATGTTTGGCAGGGAATGTTTGATGAGTTTAAAGGTGATACCAGCAGTTATTTAAAACCAATAGTAAAATGGCTTCCTGCCGCTTATCAATCAGACCTTGCTATTAAAACGCCATTTGGATCAGAGGCTAATAAGCCAGCTTACAAAGCAGCATTTAGCAATATGCTTAAAATGTTGAAATTGCTGCATGAGAATGGTATTATGCTGGTAGCAGGTACAGATGGTGGCGAAGCCAATGCATTGCATCATGAACTGGAACTGTATGCGCAGGCAGGGATACCTAACCGTGAGGTGCTAAAGATTGCTACTTATAATGCTGCTTTAGATTGTAACCTTCAAAATAAGTATGGCGCAATAAAGCAAGGCAGGGAAGCGGATTTTATTTTAATAGATGGCGACCCTACAAAAAATATCAGCGATATCAGAAGGATAGAGTGGGTGATAAAAAACAACCGTTTATACCAGCCAAAACAATTGCTTGCGGCACAGGGCTGGAAATATTATTATTAATAATGGTTAAATCTTTTTTAACGTTCTGTAGAAATTTAAATTCATAGCAGTTATGATATTGGAACATGTAGCTATTTGGGCAGATAATTTAGAAGTATTAAAAGACTATTATGTAAAATATTTTGATGGAACAGCCAATGAAAAATATACAAATGTTGCAAAGCAGTTTAATAGTTATTTTATTTCTTTTGCTTCCGGTGCACGGCTTGAAATTATGAGCAGGCCTGATATTCCTGCGAATGACAATGATACGGTTACAGCACAACACAGGGGTATTATTCACCTGGCATTTGGTGTGGCAACAAGAGAGGCCGTTGATGAAAAAGCCAAACAACTGGCAGCTAGTGGGTATAAAATATTAAGCGCACCAAGAAAAACCGGCGATGGATATTATGAGTTTGAAACCCTTGATCCTGAAAATAACAGGCTTGAAATAACTACCCCCTACATAGTTTAACCCAGCTTGCCCTGCCATTTAAGTTAGATGAATAGTATCATTATTGTTATCAACCGTACAAATAATTGAGTATATCGGGGTGAATTTTTTTGTAGCTTGTCCTCCTAAAATATAATTGTATGTCTGCAAAAAAATTGCTTTGGGTTGTAATGGCTTTATTAATCGCTGCCATTCCATTTATAACAATCGCACAACAGGTAAACCAACAATACAGCAAAGAAGTTGAAGACAAAATAGTAGCGGTGGAAAACAGTCTGGGCGGATGGGTACACATACAGGATAGCGTAAATACATGGACTATTCAGCAACGCATGGCATATTATGGCATAAAGGGCGCCAGTATTGCTGTGGTACAAAATTATAAAATTATATGGGCAAAGGGGTATGGATGGGCTGATGTTAAAACCAATAAGCCGGTTACTCCAC
>JANXSR010000346.1 GCA_025352625.1 Ferruginibacter sp.
CATAAAAATCATACAGGGAAGAAAGTACAGGAGGCTTTTTGTGATATGGTATGGATACCCACTGAATGGCAAATGGTGCCAGCATATTTTCTACATCTGCACGATTGGTTGCATACCTTTCAGGTTTATCGCAACTTAGTATAACAAAACTATATCCAAATTTTGTAAGGTTTGAGAGATAGGGAATTACCTGGCTTTGGCCCAACGGATCCGTCATTCCATCGTAGGATATAAAGAGGATTTTTTTCCCTTGCATTTTAATTACTATTTTCTTCAAGCCACCAATGCAAAACTATGATAAGCCAAAGTCTGTTGAACAAATAATCTGTACCCTTTAAATATTTTTTCCGCATATTATTTACAGTACTAAAATGCACAATGTTGTATTTATTGATTACGTGTTCGGAAGTATACTTGTCTAATAAATATTTCAAATCTGTTTTCAACCACCTTCCAAGGGGTATACCAAACCCCCACTTTGGCCGTTCAAATATTTCTTTTGGTACATATTCAAAAAGCACTTGCTTTAAAAGGTACTTCATAGAACCGTTTTTTATTTTAAGTTTTTCGTCTAGGTTAAATGCAAATTCAACTAATCTATAGTCTAATAACGGCACCCTCGTTTCCAAAGCATATTGCATACTTGCCCTGTCTACTTTTACCAGTAAATCATCTTTTAAATAATTATTAAAATCCCAAAATGATTGTCTTTCAGCTGCACTTAAATCATTTGGCAAATTGGGCAACGTATTTATTTCGTCAAAATTAAAATTATCATTAACCAATAATTTCGATAACTCCTGCTCCCTGAAATAGTATTGCTCTTGCGAAAATATATGGGTTATTATATGTTTTTTATCTGGGTATGCAAACATATTTCCTATTCGCTGGTATTTGCTGTTCAATAACTGCGAAGCGGCAAATAACGGAGTTTTTAAAAATTGCCAAGGTGGAGCAGCCAATCGGTTTGCCCATTGATACATACCATACCCATGAAATAATTCATCTCCTCCATCTCCGCTAAGTGCTACCGTAACATGCTGTTTTGCAAGGCGGCTAACCATCATTGTTGGAAATGCAGAAGAATCTGCAAACGGCTCGTCATAAGCAGGTATAAATTTGTCGACAAGTTCAATTACTTCCTTTTCTTTTACTTTAAATTCATGATGATCTGTTTTTAGATGAGCTGCCACCTGCACTGCATATTTAGATTCATTAAACTTACCATCATCAACGGCAATGCTAAAAGTTTTTATTTTGTCAGTGCCTGATAGTTTTGCTGCTATCGCAGTAACCAAACTACTATCTACTCCTCCACTTAAAAATGTTCCAATCGGTACATCGCTAATCAATTGTTTTTGTATCGAATCGATCAATAATTTTTCAAGTTGAATTTTTGCAGCAGACTCATCATTTATCTTTTTACTATCAAAAGTATTTTCCAGTTTCCAGAATGGGAAAAACACAATATTACTTTCGTTTGATAAAGTTCCATTTACTGAAATTTGAGCATAATGAGCAGAAGGGAATTTGCGTGTTTTATTATAAATTGTTAAAGGCTGCGGAATAAAACCGAGGTGCAAAAAATAGGGGATCGCTTGCTTATTAATTGATAATTTTTCTGCCATTAAAGACTTAATGGCTTTCAGTTCGGAAGCGAAAATAATTACTCCATCATCTTGGTACAAAAACAATGGTTTGATACCTAGATGATCTCGGCAAATAGTTAATACTGTTTCATGCATATCAAAAATGGCAAAAGCAAACATACCATTCATATCAGCAAAATATGACGGTCCTTTTTCAACAAATAATTCCAAAATAACCTCCGTATCTGAAGTAGTTTTAAGTGACGCTCCTTTATCAGCAAGTTGCTCTTTTAATTCTATAAAGTTGTAAACCTCTCCGTTAAATACAATACAATACCTGCCATTAGCTGAAAACATAGGTTGATTAGCACCGCTTGATAAATCTAAAACTGATAAACGCCGATGCCCTAAACCTACTTTTTCGTCTGGTGAAAAATAAAATCCTTCCGCATCTGGACCACGGTGTTTTATACAAGATATAGCCTCTTTCAATTGTTCTTTCGAAAAACAATTTTTAATTGATATGTAACCGGCAATACCACACATATTTTAATTTTTAGCCTGAAATATATTCTTAAGATATTTTTTTGTAACTATAATTGTAATAATTAAAACCATAAAATAGCTAACCATTACTGCAATAGCAGCACCAAAGGCTGACCATTTTTTTATAAAATAACAATAGGATGTAATGGCGACTATCATACACAAAACCGAATGAACAATAATTTTTCTTTTTTCTTTGTAATACAACAAAAACGAATACAATATGGACGCAAGCGTCCAAAAGAAATAACCAGCTGCAATAAAATAAATATACTTTAATGCTTCGTGATATTTAACATTTATAAAGAGGTGATAAAAAAAAGAAGCAAAAATTATAAATAAAATTAAACTACCTGCCATTGCGGCAAAATAGTAAAATAATAGCTTTCGAATTTTAGGATACTCTACAACATCAGCAGATAACAGCAAAAATATTTTTGGGGAAAAATATTGCATGAGTGCAGTTGAAAAAATAACAATTGCTGAAGCAAATGTACAGGCAATAGTATAAACACCCAATATGGCATGATCGTTTGCCAGAAAAAATTTATCTGATGAACCCATGACAAACATATTGGCCTGCATAATTATAATAGGCAACGCATATAAAAGTTCCGTTTTAATATATTCCATCTTTATTTTGCCAAACAGGTATCCATTTTTAACAGAGTAGTATAAAGCATATCCTGAAATTAAAACTAACGCTATAATCATCCCGGTAACACGGCTCATCCAGCCAAATTTATAAACTATTATTAGCAGCAATGCAATACTTAATTCTACCGCAGTTTTTGAAATACCTATACCCAGGTATTTCAATGGTTCATTATTATTTCGGATAAGACCTGTTATTTGTTCTGAACAGAAGTTTAAAAAAGTTACAGCCGGAACTATCCAAACAAAATTTATGGGGAAGCCATATTTTAAATGCAGAAAATCCTTTAGTAAATAAATTACTGTAACAGATAACAGTGTTGTTATTATAGTTAAAGCAAAACCGGTGGTGAAGAAATCTTTAAATTCCTTTTTTTTAAGTTTAAAAAAGTCTGTACTTGTAGATTGTGTGAGGCCAAGCGATATAAAAGGCATTAAAAAAATTACTGAGCTGCTAAACAAACTCAATAAGCCATTATCCGCCGGCGTTAAAAATTTGGGATTAGTAAAAATCGGGATAAGTAAAAAAGATATACCCTTTGTAAAAAAATTTGTAAAAGTATAGACGCCCGCAGACCTTAGCCCTTGTTTGCTTTTTATGTTATTTATTAATGTTGATAAAGCCATTATATGGTTGCGTGAACATTTCAACTAAAGATACAGGGAACCTCACAAAACACTTTTCACAAAATAAGCTTAAAATATTTTTAACGAGGTATTTAATTAACGTTTATAAACTTAAAAACGTATTGTCTTAGTTTGATAAATGATTGGTATTTTCACTTAATAACCTTTTATTTAAAACTCAATTGAATGAGTAATGAAAAAAATAGTTCAACGTGTGATGCGTTCTTCAATTTTTCAGCCCCTCTGGGAAAAATTATTTCATACTGCCAAAGTAGGAATGAACTATTGGGGAGGTGGCAGCTTTTTACATAGTGGTGAATTAAATATTTTTAAAACCCTATTTTCAGAAAGAAGAGAGGGTACGCATTTCCAAATATTTGATATTGGTGCCAACGAAGGAAATTATGCTTTGGCATTAGAAAAGATAATTCACAAGAGCAAAAAGGATGCAGATACCAGCTATCAAATACACTGCTTTGAGCCTGCAAAAAATACCTTTCTACAGTTACAAGCAAAAATGGAAGGCAAGTCCAATATTGCACTAAATAATTTCGGATTATCTGAAACTGTATCTGGATGCACTTTATATGTTCCAACAAATAGCAATGTTTTATCCTCTGTGTATTCCAAACATATTATTACTAGGGAAATAGCAAATTTTACTGAAGAAAAAATTAAGATGGATACAATTGATAATTATTGTACTCAAAATGCTATTGCCTACATTAACTTTTTAAAAATTGATGTGGAAGGGTTTGAGTTGAATGTATTGAAAGGCGCAAAAAAAATGTTGGAGAATAACGCAATTGAATTTATTCAGTTTGAATTTGGAGAGTGCATGATTGACGCAAGAGTTTTTTTTAGGGATTTTTGGAATTTGTTGCATGAAAAATTTGAGCTTTATATAATACTTCCTAATGGATTAAATCGTATAAAGCAATACCACGAAGGGCTTGAGGTTTTTCATTGTAGCAATATTTTGGCAAAAAATAAAAAACGTTAATGAAAATTTCCACCATAGTTACCGTATATAATCTTGAAAAATATGTAGAAGAATGCCTGTGCAGCCTCTTTGCACAAACATTACCACCTGATGAAATAATTGTTATTGACGATTGCTCTACTGATAACTCTGCCTCTATTATAAAAAAATATGCCCATAAAATAAAGTACATTAAAATGCCCAAAAATAGTGGTGTGCTGTTGGCTTTTATCAAGGGGATTGAAGAAGCAACGGGCGATATACTTAGTTTTTTAGATGGCGATGATATCTGGCGTTCAAATAAGCTTGAAGAAATTACACAGGCTTTTTCTGCAGATGAAAATAGAATTTTAGTAACCCATGATTATGAGTGTATTGACGGTAATGGCAAAAGCAGGGCCTATAATAATGATAACACTCATTCCAATACCTCCAAAATTGTAAAAAAAAGTTTAGGTGATACTGATAAAATGGACAAGCTATTACGCAATGCCATTTTGTGTAACAAAGGAGTTTGGCTAGGCAGTGCGTTTTGCCTGAATAAAAAATATCTTGATATTCAAAAATTTAAAACTCTAATGATATCCTTACCAGATAGTGAACTTGCCTATCAGGATCACCCCATTGCGGCTTTTATTTTATTGGAAAATAGAAGCAAAAAAGTTTTTTTTATAGATAAAATCTTATTCAAGTACAGAATATTTGGTAATAACCATAGTGGTAAAAGTAATGACTTAGTAAGTGCTTTGCGAACAATAAAAAAATCTCAGGCAAACAGTATTAGAACAAGTCATCTCGTTGCACAACATCCTGATTTGATTGAGGAAAATAAAAAGCAAAAAAACGGATTTGTATACAATGTGTTTCTTGAGCAACTGTATACTAAAAAATACCTGATGGCAATAAAAAAATATTTTTACTTGTTAATTAATTCATGGACTTTAAAAAAGACAATTCACGAAACCAAGCGATTGCTGGCAGTAATTATTTTTGGTCCGGATAAGTTTTTGGGTATGAAATAAAATTGTCCTTTAAAGCTGTTATATGGGATTACTAAACTTAAGAAACTACAACTCTTTTCAGGTATTCACCATAACCACTTTTACTTAAGCCTGCTGCTAGTTTTAACAACTGTTCTTTATTGATAAACCCCCTTCTATAAGCAATTTCTTCGGGACATCCTATTTTTAAACCCTGTCTTTTTTCTATTACCCTTACGTATTCACTTGCATCATTCAACGATTCAAATGTGCCGGTATCCAACCACGCAAAACCTCGGTCTAACACACCTACTTTTAATTTTTTATTTTTAAGATATATCCTGTTGACATCTGTAATTTCATATTCACCCCTTGGGCTTGGAGGTATGTTTTTAGCAATATTCACCACTTCATTATCATAAAAATATAAACCTGGAACAGCATAATTGCTTTTTGGCATTGTTGGCTTTTCTTCGATGCTGACAGCATTTAATGAGGCATCAAATTCAACCACAC
>JANXSR010000358.1 GCA_025352625.1 Ferruginibacter sp.
TGCGGATTAGAAAAAACCAATGCCTGCTTTTGTATTTCGGCAATCCCATCAGCATAGTGCATCCGGTAGTTACCTGTTACCAACATGATCTTAAAAAAATCCCTCCGGGCATAAGGAACAGGCTTGGCATTCGCCCCCACAAACGGATCTAACTTAAACAGGTTGAAATGCCCGATCTCTTTACGAATATCCGCAGGCACCCCTCCGAATTTTCTTGTGTAGAATTCTTCTATGGTTTCAATCGTTCTCATTTGCCACAAACTTACCAATTTCATAATACATGCTGTTATTTGAGATTCTTTTTTTTGAAAGCGTAAGCCAGGCTTACATTCCATACAAAGTTTTTGCTTCCCGTAATATTTGTATTAATTATTTTGTTGATGGTGGATGAAACAGAGAGCGGACAATTTTTCTTTGCAACAGTCAATGTGGAGGTAAAATAAAAACCATCCTCTGCATCAAGTTTTAAATAATAAAATTGAGGGTTGAACCCTATAAAAAACTGATCTGATATTTTGACATTCGAAAAATTCGTGTTGAACGTAACAAAGTGTGTGTTCCCGATGGTGCCTGCATCCAAACCATGTGAATACAAATAATAGATGCCGACACTGATATTTTTTGTAAGCGAATACCTGGGAAATAATTCGGTTGCCAAATAACGTCTTGTAACTGTTGTAGTGCTGGTATCCCCGTTTATTAGTAGCGGTGATGTTCTGTAATTCAGCCCGAGATGGGCACCAACATTCATGTTGAACCTGTTGCCGGTTACTACTTTGTACCTGCCCCAGAAAAGCATGGACCAGGGTTTTCCTTTCAATGAGAACCGGATGTCGGGTTCAAAGCTCAACCTGTTTTTTCCCATATACATGTTAAATTGAACTGCAGGTTTGCCTAACGAAAAACTGGGTACAATAGAAATACCGTTATTGGTAACACTCACTGCACCGGAAACATAAGGGAGACTTTTTATACTATCTGTCTTTTGAGAAAAAGTATACTGAGCAAGCAATAAAAAAACAAAAATTAATAAATGACTAATCTTTTGCATTGTTTAATTGTGTTATGATTTTAAGATACAAAGAAACGCTGTTCAGCAAAGTTTTTACAACGAAGTTCAAAGAGATCATTACGAATTTCAAACAATTTGATATCAAAGCGCTGAGATTAAATCGAAATCTCTTTCCAATAAATTAGCCGGGATACTGTTTTCACTGTCGGGTGCTGGAATGAAGTAATGGTTTTATAGGGCAGGTTTTCGTAGGCAGGCGCTGTGTTGAAATTAGGAAAACCTTTGACCGTAACAAAAGCTTAATTATTAACTGCCACCGCCCTGAAAAAAGTTAACCTTGTGTATCGCAGGATTTTACTTTACAATTACACAAAATGCTGCTTTTAAAAACAAGGCGATGAACCCATCTTTAAAAATTATAAATAATTTTATGTTTTCCTTCACTAAATCATTTGGCAGCTTTGGCAATTCTTTAAGAAATGATCTGTTACTTTCATGCCATCAATAATAAATGGCTTTTAAATACCGGCTTTTTTTTAACAAAGTATAAATAAGCAACACTTACCAAATCACTACCTGCATAAAGAGAACAGTTTTTAATTTAAACTACAACACCAGGGCATAAATTTTACTGCACAAAAATTTACGGGAACACCAACGTTTGCTATAACAGCTGCTATGCATCTTGTTATTGCAGGCGATGAATTTACCAAGAGTAAAATTTAAACATAGCCCATGCACACAACTACAAAACCTACGTTCTGGCAGCGATCCGGGGTACACGACTGGTTTCTTAAAAAAGAAGCCGGTGTTACAGAAACATTTTCCTTGACCCCTGACCTGGTATACAAATACATCATCGAAAAATTTAAGGAGTCTGTTACAGAGCTTTCATTTGCAGACAGGGTCATCTTTTACCACGAGTACATTATCTGTTTTAGTCCGCCCGACTATAACAAGTTTATGGACAATAACCGGGGCATCTTTTCTCTCATCATTAAAGAATCCGTAAAGGCTTTCTATACCATTTTACAGGAGCACCGGCAGAAAGGAAAGAAGGTGACAGCCTCTGCCAATAAATGGGTTTTCCGTTTTGTATCTCACCCTGATTATGAAAAAGGCGACAAGAGTTTTATCGGGAAATTGTTGCCGGGCAATGTGCAGCAGAAAGAAGAAAACCTGCGGGTAACTTTTATTCCACGCCAGACCGGTATTGCCCAAACATTTGATATTGCAGATGAAATTTTAAAAGACTTTACTTTTTACAGCGATGGCTATTATGAAATTCCCTGGAACGAAGGGCTGGTACTGGGTGACGTGAATGATCCAAAAGTCCCCAGGTACCTTGCCCGCTTAGAGGCCACGCTTCCTGATAAAAAATTCGCCGGTAAAAAACTGGAATACCTGATTAAAGATGACATCATAACTGTTGCAGGTATAGATGAAAAGCAGGACCAGCAAGGGGTTTTCCGCATTCCATCCGAATGGGTTTCTTCACCACATCTTTCTATCCGTTTTGATAAAACTGCGGATAAATTCTTTGTTGCCTCCTTTGGTGAAAAGACCATTGTAAATGAACATGAAGTGGGCAACAGTACAAGTGATGTGCCCATCTGGACGGAGCTTCCGATGAACTCAAGGATTGTTTTGAATGGCATTGTTTCTATCAACATATTTAAAGTATAACATGGACAAATTCTTAGCGATAGGATTGTTGGTGATCAGCCTGGTGTTACTGGTAGCACATTTTTCTGACATTAAACAAACGCATAAAAATGGCTGAATACTTTTTTGGTATAACAGATAAAGGCCGGCGCCGGGAGAAGAATGAAGACACTTTCTTCGTCCGTGAAATTATCAACAAGCGGTTTTTGGTAGCCTGCGTAATTGATGGTGTGGGCGGCTATAAAGGCGGTGATATTGCTGCGGCTATTGCCCGGTCGGTGATCATGAAAAAGCTGGAAACCATTTCAGAAGATGTGGTTGAAACCCTGCAGCAGGCCATTGTTGCGGCCAATACAAAAATAAACCAGCAAAAAAAACCGGGTGCAAAAAATGAGCGCATGGCATGTGTACTCACCTGCGCTGTGGTGGATATAAAAAATAGCAAATGCTGGTATGCACATGTGGGCGATACCAGAATTTATTTGCTGCGTGACAGGTCATTGATTAAAATATCCAGGGATCATTCTGCCGTGGGATTTCTGGAAGAGTCCGGCCGGTTATCTGAAGAAGAAGCCATGCGGCACCCGAGAAGAAACGAGATCAACAAGGCATTGGGTTTTGAAGAAGACATTACTACAGCCGATGATTTTATCGAGACAGGTGAATCACCCTTTCTCTCCGGAGATTTGCTGTTGCTGTGCAGCGATGGCCTTACAGATATGATCAGCTCAGCAACCATTATTGATGTACTGACGACAGAAAAAAGTTTGGCCTCAAAAACGAAGTCATTGATTGATGCAGCCAACGATGCTGGCGGAAATGATAACATTACCGCCGTGCTGGTGGAGAATAATAAAGAGCCAAAGCTAAAGCCGGAGCCTGTCAGGGTGGAAAGAAAAAAGGAGCTAATTACATCATCTCTTTCTACAGATGAACTGCTTCCGAAAAAAGATAAGATACCTTCTAAAAAAAATCGTGGAAGCCGCATAGTATTGCTGACACTTCTTTTCATTGCCATAGTCGGTGTTGCATTAATGGCCGCCTATAAAAAAAGTATGGTACCAAAAGCCGTGATGCCTGCGCCGGTTGCAACAAAAAAGAATGAAGTGCTCAATCAGCTGATGACGCAAATCAATGATTCAACCAAAACAGTTGCTTTGCCTGCAGAAGGCACTGTGCTGGAAATAGCTGATCCTATGGTAATCAGCAAAGACAGTTTTTATTTGAAAGGCAATGGTTCTATCATCATGGCAGACAGTGCATACAAAGGGCCGGCATTAATTATTAATTCTTCCGCTAAACACATTGTGCTGGATAGCCTGGTATTTAAAAATTTTGATGTCGGGCTGATGTTGCAAAAGAACAACATTGTCTTAAAAAATGTACGCTTTGTTAATTGCCGTATACCGGTGCAGTATGCGGTGTTTTTTGCAGATTCACTGGTAGCCGGAAAGTTTAAAGATTCTATATTTATCACGCATCCAAATCCTAAATAATCCATGGCGGCTATCACCAACCCGTTTGCTAACCGAAAGCTGGAACGCCTTATCCTGCTGCTTATTGGCGGCATCATGGCCATGCTGTTCTGGAAATTATATACTGTATTGCAACGTGACTTTGCAGATGTGGATACGAGGCTGCAAAACGGCACGATGATCAATTTAAATGCAGGTAAGCCGGGTGAAAGCATGGAAGGTTTATTGAAGAATGGTTTGTATTTCGAAGACCCGAAAGACATCGCATTTGCGGCTGCAACCCTGTCTGCAAAAGATGCCGGTTCCATCATGGATAATATCGGCGAACTCAATAAGAAAAAATATTTTGTAAATGCAGAAGAGGCTTTCGTAAAGGGTGGCAAATCTTTTAAGAAAAGGGTGCTGCTGTCAAGAAATTTGCTGGGCTTTGCGGAAGCAGACTCCATTACTTATGAAAAAGAAAAATTGCATCCGTTAGCTGTTACTGCGCAGACGAGTGTTAGCCTTGGCAGGTACAACATTTCGGGTAACATCAAAGGTCCTGATGATCGTCCGGCCTCCGGCGTGCTGGTAAGATTAAAGTTGCTGGTGCCGCAGGATAGCAGCACTTCTACCGATCAACTCGAAGATGAAAACAACACCATACAGTTTAAGGATGGGGTGAGAAGAATTTATGTTCCTGATTCAGCAAAGAACCTGCAATTACTTTCTTTCAATGCCTATGCACGGACGGACGCTTCAGGTAAATACAATTTTTCAGGATTACCTGAAAATAAATCTTATGAAATTATTCCTTTGCAACCGGGGTATGAATTTGGACGTTCACAGGGAACAGAAAAATTACAGAGCGATGCCAGTTTTAATTTTGTACAGTCGCCCCATACCATGCGGCTTTTTGCTGCCAAAGATTTCAGCACGTTCAAAAAAGAAAAAGCATTTTTGGTAAGAACACCAGATGAAGTAACCAACTGGTTCTGGACAATTACCATCACATTTTTTGCGGCTTTCTTTTTACTGCACCTCATCTTCACCATTCGTTTCCCGGCGACTGATCAGTTGCTGTTGCCGGTGATCATGATCCTGACCGGCATTTCATTCATCACCCTGTTCAGTCTGCAGGATCCTTTGCGTGACCGCTTTCTTGCAAAAAGTACTTTCATTTATTTCTGCATCGGGCTCGCAGGCATACTGGCACTGCAATTCATCAACCTTAAAAAGTTTACACCCGACACCGCCTTCTACCGCTTTTTTGTTTTAATCAACAACCGTAAAGCTGCAAATGGATGGCCATGGGCATTGGGTGCAGCGGGCTTATTATGTCTTACTATTTTATTCGGCACCGGCCCTGAAGGCAGCGGCGTTAAAGTAAATTTGTTTGGCTTTCAGCCGAGTGAGATTGTTAAATACATGGTAATCATTTTTCTTGCCGGCTTCTTTGCGAAAAATGAAAAGTTCATTTCCGAATATCCTTCCTTCAATAAAAGAGTGTCGTTTTTTGTCTTTGCTGTGTTTGCCATCATTACAACTATTCTGTTGTTCCTGGCGCTTGGAGATCTTGGCCCCGCCATCATTTGCTGCTTTACCTTCATCCTTCTTTTTTCTTTTTCAAGAGGCGATTTTATGCAGGTAGTTGCAGCCATGGTGTTGTATGCCATTGCTACCTGGATCTTTAAAAATCCATGGTATGCAACCGGCATCACAGCAGCTGCACTTGCATTGTATATGCTGGTTGCTAAAAAGAATTTGAGTGAGTCTGCAGTAATGGCATTGGTAGTTGTAAGCGGATTTTTATTGCTGGATAAAATACCGGTGCTGGCAAAAATAATTCCGGGGCCGATACAAAGACTGGTTGACCGTAAAGCCATCTGGTCGGATGCATGGAACAACCAGGTATATGGCGGCGACCAGGTTGCCAATGGCATCTGGGCAATTTCAACAGGTGGCATTACTGGCCAGGGTGCCGGTGAAGGTTTTGCCAAAACAATTCCGGAAGCGCATACGGATATGATATTGCCTGCCATCGGCGAAGAATTTGGCTGGGCCGGCATTACCTGTATTTTTATTTTATTTCTGATCTATTTACACCGGTCTATCATCATCGGGCGACAGGCAGGTGCACCTTTCTTGTTTTATTTATGTGCCGGTGCAGGCATCGGAACCTTTGTACAATTTCTGCTGATTGCGGGTGGTTCAACCGGTGCCTTGCCTTTATCAGGAGTTGCATTACCATTCATCAGTTATGGAGGAACCTCGCTTTTGTGCAGCATGATAGCAGCTGGTTTTTTATTGAGTGTATCAAGACAAAGCGGCACGCAGGTGCAAATGAAGTACATCACCCGGCGGCAGGATAAAAATTTAATGCCGGCTTTACTGGCGGCCTGTATGGCGATTCTGTTGTTAGCGATCAATGTATCCGGTTATACTTTTCATGAAAAGAAATGGATTGTAGAACCTGCACTGGTAGCCGATCGCAGCGGTGCCAGGATGTACAGTTATAATCCCAGGATCAATATTTTGATGAGCCGCTTACAGGCAGGCAATGTGTTTGACCGCAACGGAAGATTGCTTGCATCAAGTGATCCGCAGTTGGTACAGGATCAAAAAGATTCGATGAT
>JANXSR010000404.1 GCA_025352625.1 Ferruginibacter sp.
GTTGTTAATCTAATTAGTTGCATCTGTACCAGGTTAAACTGCATCAGGTAAAAATTAAATGACTGGTCGTATTGTAATCAATGCCGTAGCAGTTTAGTCTATTTACCTGCTATACGAAAAAAATCAACATCTGCAAACCCACCGGCTTGTTTAGTTGCATAATTAAACAGGCCAAACCTGTAGCCCATAAAATGCGGCAGGGTGTACGTCATCTTTAATTTGGTACCAATCAGGTGCCATGTTTTACCATCCAGACTGTAATAAAAATCTGCCACGTCTTTCTTCTCTGTAAAATTACAGGCCGCCTTCAGGTAGACGGTGTTGGTGGTAAATGGAATGCTGGCAGCAGTTTCTGGGAACCCATTGCCTGCATTGATCATTACTATTGATTTGGTGTTACCACTTACCTGAACTGCAACAAACCCATAATTCTTTTGTAATAAGCAGAGCCCGGCAACATCTCCATCTTTCATACCGGATACATTCAATGAAATGCTGCTGGTGCAAACAGGGCCGATGGTGCGTTGCGTTAGTGTATTTCTTGCCAATAAAAAAGAGGTATCAAGTCTCCCCGTTTTAAGCCGGAGAAAGCCTTTCCTTGTTGTGAGCGACCATAAGCTATTATCGGGATTGTGATTCCATTGCCAAGCCAGTGGCAAGGCGGGTTCATTTGGCTTGCGGCTAAATTCATCTGAAGCAACTATACCCGGTATTAAACTTTTGTTTGCAGGCAGATCAACGGTTTCAGGCACCTTACCATCATTGCCCAACAAGGGCCAGCCATCTTCCCATTTTACAGGAACCAAATAAGGAATACGACCTACTGCACCATAGTCACGGAACAGGTAGGAATACCATTTGCCATCAGGCATGTCAATCAATCCACCCTGCGCCACGCCAAGATCCTGTAATGCCACTCTTCCTTCCCATGGCCCCGTAAGTTTATCTGCACGGTGAATGACTACTGTTCTCATTCCGTTATGTGGCCAGGTTATGTTGAAGAGATAATATTTTCCTTTTACTTTAAACAGTTGTGATCCTTCGCCCAAGCCACTGTTGCCCACAGTTTCACCCGGCTGGCTCACATCTTCGATAATAACTTTGTTTATGCCACCTTCCTTAATGCCGGTGAGATCATCTTTCAATTCAATCAATGTTAGTTTCTTGTTGCCATAGATCATATAGATTTTTCCATCATCATCAAAAAAAAGTGAATGATCATGTAAAGCTGGGGTAAATGAAATGGCTTTCCATTTACCTTTTTCAATATTTTTTGTAGTATAGATATGGGTTTTCCCACTGGTTGCTGCAAACGTGGAGACATAGTATGTGCCATTATGATAGCGGATACTGCTTGCCCATGAACCTCTGCCATAGGTGGATTTCCCATTTTCGAGATTCATCTCATCGTTACTTACCAATGTGTCATAACAATAGCTCACCAATTTCCAGTTTACTAAATCAGTTGATTTCATAACAGGCAAGCCAGGACTCATGTGCATGGTGGTGCTGCTCATGTAATAGGTGCCGCCCACACGTATCATCGACATGTCCGGCACATCAGCAAAAATGATGGGATTGGTAGCCTTCTGTGCGTGTGTGAACTGGTTAAAAAGCATGCAACTTACCGTTACATAAATCGCTAAAAATTTATTGACCATATTGCTATTTATTATCCGAATGCGGAGGAGTTAATTAAATTGATTATTCTACCTTAAACACAACAGATGTTTCAAAAGGTATTTTTGCCGGGCAGGTAATTGAAAGCCCATCTGCTTCCTGTTTCCATTGCAGCTTTCCTTTGTAGCCAAGCAGGGTTAGCTTTTTAATTGTTTTGCCAAAATTGGCAGCACCGGTACCAAGCGATTTAATTTTTAGTTGTTCTCCCGGTGCAGGCACGTTCATACAAAATGCATACAGCGCTTTGTCTTTACCAATGGTAAAACGGAAGTCCTTTGTATCAAACTTGAAATCTGCCTGCCTTTTGGTGAGGCCACCACCTGGCAGCATTTTCAATTTCCCTTTTATTATTTCTCCTTCGCCGGGTATGGTCCAGGCCCGGCTGCCATAAACAGCTTCTCCATTGCGGCGCATCCATACGCCCACTTCTTTCAGCATTTTTAAACTGCCTTCATCCAGTGAACCATCGGGTAAAATAGAGATACACAATGCAGCATTACCATCCCGTGCGATGGCTTCAATAACATATCGTATCATCATGCCCGAACTGTAAGTAAAGCCCGGCGCATAAAACCAGTCCCCCACCGGCGCTTCGGCTATCCATGTTTGTTCGGTATTTATTTTTTCAGGCACACCAAACTCTTCTGTGTTTACAGTGCCATTTGTTTTGCTGCGAAATTTTACAATGCTAAAAGTGTTTACCACGCCCCGGCGTTTCAATGTACGGTTGTAGTAATCTGCAATCACATGCTGCATGGCATCTGCCTTTAACCCTGTGCCGGTTCCATTGCCCGTGAAAGGCCCTTGTACCGTTCCATCTGTGTATATAAAATCAGGATCGTAATGTTCCACTACATCCATCATGCGCAAAGCCCAGTTTTTTGCATACCATTTGGCATAATCCAGGTGATTGGAAAATATACCTGCAGGCGGAGGTGACCATGGGGAATGCGCATTTTTATCTACCCCATCATATTCACGCAAATCAATACCATACAGCATACGGGGGTCATACCCTTCCCACCATTTCCCTTTGCCATCTACTAGTGTAAGATTCCCATCATAGGGTATTCCTTTCTTATCTCCTGAAGTGTCACTGCCAAATGCAGTTTGCCACCACCACCAGCTATATTCGTGATGGAATGTTACGCCAAAACGCATCCCGTCTGCACGGCAGGCTTTTGCCCATTCCCCAATCAAATCTCTTTTAGGCCCGATGTTAACTGAGTTCCAGGGCTGGTATTTAGAATTCCACATGTCATAATTATCGTGATGCACGCCCTGTATCATCAAATATTTTGCACCTGCATCCCGGTATATTTTGGTGAGTTTGGCGGGATCAAGTTTGGTGGGATTCCAGTCACGCAGTACTTCTTTGTAACCAACTTCGGATGGATGTCCAAATTTTTTGAGGTGATTTTTGTTGGCTATTGAACCCTGCACATACAATTTCCGTGCATACCAGTCGCCACTTTCACCGGCAGACTGCGGGCCAAAATGAACCCAGATACCAAACTTGGCCTGCCGCAACCAATCAGGTGAGCCCGGGTAATTTTTTTCAATGGATTCCCAAGTTGGCTTGAATGGTCCCGGCGCTATGGGAATGTCCAGCTTCATTTCGGGGAACGATTCCCAGTCACCCATCGGTACGCTGTCTATTGGCTTTGGAGCCGCCACCGCAGGCATCGGGTTGCTGACTTGTGCATACAGGCAAAGCTGCGTTGCAAACAAAGCGACCAATACAATTTTAAATTTCAGGTATTGTTGTTGACGGTTCATATTTTTCATCGTTGCCAAAAGGCATTTAAAAATTGATCTGTTCAGTTGCAAGCTACTGTATTAGGGTCAGCATTTTTTCTGCATAGCGTTTGCCCAGTTCTTTATATCCGTTGGCATCGAAATGTAAATTATCCGCTGCATCGGTGCAACCTGCCGATGATATTACATAAGCGTTCTTTATGGTTTGTGGCAGCGTTGCAATGATCTTGTTCATGCCTGCACAAACACCACCCTGGTCCGCATTGACTGTTTCGCCTGCGAGCAAAGGTACTTTTTCAGATTTCAACTGAAGATCTTTTAAAAGATTATCGTACACAACTTGTACTTTTTTTGTCCAGAGAGAATCGTTGGGATTGGATTCACCCTGGTGCAGGAGAATACCTTTAATGAAACCATCTTTCTGCGCCAGCTTCGCCATTTCTACCAGCCGCTGGTAAGGATTGCCATCATATTCTTTTATCATGCCCAGCATCCACGAAGGCGCAGTGGCAACATAAGACTGATAATTATCCTTATCGAATAACTCCATTTTACAACCGCCAACCGATACGTTGATAATACCAACTCTTGCATCATCGGGCAAACTGGCGATCATTGTTCTGCCAAAAAAATCGGTAAGCGTTAGGCCGGTATGGCAGCGGCATAATGGTGGAACTGCTGTATACCACTGCCCCTTTTTTCTGTTAAGATTGGGGCAGTCTACCGCTTCCATCACCCGGAAACGGCTGTCAACATTTACAGTATCTTCCGGCCTTACCGGGGCATTGCCCTCCATATTAGATTGCCCGAAGCTGAGAAAGATGTAAAACTTTTTATCCTGCGAAAATGAAGAAAAAGTCAGCAGGATCAGTATGGCAGAAAAAATAAATTTGCTTGTCACTTTGTATTAACTATTTTAATTTTTTTAAACTGCTTCTTTTTTTTATTTAGCCACCTGCAATTGTATCACGGTTACGGAATATGGCTCCAGCGTTCTTTTAAATTTCGGCGCCACTCCTTTAATTGATGAAGTTGACGGTACGATTTTTTCAGGCTCCGTTATTGTATTTGTGTCTTCCGGTTTATTGCCTTTGATAACTAACAATGTTGCCTGCGGTAAAACTTTGGCAACACCATCAAGGTTTATGTTTACGGGTTGTTGTTTGCCAGTTGTGTTAACCAGTTTTAGATATACCATACCTGATTTTTCATCCATTGTTGCGCTGTAAAAAACAGTTGGCACCTTAGGGGCTGTTTTTATTCCATCCGCACTGTCTCTTTTAGTAAGTGGCTTTGGCTGCGTTGGAATGTTACTTGCAGTCATGGGTACAACTTTATCTCCCAGCAAGTTTCCAAATAATTTTTGAACATAATACGATGGAGAGCCGTAACTGTTTAATGCGTCATAGCCAATTAAATCAGAATCCCATTGCCATGCTTTCGGCGCTGTTGCGGTGGCTTTGTTTACATTTACAAACAAGGGTGCGTAACAAGACATAATGATCAGGTCTGCATTCCTTTCCATGCCAGTCATCCAGGCGGCATCGCCCAATGCCGCATTCAAATTGGTTGTTGGTGCTCCTTCTCTTGTTGCCCATTCACCCACAAATATTTTAGGCCCATTGCGATCATAGGTATCATATTGTGCAGCATTCTCCCACATCTCCCACGAGTTACGGTAATAATGTTCATCTACTACTTCCGGCTTTTTGTTCCCGGTTATTTTCAGGTCTGGATATTGTGTTTCAGCAATCGTTGAGATGACATGCAGGGAAGGATATTTTTTTTCTATGGCCGCCCTGAATTGTTTGAACCTGCCATCATAACTATTCGTCCTGTCGAACCAATCTTCATTGCCCACTTCAATATAGGTCAGCTTAAATGGTGCAGGATGCCCGTCTGCTGCACGTTTAGCGCCCCAATAAGTATTTACGTCTCCCATCACGTATTCAATTTCCTCCAGCGCATCATCCACATACGGTTGTAACAACGGGCCGGCATCAACATGATCTCCACTCAATGAATAACCACCGTACACGGCCAGCAATGGCTCTGCGCCTATGTCTTCACACCATTGTAAAAATTCAGGCAAACCCAATCCGTCAGAAGCCCGGTAACCCCAGGAGCCTTTATGACCCGGCCTTTGCTCTAGTGGGCCTAGTGTAGTTTTCCATGGAAAGGCATCTGTAATCAACGGCCCTTCTAAATAATTGCCGCCGGGGAAACGTAAAAATCTTGGCTTCATATCAGCCATCATTTTTATAAGCTCCGGCCTGAAGCCATTGGGTTTATTATTGTAGGTAGGCGGAAACAATGAAACAAGATTAAAATAATACTGCCCTACCCGATCTGTTGTAATTACAAATCTTGCATCTGCCGTAGGTTTTACATCAGCTTTGGTTGTTAATGTTACCTCATATTTTTTCCAGAAAATACTTTTTGCAAGATTGATTGTTCCGGAAGCATACACTGTTTTCCCGTCATTGCTTTCAATTGAAACAGTGATTGGCCCGGCTGCATTGTCTTCAATGTCAGGCAGCGGCGGTGTTGTGGGTTTGGGTTCCCATGGCCAGCGAAAAGGTTCCGTGCGGCCCGTTCCCTTTATGTAAAATGATGCTTTGTAGGTGGTGGAAGGTTTTACGGGTATGCCCCAATACCCTTCGTTTGCAACACCAACACGCCCTGCTGCTTTTTCAACCGTAAGC
>JANXSR010000421.1 GCA_025352625.1 Ferruginibacter sp.
ACAGAACGCCAATTTCAATTGATGAAGTAGAACCTGCCGAAGGTATATGGAAACGTTTTGCAACCGGTGCCATGAGTTTTGGATCGATCTCTCACGAGGCACATAGCACCTTAGCAATTGCCATGAATCGTCTTGGTGGAAAAAGTAATACAGGCGAAGGGGGAGAGGATGAAATGCGTTTTGAACCATTACCAAACGGCGATTCTATGCGAAGTGCCATTAAACAGGTAGCTTCTGCAAGGTTTGGTGTTACCAGTTATTATTTAACGCAGGCAGATGAATTACAAATAAAAATGGCACAAGGGGCCAAGCCGGGTGAAGGTGGACAATTACCTGGTCACAAAGTAGATGATTGGATTGGTAAAGTACGCCATGCAACGCCAGGAGTAGGTTTAATTTCGCCACCACCACACCATGATATATATTCTATTGAAGATTTGGCACAATTGATATTTGATTTAAAGAATGCCAACAGAGCAGCCCGTATTAATGTAAAGCTGGTTTCAAAAGCAGGTGTGGGTACTATTGCAGCAGGGGTCGCAAAAGCAAAAGCAGATGTGGTGTTGATTGCTGGGAATGATGGGGGTACGGGTGCATCTCCAATCAGTTCTATCAAGCATGCAGGTTTACCATGGGAATTGGGTTTGGCAGAAGCACACCAGACCTTGGTTAGAAATAAATTGCGTAGCCGTGTAGTGTTACAAACAGACGGACAATTAAAAACAGGAAAAGATATCGCCATTGCAACTTTATTGGGAGCAGAGGAGTGGGGGGTTGCAACAGCAGCTTTGGTTACTGAGGGTTGTATCATGATGCGTAAGTGTCATTTAAATACCTGTCCGGTTGGTGTCGCAACACAGGACCCTCAGTTGCGTAAACGCTTTACCGGAGATGCAGACCACATTGTAAATCTCTTTAAATTTTTAACGGAAGAATTAAGGGAAATTATGGCCCAGCTTGGGTTTAGAACAATTGACGAAATGGTGGGTCAGGTAGATTGTTTGGAAACAAGACCAGATATCACTCATTGGAAATACAGTAAACTAGACCTATCTCCTATTTTGTATAAAGAACCAGCTTCTATTTATACAGGTCTTTATCATAAAGAAGATCAGGATCATGAATTGGATAATGTATTGGATTGGCAATTATTGGCCGCTGCAAAGCCTGCATTAGACAATCAGCAAAAAGTATCAGCTTCTTTCAATATTAAAAACATCGACAGAACAACAGGTACTATTTTGTCCAATGAAATTTCTAAAAAATATAAGGCTGCAGGCTTACCGGATGACACTATTCATTTTAAATTTACAGGTACTGCAGGTCAAAGCTTTGGTTCCTTTAATACAAAAGGAGTTACAATGGAACTGGAAGGGGATGCGAATGATTATTTTGGAAAAGGATTGAGTGGAGCTAAATTGATTGTTTATCCTTCAGCCAGGGCAACTTTTGTTCCGGAAGATAACATCATCATTGGTAACGTGGCCTTTTACGGCGCCACTTCAGGTGAAGCTTATATTAGAGGAAAAGCGGGCGAACGTTTTGCAGTACGAAACTCAGGCGCTACCGCAGTGGTAGAAGGGGTAGGAGATCACGGATGTGAATATATGACTGGCGGCAGTGTAGTAATATTGGGTAATACGGGTAGAAATTTTGCAGCAGGAATGAGTGGTGGTATTGCTTATGTATATGATGTTAAAGGGAATTTTGAAACAAACTGTAATAAAGAAATGGTTGATCTTGATCCTGTAAGTGATACTGATAAAGAGGAATTATACAGGTTGATCAGTAATCATTTTAATTATACAAAAAGCACTGTAGCTAAATTTGTAATGGATGATTTTGAGAATCAATTGAAAAATTTTGTAAAAGTATTTCCTAAAGACTACAAAAAAGTAATGGAAAAAATATTATTGTCATCCAAACAAGGAAAACTTAAATAAAAGCAAACTAAACGCTGATAAATTTGGCGAACGAACGCTTTTGAGAAAGTTGAATAAAGTTAAAATGTACAAGAGTGCGACGCCACTAAAGTTCAATAAAGCGATAGTGTTGGGACAATAACTTGAAACTTGAAAATAAATAACCAACTGAAAATAAAATAATACAATGGGCAAACCAACCGGCTTTTTAGAATTTACGAGAGAGCTTCCTGCAAAACGTCCGGCACAGGAACGTGTACAAGATTATAAAGAATTTATAGAAAGATATCCTGATGAAAAACTGAATCAGCAATCTGCAAGGTGTATGAATTGTGGCGTTCCTTTTTGCCACAATGGGTGCCCTTTGGGAAATGTGATTCCTGAGTTTAATGATGCAGTATATCGCAAAAGCTGGAAAGAGGCCTACGAAATACTTGCTTCTACCAATAACTTTCCGGAGTTTACCGGCAGAATTTGTCCGGCACCTTGTGAGACAGCTTGTGTGCTGGGTATTAATCAGCCGGCAATTACCATTGAGGAAATTGAAAAACACATTATTGAAATAGCCTTTGATAAAGGGTTTATTAAGCCTCATAAGCAAATATCCCGTACGGGTAAAAAGGTAGCCATTGTAGGAAGTGGCCCTGCGGGGCTTGCGGCGGCGGCTCAGTTAAATATTGCAGGACATACTGTTACTGTTTTTGAAAGAGACGATGCGCCGGGAGGTTTATTAAGATACGGAATTCCTGATTTTAAGTTGGAAAAATGGGTTATTGACAGGCGTGTGAAATTAATGGAAGAGGAGGGAATAGTTTTTAAATGCAATGCAAATGTAGGTGTTGATATAAGTATAAGCGATTTACTCAGAGAATTTCAGGCAATTGTTTTGGCAGGAGGATCTACTGTTCCGAGAAATTTGCCAATCCCTGGCAGAAAATTGAAAGGCGTTTATTTTGCGATGGAGTTTTTAAAGCAGCAGAATAAAAGATTGGCTGATAAACCGCTAGCTGAGGAGGAAATTTTTGCAACAAGAAAAAATGTAATTGTAATTGGTGGTGGGGATACCGGAAGTGACTGTGTTGGTACCAGCAATAGACACAAGGCTGATTCGGTAACCCAGTTTGAATTATTACCCAAACCACCGGAGTCTAGAAATACTATAATGCCATGGCCAACTTACCCGATGTTATTAAAGACAACATCTTCCCATGAAGAGGGGTGTGATAGAAAATGGGCTGTTGCAACCAAAGAATTTATTGGCGATGAGAAAGGGAATTTGAAAGCTTTAATTTTGGTTGACCTGGAGTGGAAAGTTGTAGACGAACAGCCTGCGCAATTTGTAGAGATAAAAGGTAGTGAAAGAAAAGTTCCCTGTGAATTGGCTTTACTAGCTATGGGGTTTGTACATCCGCAACATGAAGGTTTAATTAAGGAATTAGAATTAGAATTAGATGAAAGGGGGAATGTACGAGCAACGGAGAAAAATTATCAATCAAATATCAGCAAGATTTTTACAGCAGGCGATATGCGCCGGGGGCAATCGTTGGTTGTTTGGGCTATTAAAGAAGGAAGGGATTGTGCTGAAAAAGTAGATGAATTTTTAGTAGGGACTTCTTTGCTGGAAACAGCAGATGGTAATGTAATAGCCCGATATCTGGTATAAAGAAATAATGAAACATTGTTAGGGCCCCCTTTTTAAGGGGGCTTTTTTATACTGTTTATTAAATGCAGAAATGTTTTTAAAATAAAATAAATTTATTTTACTTCTCTTTTTTTAATTATTTTCTATTTATTATACAAATGTTCATAAATTATGAATATATTTTATTCAATAGTTTAAAATTTTGACTATTATTGTAAAGTTAATAAATATATTAATATTTTTAATATTAAAAAAAGCATTTTATGAAAAAAATTGGAATTAGGGAAGTGCTTCCCTTTCTAGCACTCACAGCTGTTGCAATTGGAAGTTTATTTTTTCCTACAGCAGAAGTTTTTGCTGATACGTCTAAATATGTTACAGGAGATATTACCTGGGTACTTATTGCAACTGCATTGGTATTTTTAATGACACCTGGTCTTGCATTTTTTTATGGTGGTATGGTTAATCGTAAGAATGTATTAAGTACTATGATTAAAAGTTTTGTTGCAGCAGGTATTGTTACTGTATTATGGCTTACAGTTGGGTACGGAATGTCATTTGGAACATCTATAAATGGTATTATTGGAAATCCAATGTCTCATTTGTTTTACAAAAATGTAGTTTCTGGTGCACCATGGTTTGGTGGTCCAACTATTCCTTTAACACTATTTTCTATTTTTCAGTTAATGTTTGCAATTATTACGCCTGCTTTAGTGGTAGGAGCTGTGGCTGAAAGGGTAAAATTCACTTCTTATGCCTTATTTATAGTACTGTTTTGTTTATTTATTTATTTTCCCGTTTGTCATTGGGCCTGGCACCCGGATGGTTTTTTATTTAAAATGGGAGTGTTAGATTTTGCAGGAGGTACGGTTGTGCACATTACAGCAGGTTGTGCAGCTTTGGCTGGGGCGCTGGTTTTAAAAAGAAGAAGATCTCATATTGAAAATATAGAAAATCATCCGGCAAATGTTCCATATGTGTTAATTGGAACCGGATTACTTTGGTTTGGATGGTTTGGTTTTAATGCAGGTTCAGCTTTGGCTGCAAATACATTAGCTGTTTCGGCATTTGCAACCACCAATACGGCTGCTGCTACTGCAGGTTTATCCTGGATGTTTTTTGATGTATTAAGAGGTAAGAAACCTTCAGTACTTGGGTTTTGTATTGGTGCAGTAGTAGGGTTGGTTGCAATAACACCTGGCGCTGGTTTTGTTGGGATTGCCCATAGTGCATTTATTGGCTTTATTGCAGCTATTATTTCAAATTTAGCTGTTTCTTTACGTACAAGGTCTAAGGTTGATGACACTTTAGATGTATTTCCCTGTCATGGTGTAGGTGGTATTGTAGGGATGTTGTTAACCGGAATCTTTGCATCTCACGCAGTTAACAGTGGTGTAGTCGTTGATGCTACGGGTAATCACCAGGGACTGTTTTTTGGTGGAGATCTATTTTTTACACAGTTTAAAGGAATGTTGATTGTGGCTAGCTATAGTTTTGTGGTAGGATGGATTATTTTTAAATTTATCAACTTTATTAATCCATTACGTGTTTCTGAAGATGAAGAAAATGCAGGATTGGATGAGTCGCAGCATGGTGAAAATTATGTTCAGGGAACTTTATTGGTAAAAAATGGGGGTAATATAGAAGAAAAAGTTATTCATTAAGTAAGACTCATAAAACGCTTTAATTTTAATAAAAAAGACCACGATTTAAATCGTGGTCTTTTTTATT
>JANXSR010000446.1 GCA_025352625.1 Ferruginibacter sp.
AAAAAAGCCGCAAATAAAAAAAAATACTTCTTCATGTTTGTTTTTTTATTGAATATTATTTTACAAAAAATTACCATCCTTGTTCACTACAACTATTTTTTTATTTAAAATAGATTTTAATGTAATTGTAATTTAAGCAGGCTTTGTACTTTTTAATCACTTCGTAACACCAAAATATTAAGAACTCTCCACTTCTTTTTCACTCATTAAATAAGCTTTAATAAAACCGTCCAATTCTCCATCCATTACAGGACCGACGTTACCAACTTCAAAATCAGTGCGGTGGTCTTTGATCATTTTATAGGGATGAAAAACATAGCTGCGAATCTGGCTTCCCCACTCTATTTTCTTTTTGCTGCTGTTGGTGGCATCCAGTGCTGCCTGGCGTTTACGCATTTCTTCTTCGTACAGCCGGCTTTTTAACATCGCCATTGCCTTCTCCCTGTTTTCGCCCTGTGTACGTGCCTGCTGGCATTCAACAATAAAGCCACTTGGTTTGTGTGTTAAACGTACTGCAGTTTCCACTTTATTTACATTTTGTCCACCGCTGCCGCCACTTCTAAAAAAAGCCCACTCTACATCAGCAGGGTTTACGGTTATTTCTATGCTGTCATCAATTAGCGGATACACATATACGCTGGCAAAGCTTGTATGTCTGCGTGCATTGCTATCAAACGGACTGATGCGTACCAATCGGTGTACACCACTTTCAGCCTTTAAAAAACCATAAGAAAAGGGACCGTCAAATTGAAATGTACAGGTTTTTATACCAGCTCCATCGCCCCATTGCCAGTCTAATTCACTAACTGCCCAGCCTTGCTTTTCGCCGTACATTCTGTACATGCGGGCAAGCATTTCTGCCCAGTCCTGGCTCTCTGTACCACCGGCACCGCTATTAATCTGCAGCACTGCTGGCAGCGCATCGGCAGGGTCATTTAAAGTGCTTTTAAACTCTGCTTCATCAATGGCTGCATTGGCGCTGGTAAAAGCTTCTTTCACTTCCTCTTCGGTTGCTTCTCCTTCTTTCCAAAATTCAAAAAGCACGGCAAAATCTTCTACCAGTTGCACAACGTCGTTATACATGTTAACCCAATACTCGTTAACTTTTGTTTCTTTTAAAATGGAAGTGGCCCGGGCATTATCATCCCAAAAGCCCGGTGAAAGCGAGAGTTGCTTGTCGTTGTCTATTTTATATGTTCTGTTAGCGACGTCAAAGAAACCTCCTCAAGACCAGCACACGGTCTCTCATATCCTTCAAATTTTCTGTTGTCATGCCGCAAAATTAAGGGATATTTTTTAACAGGCAAATCAAATGGCAGGAACATGTTTGTGTTATACCATTGGCAGAAATTATAAAATACACCTAATGCCTTCAGCGATTAAAGAATATGTTTTACATGATTATTCTTTTTTTGGACGGCAGTATAAATAATAAAGGCTGAATCAATCGTTGGCGGCAAAAAATTGCCCCTTTTTTTAAAATTTGTATTTACATTTAGATACAATTGTCGGCTAATTTTTTTAAAAAAATATTTTTTAACGATGCTTAACCTAGCCATGATTCTTGAGGACAGCGCTAAACGCTATCCTGCAAAAGTTGCCTTCACTTTTATGGATACCTCATTAACCTATGCCCAGGTAAATGCAGCAGCCAGTAAAGTTGCCAACGGATTAAAGGCTATTGGTATCCAGGCAGGTGATAAGGTAGCATTGAGCTGCCTTAATCTTCCAGCCTTTCCGATTATTTATTTTGGCATTATAAAAGCGGGTGCAGTTGTAGTTCCATTGAGTGTATTGTTAAAAAAAGAGGAGATTGAATATCACCTGAAAGACAGTGATGCAAAAGCCTATTGTTGTTTTACGGGCACTACAGAATTACCCATGGGTGAAACAGGGTATGCTGCATTTAAAAATACTGCCTCGTGTAAACACTTCTTTATGATAATGCCTGGCGCAGAAATGTATTCATCAATTGAAGGAACATCAACATTAAGCAATTTAACAGAAGGCCAATCCCCGCAGTTTGAAATGTACCGGAGCAATGCAGAAGACACTTGCGTTATTATTTATACGTCAGGCACAACAGGTAGGCCTAAAGGAGCAGAACTCTCTCATTCTAATTTATTATTCAA
>JANXSR010000457.1 GCA_025352625.1 Ferruginibacter sp.
TAGGGATCTCCCAGCTCTTCGCTCGACGCCACGCGCGAGATCACCGGCGCCACGCTCATCGCCTCGCGCCAGACCTTCTTCGGCAGGAAGGTGCGCAGCTGATCGATGGCCTTGTCAATCAGTGCCGGGTGCAGTTCGTGGCCGATGCCGGGCAGCACGTCGGCGGTCACGTCGAGACTGGTAAAAATCAGGGCAGCAAAATTGGCAGCATACTTACCATTGTTTCGATCCACCAAAACCTGCCTGCCGACATGCAAGATCACATTAAACAGTTATCTTTCTATCCCTCGCAATCACTTTCCATTCATCTGCTACTATACTATTTTCAATAACAACAGCCCTTTCATACAAGGCTACAGTCGGACAAATATGAACAGGTACACCATACAACACATCGCCGGTTTTATAAACAGAAGAATCAGCAACCTTTGCAACCAAGTGTTCTTCGCTTTGTGAAATGGGTGTTACTTCCGGTGCATTTAAAAAATGTACTCTCGGAAAAGGGTTTTCCGCAGCAACGGATTTATGACCAAGATCGGTGGTAATGGTATGTGCATCTACGATAGAAATAATCCTGGTGATTACCAGCGCTGCATAGTCAAACGGTTCATCCGGCATCCCATTTTTATAACTCCAATCCCAAAATACAAATGTACCCGGACTGCATTCCACATCAGCTCTTTCTGCATAGATGGGAAATGTGGGGGAACCTCCTGCAACAATTTTTAATGGTTGTTTTGTGATTGCCTCAATGGTGGCAGCAAGTATCAGCACTTTACCGAAACCCTTGTCTACATGCTGTTTACGATCGCTCACATCCGTATCCCGTATTTGGCCATCATAGGCATGAAGGCCAATAACTTTAACTGCAGGCAATAAATTAACCGCTTCAAATAACTGTGTTGCATGCGTTGCAGGAATACCTGTCCGGTTCATGCCTGTATTGAGATCAATGAATACATCAAGCTGCATTTTTTTTTCTGTAAATACTTTTGACAGATACTCTGCCACCTGCATGTTATCCACCACACAGGAAAAATGTGTTGCAGGATATTTTTCAACCAGGGCTGCCAGGCGGTTTACTTTGGGACCTACGGGCTGATATGACAACAAAACATCCGGTGCTTTTATAAGAGCCAGCATTTCAGCTTCGGCAATGGTGGCACATTTAAATTTTGTAATGCCAGCCTCCATCATCATACTGCATACTTCGGAAATTTTATTTGTTTTTACATGTGGGCGTAAATGCTCAAGCTTACCGTTCACCATGCCGATAAGAAATCTTATATTATTCTGAACCCGCTCTTTGTAAATCACCAAAGCCGGAGAATCAATCGCATCAATATTTTGTATAGTAAACCAATTCATCTTGTAATTATTTATTCAATAGAATGATAGCAACAGAAATATACAGACTGAATGAAACCTATTTAAAACATACTAAAGCTAAACCAGTTCAAACAATGCTTCAATCTCAACCGGAATATTATCCGGCAGAGAACCCATGCCCACAGCACTTCTTACGCCAACACCATTGTCTTCTCCCCATACTTTTGCAAACAATTCGCTGCAACCGTTTATTACAAAGGGATGACGTTCAAAATCGCTGGTACAGTTTACCATACCCAACACTTTGATCACTTTTTTTATCTTATTAAAAGAACCAAGGTTTTGTTTTAGGGTTGCCAATATAGCCAGCCCCACCTGCTGCGCAGCCTGCTTCGCTTCTTCCATATTCATATCTGCTCCTACTCGACCTTTAATTAAAGTCTTATCACTCAGCAATGGCCCGTGACCGGAAACATAACAATGATTACCATCAATTAAAAATGGTTTATACACACCAAGCGGCGTTGGTGCAGGAGGCAATTCTAAATTGAGTGCCGCGAATCTTTCATCTGGTGTCATGATCTTTCTTTTTAATTATTTACAAATGTGATTTTAAAAAATCAATCAACACTATAAATTCAGGTAATAAAATAATTGAGTATAAAAACGGCAATGATGCCAACTACGGAAACGATGCTCTCCATAAGGCTCCACGTTTTAATGGTATCTTTAAAAGACAGGTTAAAATATTCTTTAAAAAGCCAGAAGCCTCCATCATTTACATGTGAAAACATCAGGCTGCCGGCACCGGTTGCCAATACCATTAAACAAGGATTTACACCTGTGGTTGCTATTAATGGTGCCACAATGCCTGCGGCAGTTAAACCCGCTACTGTAGCAGATCCCAGGCAAACACGAATGATGGCTGCAATACTCCAGGCTGCCAGTAAAGGATGCACATTCATGCCTTGCAATCCCTGTGCAATCTGACCACTAATGCCGGTGTCTGTTAAAATCTGTTTGAGCCCTCCTGCCCCGCCGATGATGAATACAATCATGGCAATATCTTTTACCGCATCTGTTAACGGCAACATCACTTCTTTCATCTTTTTACCCCTTTGTATACCCAGACTGTAAATGGCATACAATAACGTAACGGTCATAGCAATAACCGGATCGCCCAGCGCAATAACGATGTCTGTAACAATGTTCGGCGTATGAACCAATAATTTAACAATGGTGCTGGTGGCAATTAAAATTACCGGAAGAAAAGCAGTGAACATACTGGTAAACATACCGGGTAGTTCTTCATCTGGGATATCTCTTCCTGCAAAAGTTTCCAGCGGTTCGCATTTAACTTTTTTGAGTGTTAAAGCAAATACAGGACCTGCAATTATAATGGCTGGAACTGCAACTATAAAACCATACAATAAGGTAAGACCAAGGTCAGCATGATACTGAGAAACCAATGCTGTGGGAGATGGGTGCGGTGGCAGGTATCCGTGCGTAACTGATAAAGCTGCCAGCATGGGAACACCAATATAAACTGCTGAAATATTATACCGCTTTGCCAGTGTAATAATCAGTGGCACCATTAACACAAAGCCTACGTTATAAAACAGCGGTATCCCTACTACAAAAGCGGTTAATACCAATGCCCACATAATGTATTTTTGACCAAACACATTCATTAACCCCATGGCAATTTTTTGGGCTGCTCCGCTATCAGCAACCAGTTTACCCAACATAGCACCCAGCCCAAGTATGATGATGATGGAGCCCAGTAAATCGCCTATTCCCTTTTGCAATGACCCGGTAATGGCCGTAATACTCATACCATTGAATAAACCAATTAAAATGGCGACAATGATAAAGGCAAGAAATGCATTGAGCCTTGCCCAGGTAATCAGCAATACCAGCAATACAATGCCAAGCAAGAGGATAATGAGCGACATAATTTTTTAGCTATAAATTAAAGATAAACAAAAAACACATCTGCCTTTAAGGATGCTGTTTTGATAATGAGCGGTTCAATTTTAAAACTATAAATCGGTGATGGGTTTGTACACAGGTACCAGTAATTTCATAACAAACCACGCAATCAAATATGCCACTGCACAAATGGCAAACATAATGGTGTAACCAGTTTGGATATGGCCTAATGATTTATAATAATCAAACAAGGCACCACCTAATTTCGACATCACCACACCTCCAAAGCCACCCGCCATACCGCCAATGCCAATTACGGAAGCCACTGCCTTTTTGGGGAACATATCTGAAACCGTAGTGTAAATATTGGCTGACCAGGCCTGGTGTGCAGAGGCACCGATTCCAATGAGCACAACGGGTATCCAGAAGCTAATACCGCCCAAAGGTTGTGCTGCCAGCACTACCAGGGGAAACAAGGCAATCACAAACATCGCTTTCATTCGGCCATCATAATGTGTATGTCCCTTGTTAATAAAATAGGTGGGGAACCAGCCACCGCCAATACTACCAAACATCACCATGCTGTACAAAATAGCCAGCGGCAGCATGATCTCGGTTTTTACCATTCCATATTGCGCCTCTAAATATTTTGGTAACCAGAATAAAAAGAACCACCAGACACCATCCGTCATAAATTTTCCAAATACAAAGGCCCATGTTTGTTTGTATCCAAACAATCTTGCCCAGGATACTTTTTCTTTTACAGGTTTATCTTGCGTAACACCGTAGCCTGTTTCATCTGTGTCGCTGTTGATATAATCCAGTTCCTGCTTTGATAATCTTTTATTGCTTTCCGGTTTGGTGTACATCCACCGCCAGAAAAGCAACCAGATAAAGCCAATGGCACCAATTAATATAAAGGCTGTTTCCCAACCCCAATGCTGGGCTATCCATGGAACTGTAAGCGGTGCCAGCACCGCTCCCACATTGGCTCCCGAGTTAAAAATACCGGTAGCAAACGAGCGTTCTTTTTTAGGAAAATATTCGGCTGTAGCTTTGATGGCTGCAGGAAAATTACCGGCTTCACCAATGGCCAGCACAGCCCTTGAAATCATGAAACCTGCAATGGAAAAAGGTACTGCAGCAATACCTGCCCATGCCAATGCACTCACAAACGCATG
>JANXSR010000470.1 GCA_025352625.1 Ferruginibacter sp.
TTGAAATACACAGTGATACAAAATCTTTTAAAGCCAATGACGGCACCTTTATTAAAGAAGGCGACTGGCTAAGTTTGGATGGAACCAAGGGGCTTGTTTATTTGGGCAGCATGGCGTTGGTAGATATTGATTTGCATCAAAACCAATCTTACAAAAACCTGATGAAACTGGTTAACAAAGAGCGGACATTAAAAGTAAGAACCAATGCAGAAACACAGGAAGATGCAGCACATGCATTAAAATTTGGTGCAGAGGGTATCGGCCTGTTTCGCACAGAACATATGTTTTATGGAGAGGGCAGCGAACAGCCATTGTCTTTACTGCGTAAAATGATACTAAGTAAAACAGAAACCGAAAGAAGACAGGCTTTAAAAGAATTGTTTGTTTTTGTAAAGAAAGACATAAAAGATACTATGTCGGTAATGAGTGGTTATCCCGTAACTATCCGTTTGCTTGATCCGCCATTGCACGAATTTGTGCCACATGATATTACCAAATTGCAGGAGTTAAGTAAAGAGCTGCACATTAGTATGAGCATGTTGCGCAGGCGGGTACTGGCATTGCACGAAAACAATCCAATGCTCGGCCACCGTGGGGTACGCCTTGGTGTTAGTTATCCTGAAATAACCGAAATGCAGGTGAGGGCCATACTGGAAGCAACAACAGAATTATTGAAAGCCGGTAAAAAAGCGTTCCCCGAAATTATGGTACCTGTTACCTGTACGGTGAATGAATTAATACATCAAAAGGTAATTGTAGACAGGGTATACAAAGAAGTATGTGAAAAAATGAAAGTTAAAAAAATACCCTACCTCTACGGTACCATGATTGAGATACCAAGGGCTGCATTAAGAGCTGATAGAATGGCAGAGGTAGCCGACTTCTTTAGTTTTGGTACCAACGATTTAACCCAGATGAGTTTTGGTTTTAGCAGAGATGATGTAGGTGGATTTTTACCACAATATATGGACCTGAAAGTATTGAATGAAGATCCGTTTCAGACAATTGACCAGGGTGGGGTGGGAGAGTTGGTAAAAATTGGTATCGACAGGGGAAGGAAAACAAAGCCGCATTTAAAAGTAGGTATCTGTGGCGAACATGGCGGCGATCCGGAAAGCGTTAAGTTCTTTCATCGCATAGGTATGAACTATGTTAGCTGTTCTCCCTTTAGGGTGCCAATTGCGTTGCTGGCTGCTGCTCATGCCGCCATTGAGTTTGGTAAAGGAAAATAACCCATCTGCTATATAATGTAACCGCATGCTGTTAATTCAGTATGCGGTTGTTGGTTTAAGGGGTAACGGGATAAGGTACCTAAGGATATTAAAATATTTGCTTAACTTCCTTTACCTAAAATCATCATTTCATGAAAAAGAATATCAGCTTATTTGTACTAACCTGCCTGCTGGCTGGCAGCGTAGTTGCCCAGGAAAAAATGGACATCAAAGCCATCGATGCTATAAAAAAAGAAGGGCTTGGAAATTCTAAAGTAATGGACATGGCCTTTCATTTAACAGATGTTTCAGGGCCAAGGCTTACCAATTCACCTGGCTATTTCAGGGCTGCTAACTGGGCCCGTACCGAACTGGAGAAATGGGGGTTAACAAATGCAGCATTGGAACCATGGGGCGATTTTGGAAAGAGCTGGGAATTAAAAAAATCTTACATCGCCATGACGGCACCCTATTATCGTCCACTGATTGGTTTTCCAAAAGCATGGACAAAAGGAAGTGATGGTTTACAACATGCCGAAGTAGTGCTGGTAAAAGCTACTGATTCTGTAGGGCTTGATGCTTATAGGGGAAAGCTAAAGGGAAAGCTGGTGTTGCTTTACCGCAATGACACGTTGAAACAAAGTTTTGTTACAGATGCAACCCGTCATACGGATGAAGAATTGGAAAAAATGTCAAAAGCTGTCCCTGACACAGCAGATCCACGACGCAACCGGGGCAGAGGTGCTGCAACAATGGCTACCTGGTTAAAAGAACTTGCCACAAAAGAAGGAGCGGTTGCTTTGCTAAGCATGAATCCCCGTGGACAGGATGGTACTTTATTTGTACAGGGGGGCGGAGCGTATAGTGCAAATGACCCTGAAAATATATTGGATATTGCAATTGCGATGGAAGATTATATGAGCCTTGTGCGACTTGCAAATAGCGGCTATCCGTTAAAGTTAGATGTGGATGTACAAACTGAATTTTTTAATAAAGACCTGAAAGGATACAATGTAATTGCAGAAATAAAAGGTACAGATCTTAGCGATGAAATTGTTATGCTGGGTGGCCACCTTGATAGCTGGCAGGGTGCAACCGGTGCAACAGATAATGCAGCAGGCAGTGCCGTTATGCTGGAAGCTGTGCGTATTTTAAAAGAAAGTGGTGTTAAGCCAAGGCGTACCATCCGCATTGCATTGTGGAGTGGCGAAGAGCAGGGATTGCTAGGTTCACGTGCGTATGTAAAAAATCATTTTGCTGATCCGGTAACGATGGAGTTGAAAGCCGATCATTCAAAAATAGCTGCTTATTTTAATTTGGATAATGGTACCGGAAAAATAAGGGGTGTCTACCTGCAGGGCAATGATAAAGTACGTACAATTTTTACACAATGGCTGGAACCCTTTAATACATTGGGTGCTAAAACCCTTACCATCTCCAACACGGGCGGCACAGATCATTTGGCTTTTGATGCAGTTGGTATTCCGGGTTTTCAATTTATACAGGATGAAATTGAATACAGTACCCGTACACACCATACCAACATGGATAGTTATGATCACCTGATTGCTGCCGATCTTACACAGGCTGCCACCATCGTCGCCTCTTTTGTATACAATGCAGCCAACAGGGATGAAAAATTGCCAAGGAAAGAATTACCTAAACCAAGAGGTATCGGGCCAAGATAATGATGGCTTTTTATAGATGTATCTGAACTAATTCATCTATAAAAAAGTCTTTTATACATAATTTGCCAAAAGCTTTCCTGCCCGTGCTTCCCCTGATTAGTCAGATGAAGCACGGGCTTTTTTTCTTCCAACATTTAACATTTTATTGCGTGCAATCTCCTTTCCATTAACGGTTGATTAACCACCTAAATCTTACTTTTATTTTTTCAATAAATGTACATTTTACTATTGTTACATGGTAATTAATTTGAATTAACTTTTCTTTTTGATACGCAACCCAACCTTTACACAACAAGGTTCATCTAACAAGTTTAATACAACCTGCAAAAAAATAAGTATGAAGAAAATTCCATTGTTTGTTTTGGCAATTATCTGTATGTCGTTTGTTAACTGGCACTACAATATGGATGAGGTGAAGCAGCTTGCAAAAAAAGAACACAAGCATATCCTGCTCAATTTCTCCGGGTCTGACTGGTGTGGCCCCTGCATTAAATTACACAAAGAACTTTTTGCAAGTGCTCCGTTTCAAAATTTTGCAGAAGCAAACCTGGTAATGCTCAATGCAGATTTTCCCCGCCTTAAAAAAAATCAATTGCCCAAAGAGCAGCAAAAAATAAATGATGCCCTTGCCGATCAATACAATTCAAAAGGAAGTTTTCCTTTAACAGTATTGTTAAACGAAAATGGCAAAGTAATTAAAGCATGGGAAGGTACGCCCAAAGGAAGCCAGGAAGAATTTGTAGAAGAACTTCAGTTTGCAATTGACCAGGATAAATAATGAGTAAACAGCAACAACTTTTTAAAGTGAAGACCCTGTTGATGGGTAACCAGTTTGAAATTAGCGTGGTAGCAACCAATGAAGATTGGGCTACCGTGAGAATCAATGCTGCCATCGCCGAAATTAAAAGGATTGAAGCATTGCTTACTACTTACAAGGATACCAGCGAAACCAATTTGATTAACCGCAACGCCGGTATAGCCCCGGTTAAAATAAGTAAGGAAACATTCGGTTTAATTGAACGTTCCATCAGGATATCTAATTTAACCCAGGGCGCTTTTGATATCACCTATGGTTCTATTGATAAAAGCCTGTGGAATTTTGATACCCACATGCAAGCCCTGCCTGATAAAGAAACCGCCGCTGCAATGGTTCGGCTAATCAATTACCGTAACATTGTTTTAGACACTGAAACCACTACCGTTTTCTTAAAAGAAAAAGGTATGCGGATTGGTTTTGGAGGAATTGGAAAAGGCTATGCAGCAGAAACGGCAAAGAAACTGATGCAGGAAATGGGCGTAGAAAGCGGCGTGGTAAATGCCTCGGGAGACCTCGCCACCTGGGGCCTGCAGCCAGATGGAAATGAATGGACCATTGGCATTGCTGACCCAAATATTTCAGGCAAACTTTTTTCATTTATCAACATTACCGGACTGGCAGTAGCCACCTCCGGCAACTACGAAAAGTTTATTGTGATTAATGGTAAAAAATATTCGCACACTATTAATCCAAGAACGGGCTTACCGGTGGCAGGTATTAAAAGTGTAACGGTGATAACAAAAAATGCAGAGATAGCAGATGCGATGGCAACCCCCGTAACCATCATGGGCGTAAAGGCCGGGCTAGGTTTAATAAACCAAATAAAAGACATTGAAGTAATTATTGTAGACGATAACGACAAAGTATATACCTCCAGTAATATTCATTTAAACTAAAAACAGCAGCATGAAAAAACACCCATTATCCAAAATATTATTGGCAGCGCTATTGGTTGGTTCAGTTAGTTCCTGCACCACTGTAAAGGAGTACCAGAAAAATAAATTAAATGATGCCGAGATGGGCCTCTCTGCAAGAAAGATTGAAAAAACAGAACAGAATTTTCAGTCGTACAGGGAAGGTGCTTCAGGAGCCAATGGTGGTAAAACCGGCGGTGGGTGCGGATGTAACTAATTAAATCATTTAACAACGTTTTCATGAAAAAAGTTTGCTTAACTGTTATAGGGCTTTACCTCTTATTGCTACATGCATTTTCGCAGGCAGTAAAAAAAGACACTGCAAGCGATGCATCAAAGGAAATAGCAACAGGATATATTGATAAGCCATTGCAACTGGAAGAAACAAATATCGTTTCCAGTTATTACCACCAAAACGGGAATCACTCAGCAGTAACCGGTGGCATCGGCACCGAAAAAGTAACCGATCTCAGCAATGGGTTAGAACTTAAATTTGCTGGCAGCGATCTGCAAGGCCATAAATACACACTCACCACCGGTATTGGTATAGATCATCATACAGCAGCTTCTTCTGCTTATGTAAATAAGACAGGTGCCTCAAAAACAGGTGGCACAAGAATTTATCCGTCTATCAATTATTCGGTAGAAAATAAAAAAGGAACAACCCTTGGTTTTGGTGCCTATTATTCAAGCGAATACAATTATCATTCCATTGCACTGGATGCCAGCTATTCGCACAAAATTGGTAAAGGCGGCGAGTTAAGTACCAAAGTGAGTGCTTATTTCGACAAGGTAAAATTGATTTATCCTTCAGAATTAATTCCTGCTACAACCACTACGGTTACTACTGTTGTAACATCGGCAAGCAGGGGTGGCAGCAGTTATGGCGGTGATGATGGTAAAGTTGCTATTCCATCTTCGCCAAGATACACCTATACAGGTTCACTGGCTTACACACAGATCATCAACAAAAATTTTCAGGCTGCGTTGTTAATGGATGTGGTAGCACAGAACGGCTATTTAGCATTACCTTTTCACAGGGTTTATTTTACTGATGCCACCGTGCACACAGAGAACCTGCCCACCAACCGGTACAAACTTCCTGTTGGTTTAAGATTGAATTATTTTTTGGGTGATAATATAATTTTAAGAAGTTACTACCGGTACTTTACTGACGACTGGGGTATTAAATCTCACACCGCCAGTTTAGAAGTGCCTGTTAAATTAACACCCTTCTTTTCAGTGTCTCCTTTCTACCGCTTCTATACGCAAACGGCATCACAGTATTTTGCACCTTACATGGCGCATCCGTCAACAGATACTTATTACACCAGCAATTATGCTTACGCAGCTTTTAACAGCAGTTACTATGGCGTGGGTATTCATTTGGCTCCACCCGGTGGCGTTTTTAAATCGCAGTTGAGTTCATTGGAAATAAGGTATGGGCATTACACGCAAACCACGGAGTTAAATTCAAACGTTATTTCTTTTAACTTTCAATTTAAGCATTAATTGTAGCAGCCCAGTTTAAGGCAACTTAATTACGGCCTTTCTACATATCGATTTAAAACAACAACACCAGCTGGAGTATCCCGTCTGGTGTTGTTGTTTTAGTGCACATAATCAAAGTGAAATCAACATATAACTTAAGTTATAAAGAGACTGTCACACAAAGGTTATTTATCCGCATACTACTTTTTCATGGTCTTTATAAGTTTCAGTTGTTGACGCTGTTTTCCCTGAGTAAGCTGTACGAAATAACCACCCGGTGCATAGGATGCACCTATTTTAATTGTTGAATTGGCATACGTACTTTTTACTTCCAGTATTCTGCCATATACGTCGGTTATCTTCATAAAAATTTTCTCAGTTACATTGTTACTTTTTACAACTATACTGAAAACACCGTTGCTGGGATTCGGAAATATTTTTGCTTCAAGCCTGGTTACATTATCGTCTATCGGTAAAGTTCTAACTATCTGTAAACTGCTATCATGCCTTACTATCACATGCGTTGAATCCAAACTCTTATTACCACAATCATCCGTAGCTGTAATAAAAATAGTATAGATCCGTCCTTTGCCATTTCCGGCTCTTTCAGCACGAAGTGATACCAGGTGATTGTCCAACACAATCCAGTCAGGAGCAGTGTCACCATCGCCTGTGCCATTGATGGGTTCGTTGCTCGCTACAGTCAGCACAGCGGTTACTTTTGCAGGAGGAGAACAGTTGTCAAGATCGGTGTAACCAATTTTCACCTTATACATTTTATGATCCGGAGGCCATAATGATGCAGGTGTGGCAGTAATATTAGCAATCACCGGAGGAATTTTATCAAGTACTATAATAAGCTGGTCGTGCGTAGTTGTATTTCCGCAATCATCTGTCAGCGTCCATTTTCTTGTAATGGTTTCATTACCCACGCAACTGCCTTTCACCGGTACACCATCTGTAAAAACAGCGTTCAATGTATGGTCGCAATTGTCGGCTTCATCTGTTACATCACCCGTTACGCCTATAGAAACATTCTGATTGCAGTTAGCATCTTTATAAACTGTAATATCAGCTGGTGCTGTAAACGTAGGAGGGGTATGGTCGGTTACCGTAATGGTTTGGTTATGGATAGTGTTGTTACCGCAATCATCAGTGAGTGTCCATTTTCTTGTAATAATTAATTCTCCTTCGCAACTGCCCGCAGCCACAACATCAGTGAAAGTGGCATTCAGCGTAACATCGCAGTTATCTGCCTCATCGGTAACATCGCCTGTTATGGCAACCGGCGATGTATAATTACAGTTGGCATCCTTAAAAATAGTCACATTTGGTGGAGTAGTAAAGGTGGGTGGTATATTATCACCCATGGTAAAATTGGTATTCGAAATATCGAAGAAAACATTTCCAATAGCTTCTATTTTTATACGGGCCTGATTACTGGCCGTACATGGAATGGTAACTGAAGCGGAGCCATTATTGGGTGTGCTTGCAATCAGTACCGTTGCAAAAGTGTTGCCGCCGTCTGTGGACAGAGAGATTTTTACATTGGCAACATTTACAGGAGCCAGATTGGTATTGGCAACATTCCACGTAACCGTGTGTACTCCGGGACACCAGCTCTCGGCCGTATTAGGGGCTGTAACTACAAATGGTCCGGAGGCGCCGTCTACGTTCAAAGATACGGAGGCATACGCAACGCCTCCACCACCGGCCCTGTTATCACGTGCGGTTAACCTAAAGTTTAAAGCACGTGTGTACCCGGGCAATATTTCACCAAACGTTTGCGTGTTGTTCAGGATGTCTGACAATTTTGGAAAAGTACGGGTAGGGGCATTTCCCGGCGGAAAAAACCTGAATATGGGCGCATTACCGCTGGGCGAATTGGGTGCACCTGCCGGGCCCAGATCAAATTCTTCATATTCAAAAGTAAGGGGGTCTCCATCGGGATCAGTACCTGAACCAGTTAACGTAAAAGGCGTATTTTTTGGAATCGTAAATCCACCCGGTCCGGCATTTACAGTGGGTGCATTATTACCCGTAGCTGTAGTAACGCCGCAAGTACTGGCAGTGCCTGAAGACGTATATGTAACAATATCATCAAAACTTTTAGACGCAAAAAAAGCATCGCTGTGCGGCTGCAAATCGTCACTGCCACAAATACCGGCATAGCTCATAATGGTAGTACCGCTGCCGGGTTCATAGGCCGAGCCTGCCGCATATTGTCCAGGCTTACATGCGCCCTGTGTACCATTCCAGGTATGTGGACAATTAAACTGGTGCCCCATTTCATGTGCTACATAGTCTATATCAAAAGGATCTCCAACAGGACTGTTATTGCCAGTAACTCCGTATGCTTTAAGGGCGTTATTGCAAACAGAATTGTTTACTGCACAACCTCCTGAACTCATGGCAAACAAATGGCCAATATCATAATTGGCGCTTCCTGTAACGGCATCAATATTAGCCTGGTTTTGTGGACGAAGATCACATGCACCGGATGCCGTATACGGATCACCCGCAGCGGTAAGATAAATAAGCGCATCATCTCCCGCAATAATATTCATGTGTACCGATACTTCTTTTTCATACACACCATTTACCCGGTTCATAGTGGTAACCATTGCGGCCAGGGTAAGCACTTTGGTGCCTCCCTGAAAAGTGCTGTAATTATGATCTGCGGCCAAAGCAAGCCTATAAGTGTGTAATTGTGTTCCGGAAGAAACTAGTTCTTTCCCTGTGTAATTTGGCGCAGCCTTTACCGGAGCAGACTGCAGCTTTAATGTCTCTTCACCCGTTGCGCCTTCAAAAAAATTCTTACGGCCGGCGGGCACAAAATCTTTTTTATAATAACTGATGTAATGCCCCACATCCCCTTTGCTGAAAGGGTCAATAAATACAGTACCTTTTGGTGATAGTACCATCGCATGAAATCCTTTGGGCGTCCAGTCAAACCGCACCGTTGCAGCAGGGTCCTCTATTCCCTGCCCCGAGTAGGTTTTTATTTCAGGATATTTCTTCATAAGCGCCGGCTCCATAACAGGTGATTCCACTACCCTGAAATTTTGATAAGACCCATCGGGCATTGGCAGACTGATAATGCTGTTTGAATTCCGGATAGCCACCTTACTTTCCATTGGAAGCGACTTCAACAAATTTTTCATCGCTGACTGATTTAGTGCAAGCGTTCTGTATACACGGGGCACAATTGTACGAGCTCCCTGTGCTACCCTTATTTGCGTTTCAGCAACATCCGACCATAAAGATTTTCGCTGAGCAAAGGTGGGAGTACACACTGATACAAGGATAAAAATTGCAAGCAAACCTGATTTTAGATGTTGCTGCAGTGAAGACTTTTTTGACAATAAAAATTCTGGTTGCATAGTTAAATTAGTTTAGAGTTACCAAACGTGAATAATTAAAAACGTACAGAATGATTATCAGGGAAGCGAGAAGGTATGCATAGCTAACAATGTCAAGATATAGCATTTGAATGCTAAATGCAACAGTTTAAAATAATTATTTATAAAAAATATTTTTTGTACAGAATGCAGTACTGATAAGGCTTACATACTTTTACCAGGAGCAACTAAACTGTCTACCCATAAGGGTGTAGCGTATACAAGAAGAGCTTGACTTAAATACTTTTTTTGACCAGATACAAGACAAATGCTACCAGTTATCAATGAGGCAAAATCTTTTGAGGTGATTTTTAATTTTCTGATTGCTTGTGCTTCTCCTTAAGTGAGAGGAAGTGGTACTTCAAAAATTACCTGCATTTATTTTTCCACCTCTTTATTTGTTCTTTATTTAACCGTGGCAGCAACCAGTCCTACCAAATCTGCTTTGCCTAACCGTTTCAAAATACCCACATCCGTCTTAATCAAATCACTCACCAATTCTTTTTTATTCGCCTGCATTTTCATAATCTTTTCTTCAATCGTGTCGGGACAAATCAGCCGCACTGCTACCACATGTTTATCTTGCCCAATGCGGTAACAGCGGTCAATGGCCTGGTTCTCTACCGCAGGGTTCCACCATGGGTCAACCAGGTATACATAATCCGCTTCGGTTAAATTAAGCCCTGTGCCACCGGCTTTCAGGCTGATGAGGAACACTCTTATGTCATCGTTATTCTGAAAATTATTCACTACTGTTGCCCTGTCCTTTGTTTGTCCCGTCAGCCATTCAAACGGAATATATTTTGCCGCCAGTTCTTTTCTTATCAACTCCAGCATACCCACAAATTGTGAGAACACGAGTATCTTGTGGTGCCGGTGTTTGCTTTCTATCTGTTCTAGCAGTACTTCTATTTTAGCAGACGTGTCGCCATAAAAAGCATCGTCTTTTAACAGGGCAGGGGAGTTGCATATCTGCCGCAGTTTGGTAAGGCCCTGCAACACATGCATGCTGTCTCTTGGTAAATCTTCTTCCGGCTGGTGCAGTAAATAATTACGGAATTCTTTTTCGTATGCATCGTATACTTTGCGTTGTTCAATGCCCATCCCGCAATAAATTACCATCTCTGTTTTATCCGGTAACTCCGTTGCCACCTGTTGTTTGGTGCGGCGCAAAATAAACGGGTTTACTTTCTGCTGCAGTTCCGCCGCACGCTTGCTGTCGCCAAACTTATCAATGGGTTGCGAGTAAATGTCCTTAAAATATTGATGGTTGCCCAGCAAACCCGGACAGGCAAAACTCAGCTGACCATACAAATCAAATGTATTGTTTTCAATGGGTGTACCCGTTAATACTATTTTGTTGTTCGATTGCAGTAAACGGCAAGCCTTATACCGTTGCGAATCGGGGTTTTTAATCGCCTGCGATTCATCTAAAAAGATATAACCAAAGCGAAAGCTTTTCATAAAATGGATGTTTGATACCAGCATGCCATAACTCGTCAGCACCACATCATATTCCTTAAATGCATGGTTGTTTCTTACGCGGTTGTTGCCATGTATCGTAAGCACGGTAAGCGAAGGCGCAAATTTTTCCAGCTCTTCCTGCCAGTTAAAAATGATGGAGGTGGGTACTACCACCAGGTTGGTCTGTGCACCACGTTTTTGCCGCAGCAACAACATAAACGCAATCACCTGTATTGTCTTACCCAGGCCCATGTCATCCGCCAGGCAACCACCAAAATGCAGGTCGTCTAAAAAGTTCAGCCAGTTCAAACCCTGTTGCTGGTAATGGCGAAGGCTTGCCTGTAAACCTTGCGGGGCGGGCACTTCGGCAATGCGTTCAAAGTGGTGCAGCTTGTCACTGTAGCTGGCCAGCTGTTCCTGTACTTCTTCACTCAATAATTGTTTATCGTACAAAGCCTCCACCATTGCGAAGTTGATAAACGGTGTGCGGATCTGTTCGCCTTCCACTTCACCCGCTTCAAAATACGCCGCCATTTTGCTCACCCATTCCGCAGGCAGCATGCCCAGCGTGCCATCATCCAGCGTTACATATTTGCTGCCGTTCTTTAATGATTTATGTAACTGCCGCAGGCTCGCTTTCTGACCGCCATAGCGCACTTCCAGGTCGGTATTAAACCAGTCCAGGCCACTGGCGACTTTAATGTGCACAGTTGGCTTATTCGCATTCAGGCGGTTGTTTTTAATTTCATTAAAGCCCAGTATTTTTATATGGTGCGCCTGCCATTGTTCAAAGGCATCTAAAAACCAGGCGTCTTCCAAAAACTGTTTTTTGGTAAGGTAAAAAGCCTGCTGATGCAGTTGCTCCGCAAAGTCGGGATGTTGCAACAGCAGCAGCGCCGTAAAATTATTTTCCAGCACTTCATCCCGTTCCACAATAAAGGCATTGTTCTTTTGATCCCTTGCATACAGCTGCCTTTTGCTCAGCACGCTCACTTCCACTTCGCCATAGCGCACCACCGGGCTGATCATCACATGCACGCCCGCATCACTCAAATAAATCAGTTGCTGCGGGGGGGCATCAAAACCATTTTCTTCCAGCTGTTCTTTGGTGGCCGCCACCAGCCAGGCGTAGTTAATGCGAATGGTATCTTCCAGCGGCGCCAGTATGGTCTTCCTGAATTCATCCATCTTTTGCCGTTGCACCACTACTATGTTGTTGTGATTTTTAAAGTACGTCATCACCCGCAGCAGGTCGAGGTTCGCCACCAGGTGCAGCACGTTATCTGCCTGTATAAACCAGCCATATTTTAACGGCAGATTATTCAGCGCATAGCTTTTATCACCAATGGCCAGTTGCCCGCTGATCTCGTAGAAATCGCCTTTTAAATACACCGACAACTGCAGGCCCGTTTGTAGCAGCGCCAGCTGTACCGGCACCAAACTATTGGCGCCAATATTTTCCGATAGGGCTGGGTTGTGCCAATACACAGGCAGGGCCAGCGGGTTCTGCACAATGCTCCGCAAAGCCTGCAGGTGCGCCGCTTCCGGCGTTTTTTGATGGTTGTTGGTAAAGGCCACCACACCCGTATAAAATTTTATCACGGCGGCTTCAGCGCTTGTCCATACCATGGCTTCGGCGTTGAGTATTTGCAGCGGATTTTTTATTTTGCCGCTGGTGCTAGTCGGCGCTTCGTACAGGCCCACCTGCAGGTGCTGGTAGTATTTATGCGCACTCAGCACCAGTATCGTGGTGAGTGTTTCTGCTTGTTTCGCAGCCGGTTTTTCCGGTGATGGCAGCAGCTCTTCCGCCAGTTGTTTCAGTGCCGCTTCGTTTACCGGTTGCAGCGCTTTCATCCGCGGCTCTATGCGTACGGTTTTGTTTTGCCATACCAGTTCAAAATGTTCGTCGGGGTTGAGCGATTGCTCCAGCCCGTAGTTTTTCGCCACCGCATGTATCTTTTCGTGGCGAAACGCCGCATCAAAAAACAGCCGCAGGTCGGGCCGCTCCATGATGTTGTACAGTACCTGCGCCTGGTGACTGCACAGTTTGTGGTTACCATAGTTGCAGCTGCAACCCATCGCCAGCGTGCCTTTGCTGTACTGCACCCATACCGGCGGAAAAGCCAGCCCACCTCCCGGGTTGCTGAAAGTACCCGTATTGATGTCAATCATATCCGGCTGCATGGCAAAAAAACGGTCGGCACCTGTATCCGGCATAGCGGCGCTGTTGGCCAGTATAAAGGCCGGCGTAAGGTTTGAGAACTCAAAGTTTTCAAAAATAATTTCTGTTGCGTTGTATGTTAAAATGGGTGAAGCCATGTGGGGTGTAAAAATAAGGCAGGCGCATTTAGCAATTGGTGTTGTGTGTATTTTTTTGATCCGGGCTATTGTACTGCTATTTAGCATCGTTGCGTCGCACACTTTTACGGTATACCGTTGATGGGCTTTTATGGAAGCGGAGTAAAGTCATCAGCCTCCGAAAGAGGTTTCCGAAAGAGGTCTATGCAAAAATTGTCACCTCTTTTGGAAAGGCACTTATTTTTAAATTATTCCTCGTCAATCTTTGCATCACAATCATAATAATATTGTGTCATTGCTACATGCGCATCAATAAACTGTTGCCTGCCACCAAACCATGCTACTACTTCATCCCTTTTTATGTTGGTAGGCTTATCAGACAGTATCGTGTGCCAGGACGACCATTGATGGTCTTTAAAATCGGTACATAATTTATGTCGCTGTGCATTGGCATGTATATACACAATGGCTTGGGTAAAATGAGATTCTTTAATTACTTCCACTCTTTTAAAGGGGCGCTGAAAAAGATTTCCGTTTCTGTTGTGCTGCTTGTTAAATGCCATTGCGTAAGCTGTAAATAATCTTTTCCATTCCAGTTCCAGCAATACTTCTGTTGTTGCGTTACCTGCAAGAAATTCCTTCTCAATTGATTTCAATCTTTGTACCGGCAAGGATTTTAAATGCATTTTTATTGTTTCCGTTGTTTTTATTTGTACCAAAAAATGAAAATGGTTGGGCAATAAATTCCAGCAGAAAGTATCTAAAAACGGATGCAAATATTTCTGAAACTGCTTTAAAAAATACAGCCTGTTTTCGTCTGTTTTAAAAAGCAGTTCTTTGTTGTTGGTTCTGTTGTACACATGAAAAATGCCACCTTCATAAAAGTTTGCGAAGTAGTTGATTTTATTTTTCATGAGCAACAATTTTATTGGGGGCTTCTTCGTACATAGAAGCAACATCTGGAAAGAGGTAGCACCTCCCGCAGACTCCTCCGCAGAGGTGACACCTTTCGCAGAGACTTTCACGTCGAAAACAATAACACCATTTGCAGAGGCTTTCAATTTAGCAGATACTTCAAAAAGGTGTTACCTCTTATGCAGAAACTGCCAAAAGAAAATTACGCTTTCTCACTCAAAAATCCAAAGGCCAACCAAAACGCTGACACCTTTTCGCAGTGTCTCTTATGCATGTCAGGCAATTTCATTTTGTCTATCCACAAATTGTGCATTCGTTGAATGCACAATTAAAGCAGTTGGGTATAACTGATATCCCAATTCGTCAGTCGCCGAGTGACGAATTACAACATTTTCATAATCAGTTAATTACAATTTCTCAGTCGGCGACTGAGGAATTCCAGCATGTCATTCCAAACGATTTACAAGTACCCCCCGATAAACTAATTGCCCGGCTTTCTTTCACACATTTGGTGCAATTATTACCCATCAGCGAACCACTCAAACGCACCTTCTACGAAATAGAATGCATGAAAGGCAACTGGAGTGTAAACGAATTAAAAAGGCAGGTCAACTCCCTGTATTTTGAACGCAGCGGCATGAGTAAGCACTCCGAAAAACTGAGCAGCATCGTACAGGAAAATGCGGAAGCACTGCTGCCTGCCGACATTATAAAATCGCCTTTTACATTTGAGTTTTTGGGGTTGAAAGCAAAAGACGTGGTGTATGAATCTGACCTGGAGCAGGCGCTGATCGACAACCTCTAAGCATTTTTGCTGGAGCTCGGCCACGGTTTTTGTTTTGAAGCCAAACAAAAACGCATCCTCATTGGCGACCAGTATTATTTTATCGACCTGGTATTTTACCACCGGGTTTTAAAATGTCATGTGCTGATTGATTTAAAAATGAAAGCCGTGGCGCACGAAAATATCGGGCAGTTAAAAACCTATATCCACTACTACAAAAAACACATCCTGCTGCCCGGCGACAACCCGCCCGTGGCCATTTTATTGGTAACAGAAAGCGACCAGGCCCTGGTAGAATATGCCGTAGCCGACAGCGACCTGCAATTGTTTGTAAGCAAATACGTACTCGAATTACCCAGTACACAACAACTTGCAGATTTTATCCGCAAAGAATTAAGCAGTTAACCAACGGCTGGTATTGGCGAAATCCGCATCCGGCATAGCGGCGCTGTTGGTGGGCACTTCCGCAAGAGGTGACACCTTTCGCAGGCCCTTGATTGCTGAAAGCAACAACAGTTTTCGCAGATACTTTAAATTTGGCAGACACTTTAACAAGGTGTCTCCTCTTATGCGGACACTACCAGAGAAAATACCCACTCTTTCTTCAAAGGGGGCTTTCAACAAGCTGACACCTTTCGAAGACTCCTCCGCAAGAGGTGACACCTTTCGCAGGCCATTGCATGCCGAAAGCGATAACCCTTTTCGCAGGTGCTTTAAATTTGGCAGACACTTCAAAAAGATGTCACCTCTTATGCAGCGTCGCAGACTTTTACGGATAGCGGTGAGGGGCTTTTGTTGAAGCATAGTTGGATCGTGGAGACAAGAGACACAGCTGAAGAAAATTAAATGTGTATATTTATTCTCCTTAATCAGCATACAATGACCCTTAAACTTCTTGGTTATCTAAAAAAACTGTTTGGTAGCTTTATACTGCAATTTAAATCAGGTACACCACAAAAAAAAGATCTTATAGCGTATTCCTCCCTTTCCCCAATCGATACTGCAGATCAAAATGCAGAATATGAAAAGGCTTTACAATGGGCTCTCAAAAACAGGCGAACAAAAGATATAAAGAATATAGCGCTAACCGGCCCTTATGGATCTGGTAAGAGTAGTATTTTAAAAACCTTTCAAAAGAATTATGACCAGGGTGATTTAAAATTTCTCAATATTTCATTAGCAACTTTTAAAGAAGAAGAAAAAAAAACTGATAATGACAAAGAAGAAGGAAAAAAAACTGGTAATGACACAGGTACTGATGAGTTACTTCGTTTAATTGAATTAAGCATATTACAGCAAATATTCTATCACGAAGAGGACAAAAATATTCCTGACTCCCGGTTCAAAAAAATAAGAAGTTATAGCAATAGGGAACTATTTTTTATAGCGGTTAGTATAATTGTCTTTTTGGCTTCAATTGTCAACCTTAAAAGCCCTGAAGTTATAAGTAAACTTCTAAGAATTGATTTGACAGATTTTGCTGTTGGATTAACTCATTTTCTTTCATTGGGCATTGCATTGGTATGTGTTGGGTTCGTTATTTTCAAGTCCATTAGGGTTTTTAATGGCATCAAGATCAGTAAATTTAGTATAGGCGATGGTGAAATTGAAATGAATGATACTTTGAGTAAATCAATTCTAAATCATCACTTGGATGAAATTTTATATTTTTTCGAGGTCACTGATTACAATGTGGTCATAATTGAGGATTTAGATAGATTTCGGCAAACAGAGATTTTTACAAAGCTGAGAGAAATGAATTTATTGCTTAACAGCTCTAAAAAAACTGCACACAAAAATATTTGCTTCATTTATGCAGTGCGGGATGAAATGTTCGTCGATAAAGACAGAACGAAGTTTTTCGATTTTATCATCCCTGTCATACCGGTAATCAATTCTTCCAACTCAAGCCAGAAATTGCTGGAAAAGCAAAATGTAAATTCTTATAAATTTTCGGAAGACCTAATTGAAGACGTGTCGCTGTTTATAGACGATATGCGGCTGCTGCACAATGTTCTCAATGAGTTCTATTTATACTATCATAAACTTGAAAAAAATATCGATCAGGATAAGCTTTTAGCTATGCTCATTTATAAAAATGTTTTTCCAAACGATTTTGCTTGCTTAAGTAATAATGAAGGTATGCTGTACAAATGCATTAATAGTAAATCTGCATTTATTTCCAAGCATGAAAAAGAAATTGAACAGGTTATATCAGCAATGAAAGAAGAAATTAGGGTATTGGAAAATTTGCAGATCACGAGTTTAAAGGAGTTGCGGGCACTTTACTTGCTTAGGTACATGCCTTCATTCGACTATTTCGAATGTTTTATTATAGACTATTCCACCAAAAATATTGAGGAGATGTTGGAAGAGGAGAATTTTGAATACCTGGTTCAAAATAAAGCTCGGTATAGATCCCGTAACAATAGCAATGGGCAGAATATCTTGCTAAAATTTGATAGAGTGGAAATGACGGTAGACGCAAATCAAAACTACTCGGAACGAAAAAATAATATTGTTGATTTTGTTGATGGAAAGACAGAACAATTGAAGCAGAAAATAGAGGCACGTCAAAAGGAAATGTTGACCATCAGAAACTACAAGCTCAAAGATGCTTTAACAAAAGGAAATCTAGCTCTGCCTGGCGAATCCGGGAAACAAAAGGATTTATTAAACCTTTTACTGCGAAATGGCTACATAGATGAAGATTACAATGAGTATATCTCAATTTTTTATCCGGGCAGTATAACCAAATCGGACCATCAGTTTTTATTAAGTGTCAAAAGTCAGCAGCAGCTCAAATTTGATTATGCCTTAAATAAGATCGATAAATTAATTGCAAAAATTAACATACTTGAATTTGAAAAGAATTTTGCATTGAATTATGACTTGGTTGATTATGTTATGGATAATGATAAGTACGATTTTGTTCGGAATAAAATTTTCTATGTCTTGCAGAATGAATCGGAAATTTCAATCAATTTTATTGAGGGTTATGTTGAATACAGGGCTAGTCAATCTAATTTTATATACTATCTCTGTAAAAGCTGGAAGCGTATTTGGAAATACGTGCAGTCAGAATCGGTTTTTTCTGAGGATAAAAAAATGAAATACTTTAAAAGTATTTTGCAATATGCCGACCTCGATGATCTTGACATTATCGCTGCTGAATCCGATTTGGTGGAAATGATCCTATCGCAAAAAGATTTTCTCAATATGATATCAGGTAGAAAAAGAAATCAGGAAATAATTGAGTTATTTGATTTGAAGTTTCGTTTGGTTGATTTGTCAAGCTCTCCCAAAGAGTTAATTGATTTTATCTATGAAAACGAAAATTATGAGATTAACCATTTCATGGTTAAGGAGTTCTTATCTTATAAGAAAGCTTTGAATGTTATAAGTTTTGATACGCAGAATTATTATGCAATTAAGACTTCAGGCTGTGATAAATTGATTACCTATATCGATTCCAATCTAGAAAAATACATAAAAAATATTTATCTGACTATTTATCAGAATACAAGTGAGAATGAAGAAACTTATGTGGAATTGCTAAACTCACAAATGCCACTTGAAATAAAGAAGAAGGTTATTGATAAGGTTCAAACTAAAATAAACACATTAACTCAGATTGAACAGAACGAAGTGGATGCATACCTTTTGGAAAGGTCGAAAGTTAAACCTTCTTGGGAAAATCTGGCGGGTTATTTTGCTTCTATCCAGGCAGAAGTAGTGCCGGAGCCAATCACTCAATTTCTACAGGATTTGAATAATGCTGAGTCTTTGGCTGCATCCACATTGCCGCTTGCATATGAAAACTTTACGGAAGCGCTTATAAAAGATAATAACATCAATGAAGCTTCATATGATCTTCTACTAAATTCAGTTACTATTCAGTATGGCCTGATAGATATAAGTAATATTTCTGCTGAAAAAGTTTTGTCTTTGATTAAACATGGTACGTTATCAGCAAGTAAGGATAATTATAATTTACTAAAGACTTCTTTCAATGGGTTACATATACTAATATTGGAAAGACACAAAACAAATTTTCTGTCACACTTAGATTTATTTGATTTAGATGCTGAAGATATAAATAAAATATTGGTGTCAGACAAATTTGAAAATGAAGAGAAGAATGTTGTAACAGACACTATTGAAGCTAAATTGTTAACAAGTCATCCTGGATCAATATCATGTATTGGAAGGCTTATTATTGAAAATAAGGCATTTCGTGTCAGTGAGGGAATCATCCATTTAATTTTGAACTCTGATAAACTATCTGTTTCACAAAAAATTGAAATTTTCAATGGTAAGCACACAATGATTTCGAATGAGTTTACAACAGAATTTTTGAGTGTATTGGGAGAGCCATTCTCTGAAATTTTAATTAATGGTAAGCGGCCATTATTGGAGAACACTCATGCAAACAAAATCTTCGCAGATATATTATCTTCAAAAAATATAATTTCCAGTTACGAAGAAGACAAACGGGGAATACGTATAGCTACTTTTCGAAAATCGCAGGATCAAGGTGAATAAGCCCAGTCTGGTGCAAGTCTTCTGCATGATGGTTTATGGCTATTGAATTGTACACGCATGATGTATTCATGCAGAAGTTGGAATACATTCACTGGAACCCGGTAAAAGCAGGCTTATGCAAATTGCCGGAAGAATATTATTATTCATCCGCAAAATTCTATACCGGAATTCATGAATTTAAGATGCTGACACATTGCTAAACCCAACGATTCGGTTGTTGCTCAATAAGACCAACAACGGCGTTTTAAAAACGGATAACAAAAAAGCTGCAACGCTGCTATTTATTATAATTCCCTTTACTCAATTTCCATTTCCAGCAAAGCATAGCTGAGCGATTTGCCATGCGTATCCAAAGCCAGCGATGTGGTAACGCCGCCTGAGAGTGCATTGTAGCAAACAAAAAGCAACGAAGAAATATTGGGTAATTCGTAACGGACGACTTCTCCCTGTACTATTTCTTTCAGGTGATCTTTTACTTTTTGTGCAGTTACTGTTGTGCGCAGGATGGTATAATCGGCTTCGTTGTAAGGAATCAGCGAAAGCATTAAGGTATTGCCTTTATCACCGGCACGGCTGTGGGCTATTTCAAAAAGTTTCATGATTCAAATATTTTTACTTGCGGTACAATGAGATTTCTATCAATCAATGTTGATACAATGCCAATCACTTCATTCACATATTTTCTTGCACCACCACCACCTGCAGGGCCATTGGTGTACAGTGCTTCCACTTCTTCACCTACCAATGCAGCAGCTTCAGGTGTTTGGGCTTTTGCGGCTACACGCAATCTTACTTCATAAGGTTTACCGGTATTGCTGAAAGTTGTTTTGTGCATTGATTGAACGCCAATAAAATCTATCCGGATATCGCTGAAAAAAGGCTGTAATCTTTTTTCAATAATTGCGGCAGCCAACTGTGCTCTTTCGTACGCAGCAGCACCCGCATAAGAAATTTCTCCTTCGCCCAGGTAAAAAGCTTTGTAACCAATACTTGCTTTGTAGCTGGTGGGCTTTGCAGCACCACCGCCACCTGAGACCTGCACCATGTCTTTACCAATTTCTTCAAGGTACACGGTAGTAAAATCAGCAATTACATCTGGTGTAATATACTCGTGAGGGTTCATCACTTCATACAGCAATTGCTCTTTTGCAGTCTGCAGGTTTATCACACCACCCGTACCTTCCACCTTACCAATCACAGCAGTACCATCTGCAAATACATCTGCAAACGGGTGACCGAGCGTATCCAGGTTGTCAACTATTTTCTTTACACCATCTGCAAAATAACCTCCTGTTACCTGCCCGGCACATTCCAGCAAATGCCCTGTTACAGTGCCTTTGCCCATCAGGTTGTAATCGTCCGTTGCCCATCTAAATTCATGTATCATGGGTGCAAGAAATAAGGAAGGATCTGCAACCCTGCCGGTAATAATTATTTGTGCACCTGTAGCCAGGGCCTCCACAATAGGTGCTGCACCCAGGTAGGCATTGGCAGAGATAATATTATAGTCACTAAGTGGCTTATTATTTTCAAGATCGGTGATGGAAGATTTACCTGCTTCAATAACAGACAGCACATCATCTCCAGTGATTGCGGCTACTTTTATTTGTACATTTTGCAATGTGGCAATTGCTATTATTTTTTTTGCTGCTTCTATGGGATTGGCTGCACCCATGTTGGTAATAAGCCTTGTGTTATTTTTTACAAGATGCGGTAATAAAGTTGTTATTCTTTTCTCCAGCAAAGGATCGTACCCTTTGGTTGCATCCATCATCTTTCTTTTTTGTGCAAGGCCAATGGTGCGTTCTGCAAGACATTCCAATACCAGGTAATCAAGTTTCCCTTTCTCAGCAAGTACTACTGCGGGCTCAATCCGGTCGCCCGAAAAACCTGCACCACAACCAATTCTTATTTTTTGTTTCATATGTGTATAGAGCCTGTTAATAGTGCGATAATGGTCATCACGATGGTTGTTCCCCATGCCCATTTAAAAATAAACCGCTGGTGTTCCCCCAGTTCCACTTCTGCAAGTCCTATCAATAAAAAAGTAGAAGCTGTAAGCGGACTTAACGGAAACCCAACTGTCATTTGTCCTAATAAAGAAGCCCTGCCTATTTCAAGCGGATCAACGCCTAATTGTGTGCAGGTATGGCTGAGTACCGGAACAACCCCATAGTAATATGCATCGGGTGTAAACAGTATACTTGCCGGCATACTGCATACTGCAGTGATTGCAGGAATGAAGGATGCATGTTGCTGCGGAATAAGATTTACCAGCCAGGTTGCCATAGAGGCAATCATTTTAGATTCTGTAAGAATGCCCGAATACACACCTGCGGCGAATATCATTCCTGATACCATAAAAATATTACTGCCATGCGCTTTCATTACTTTTTGCTGATCGGGCAATTTGTTATAGTTGATCATCAATGCAATGATACTTGCTACCACAAATAAAACCGGTGCAGGCACCACGCCCTTCAGCAAAATAAAAATGAGTGAAACAGTCAGTACCGCATTTATGATCACCAGTTTCGGTCTTCTTAAAGCATGCTGATCATTCGTAAAATTTTCTTTGTGGCTGTAATTAAACGAAATAATGCCCAACCGCTTTCTTTCTCTTTTACCAAAAATATAAGCAACAAAAAGCACCCAGCATACACCGCCAATCATAGCAGGTATATTTGGGTTGAACAGGTGTACCGCATCTGTATTCAATGTTGACATAGCCCTTACCGATGTGCCCGACCATGGCACCAAATGCATGGGCCCTACACTCAACGCCACAATGCCCGCAAGTATCAGCCTGCTTATGCCAAGCTTTTTATAAATGGGAAGAAAAGCAGACAGCACAATCATAAAAGTTGCGGTGCCATCACCATCCAGGTGAACGATCATAGTGAGCAAGGCTGTGCCCACAATTACTTTTAGCGGATCACCTTTTACCGACCGCACAATAAATGCAATTACGGGATCAAACAAACCGGCATCCAGCATTACAGAAAAATATAACACCGCAAACATCAACAGGATGCCCGTAGGCGCTACCTGCTTAATGCCTGCCAGGGCCATGGTACCGATTTCGGTATAATTAAAACCGGCAATGAAAGCAAATACAATGGGCACAATTACCAACGCTGTTATTACAGACAAACGTTTGGTCATAATGAGCAGCAGAAATACCACAATGGTAGAGAAGCCAGTTAATGCAAGCATAGAAATAATCGCTTTTGGTTTATGGACAGGCCTTACTATTTAAAAATATTTTGCTCCAGGCCTTATTGTTTTTAGCATCCACAGTTGCGTGTCAGAATATTCCCGGTATTAATTACACTGCAACAAATCAGTCCGTCAATGTTCTTCAAACTGCAGGTAATCGTTAAAGAAAGGAAGCATATCATTCAGCACCCTGCCATCTGTTGTCCATATCTTATTGGTATGTGTGCCGATATATTCCTCGGCATAGTGTTCTATTCCATGATTCTCCAATTCCTGGCTAAACATACCACATTGTACCGGAAAACGGCTTGCATCATTCCGTCCCCAATCCAGCTTGATGGCTTTTAATTTTTTAAGATTGGATGAATAC
>JANXSR010000471.1 GCA_025352625.1 Ferruginibacter sp.
ATTACTTTGCGCAGCATAATGCGGCCCGACAGGATAGCCCATCCACTGTTCATTCCACCACTGTTTATCTACCCGGTTATCATGACAACCTGCTGCCGACACAGCCGCTTTGTAAAATTCAGGATGAAACAACACAGCGCCTGCGGCATTTTGTCCGCCAGCCGATGTACCATACAAACCCACCCTTTCTGCATCTACATAAGGATACTTGGCAGCCAATGCTTTTATCCATAAAATACGATCGGCAAATCCTGCATCGCCAAGGTTTTTCCAGCACACATCGTGAAAGGCCTTGGAACGGTTTGCCGTGCCCATACCATCACACTGAACAACAATAAAACCCAGTTCGGCCATGCTTTGCATTTCGCCGTAATTCATAAAACGTTTCGGTACAAATGCATCCTGCGGACCTGCATAAATATTTTCAATCACCGGGTATTTCTGGGTACTTTCAAAATGAGAAGGACGGCAAACAACGCCCCAGATATCGGTAAGACCATCTCTGCCTTTGGCAACAAAAACTTCCGGCATTTTTAAACCAAGTTCTTTGTACCTGCTGATGTCAGCCTTTTCCAGTACTGATATTAATTTCCCATCCGAAGTACGATGCAACTCAGTAACAGCGGGCATATCGGGTCGGGAGTAATTGTCAATGAAATATTTTCTGTTAGGAGAAAAACTTAGCAGGTGACTGGCGTTGGCAGCAGTTAACGAGAACAGATTTTTTCCATCAAAGCCGATGCGGTAATAGTGAATATTGTAAGGATCTTCACCGGTATTCATACCGCTTGCCTGGAACCAGATTTCTCTTTTCTTTTCATCTACACTATCAATATTTCTTACTACCCAGTTGCCGTTGGTGATCCTGTTTTTTACACCGCCCTTTACAGCATCCACCAAATACAATTGGTTCCAGCCATCTTTTTCACTGCTCCATATAATTTCATTGGTGGTTGCAGTGTACCAGGTAAATATCCTGCTTTCGTAAATAAATGTGCTGGTCTTTTCGTCTATGAGATTTCTTATATTGCCATTAGCTACATCGACTTCTATCATGCGAAAACGTTGGTGCCCCCTGTCTGCTTTTTCAAAAACAAAATACCGGTTGTCGCCGGTGCGCCAATGTATCCATGGGTAATCTAAAAAATCGTATAACTCTGTTTTTACTTTTATTAATTTTTTATCATCCATGTTAATGGTAAACATTTCATAGCTGGTAAAAGCATCGCCGGGCTGGGCATAGTCATTGGTTTTTAAAACACCACGGGTAAGGCTGTCGACAGAGGAAAGAATATAATAAACCGGTTTTTCTTTTACCGGGTTAATGTGAAATACCACCAGATGTTTGCTATCCGGCGACCATTGCATTTGTCCATAAGGTTTTGTTGTATCTCCGTCATGCGTAATTTGTTCTGCCTTTCCATCTTTTACTGACTGGATAAACACGTTGCCATCTTTTACATAAGCGGCCCATTGTTTATCGGGTGAAAGGGTGTCGGATGGTGCTTGTCGTTCCCACCTGCTTTTTATATTGCCGGTTATAAAACCATCGTCTTTCTTAATAACAATGGAATCAATCTTGCTGCAGGTATAGGTTTTTAAATTGCACAGGTACCATTTTTTCTTTACCTCTACGGAAACATTTTGATGCAGCTTATCAAACTGCATATTACTGATGGGAAGCTTGCCCGCAGTAACAACCGTATCCAATACCTTATTTAGTCCTATGGCTATTTTTGTATGATCGAATGCTTTTTGCTTTGCTGTAGTTGCTGCATTAACATACAAATATTCTACACTGTCCCCGGCCAATAAATTTTTATACCAAAAACCTTTTTCATCTGCCTGCCAGCTTGCATACACGTAAGATTTGAAAACGCTTTTCTTTGCCAGTGAATCTAACAGTGCTGCATCTTTATAAGCCTGCATTACCTGCTGCCGTGCAGGCTGATATGGCTTTATTGATTGTGCCTGTAAATCTTCTGCGATGCTAAATAATAAAATAGCTACAATGATTTTAGTGGATAATTTAAAGCACAATATTATGGACTGTTGATTCATTAAAACCTATTTATTATTGGAGATAATATTAATGGTTAAAGTTAAGTTTCCTTCAGGTATCATCTAAAAATAAACTCTCTTATTGTTTACCAATTTTACCCAATTGGTTTTCTATACTTTGGCTTTACAGAGTGAGCCACCCTTTTGGGGTGACCCACTCTGTAAAGCAATTTCACCGCTTTCAAATAGCAGGTTGAAAGTTTAATTAAAAAATTGATAAAATCATTTGTCTATGAGATAATAAACGCTAAGTAGCAAGATGTTAAAACCCTAATTTTATAAGCAAATAGCTGTTTATGAAGCATTACGCCCAACATTTTTTTTTAATTTTTATATACTGTTTTATAAGCCAATATGTGGCCGCACAGAAGGAACAGACGAATATGTCTTTTGTTGTTACCATGGAAAAGCCGGCTTCTCAGTATTATCATGTGGTGCTGCGATGTAATAATTTGAAAGGACAAAAACAGGATCTGAAAATTCCTGCCTGGACTCCGGGTTATTACCAAATAATGAACTATGCCAAATCAATCGAAAACTTTACAGTTGCCGGAGGTGTAGCATGGAACAAGCCTTCTCAAAATATTTTCAGTGTACTCAACAAAGGGGCAAAATCAATCACCGTAAGTTATGATGTAAAAGCCAGTACCCGGTTTGTTGCCAATGCATATTTAGACGACACTCGTGGCTATATTGTACCCGGCGCATTATTCCTTTATCTTGATAATGAATTGCGGCATCAAGTTACCGTGCAGGTAAAACCTTACAAAGGCTGGACAAATATTGTAGCGACAGGCCTCGATTCAATACCCGGAAAACAAAACACTTTTTACGCAAACAATTTTGATGTATTGTATGACAGCCCTTTTTTAATGGGAGAGCTGGAATCCTTACCTCCTTTCTATGTAAAAGGAAAGGCACATTATTTTATCGGTTACCAATTGGGTGCATTTGACCGTAAACAATTTATGGCCGACCTTAAAAAAATAGTGGAAAGCAGCGTTGCTATCATTGGGGATGTTCCTTACAACCACTATACATTTTTAGCCATTGGTCCGGGCATGGGTGGTATAGAACATTTGAATTCTACGTCACTCAGTTTTAGTAATGGCGAAGGTTTTGATTCACCGGAAGGGAGAAAGCGATTGTATAGTTTTATTGCACATGAATATTTTCATCATTACAATGTAAAGCGTATTCGCCCTGTTGAGTTAGGCCCTTTTGATTATGCTAAAGAAAACAAAACAAATATGCTTTGGGTATCGGAAGGCTTTACTGTGTATTATGAATATTTGATATTAAAACGGGCAGGCCTTACCAATGAAGAGGATGTACTAAAAGCATTTCAATCAAATATTATTGCCTATGAAAATAAGCCGGGACATTTGTTTCAGTCGGCAACACAAGCCAGTTATGATACCTGGAGCGATGGGCCTTTTGGAAGAACCGGTGATGAGGTAAACAAAACCATTTCTTATTATGACAAGGGGCCTGTACTGGGATTGATGCTTGATTTTAAGATACGGCACGAAACCAACAATAAACAATCGCTGGATGATGTAATGCGGCTGCTGTATAAAAAATATTATCAAATTAAAAAAAGAGGTTTTACTGAAGCTGAATTTCAAATGGAATGTGAAAAAATTGCCGGCACATCGCTGACGGAAGTATTTAGTTATGCGGCTACCGTAATGGCGGTTAACTATCCAAAATATTTTGCGTATGCAGGTTTGACAATTGATACTGTTGCAAGAGCATTACCCGGAATATATTTTGGTGCTACAACAAAGTATAAAGACAGCAGCCTTATTATTACAAGTGTTGAGTGGAACTCTCCCGCCTGGAATGCTGGGCTTCGGGAAAAAGATATCATCCTTGAAACCAATGAGGCCAAAGCAGGTTCTGATAACCTCAGCCATTTATTGGCAACCAAAAAACCTGGTGATACTATCAAATTATTAGTTGTAAAAAATAATAACAGGCAAGAAATAGAAATAGCACTGGCAACAAAATTTGAAAAGCCTTTTACCATTACGGCTTTGCAAAATCAAACTGCTTTACAAAAGGAAATTTACCAACGCTGGTTAAATAATTATTGAATGTTTGTTTTAAGGAAGCTTATAAAAACGCCAGTTGGTTTTATAGTCTTCTTTTAATGGCTGGTTGGTTAAAATGTTTCGCAACATTTCTACCGGCATTGAATTTTGTTGCATCACCGCATCATGAAATTGTTTCAGGTTCATTTTATTTGGGCCCACCATTTCATTTCTAAGTGCCATAAACTGTAGCCCGCCCATCATGTAGCCAACCTGGTACAAGGGGCTGTAGCCGCCAACAAAAGACCTGCGTACTTCTCCTTCAGCATTGGCACGTTCGTGGCCAACACGGTCAACCAAAAAATCAATGCATTGCTGGGGCGACCATTTACCCATGTGGTAATTGAGCGAAAAAATAATTCTTGCACAACGATGCATGCGCCAGAACAGCATACCAATACGATCTTCAGGCGATTGCGGAAAGCCTTCATTCCATAAGGTCATTTCCCAGTACAATGCCCAGCCTTCTGTCCAGAAAGGAGTGAAATAATTACGGTAGGTGTTTACATGCTCGTTCATAAACTGTTGCAGGTAATGTCCAGCTATCAGTTCATGGTGTACGGTGGCTCTTGAAAAATGAGGATTGTTGCCCCGCATGCTCATCATCCGGGCATCGTATTCCATCGTGTTGGTAGGATAAGAAATAGCAAATTCTTCGCCTCCATAAAAGAAGGGATTTACCAGTTGTTGTTCCGGTGTCATCATGGCTATCCGCCAGGTTTCTTCTGCCAATGGTGGAATGGTAATAAGGTCTTTAGCCTTTAAAAAAGCAATGGATTCATTGTACAACTTTACCATTGCCTGTGCCTGCTCACCGGCAGGCACAAAACTCTGTTTCACTTTTTCCATGGCCGCTTTCCAGTCTGTTCCAAAGCCCATTTCGGCAGTGGCTTTCAGCATTTCTTTATCGCACCAGGCAAATTCTTTATTGGCCACCTGTATCAGTTCTTCCGGTGTGTATGGAATCATTTCATAACCAAGCTGGCGAACGATTTCCTCCCGGCCAATAGGGTATCCTACAATGCCACTTGAATCTTTATTGGGTGCATTTTTTTCGGCATTGGTTTTAAATGCAGCAGCATATGCTATCAGTGAACTATCCAATTTTTTATAGTTGTCCGGCACCCACCAGCTAAATAACGGATCATATCCATTGTAAAAAGTAAACACATTTTTAGCAGCAGCCTGCAATCCTTTAATAATGATGGTAGCCCTGCGGCTATTGTTAACCGTTATGGTCTTTTCCGCCAGTAGTTTTGTTTTTAACTGCTGCAGTTGTTTATTGATGGCAAAAAAATCAGCCGCTACATTTTTACCATCTACCGCACCACCCCGGCGGCGTATTTTTTCAAGCGCATAAACAGCTGCAGCAGTTAAAAACAAAACTA
>JANXSR010000472.1 GCA_025352625.1 Ferruginibacter sp.
TTAGATAATGACAAAGCCGGACAAAATTGCAGCCGCCTTACTCTGAGTTTGAGTAATAAATATAAAGATGAAAGTAGTTTGTATAAAAATCATAAAGACCTAAATGATTGGTTAGTAAATCATGAATTAAAACAACAGAAAAAAGTGGGCAGAAAAATTTAGCTGATTAGTACAATCTTAATATTTTGAGTGTGAAGTTTAAATAACTTGATGATGAAAGCTGTAAATGTTAACGACTTTGAAAAGCCTGGGAGATTGCCCGCCTTGCAGCAATCGGCCAGATGTCCGGTTGTTTAACAACCGAATCTGGCCGCCCTTACTCCGGAGTCGTGGGCGGAGAGTTTAGAAGGTTATATTATTTAAGAAACGTGTAAATGAAATGTGATGAAAACGGAAAACAGGAAACGCATAGTAGGTGTAAGGTTCACTACAAAAGAATATGAACAGATTGAAAAGAAATGGAAAGATTCTACCTGCAGAAAACTGAGTGAATATCTACGGAAAATCATCTTCAATAAACCCATCGTTGCCACTTACAGAAACAAGTCTTTAGATGACTTAATGACAGAAATGATTCAGCTAAAAAAAGAGTTGAATGGGATTGGAAACAATTTTAACCAGGTTGTAAAAAAGTTGCATACGCTGCATCAGATTCCTGAATTCAGACAGTGGTTGGAAGGATATGAAGCAGAGAAAAATTTGCTGCTGAATAAAGTGGAAGAAATAAAAAATGTAACTGGTAAAATTGGTGAGCAATGGTTGCAGTAATTAAAACCGGGCATTCCATTCACCGCATTGTAAACTACAATGAAAACAAGGTGAAGGGAGGAGTTGCTGAATGTATTTCAGCAGTTAATTATCCAAAGGATGCCGATAAATTATCGCTTAAAAATAGATTGAATAGGTTGCTTAACCAGGCTTCTTTAAATACCAATGTGAGCCGTAATAGTGTACATATTTCTCTAAACTTTGACCCTTCTGAAAATCATTCTATAGAAAAGTTAGAGGCCATTGCGAATATCTATATGGAACGAATTGGTTTTGGCAATCAGCCTTACTTGGTGTATCAGCACTATGATGCAGGGCATCCGCACATTCATATTGTGAGCATAAAAGTAAGAGAAGATGGTAGCAGGATTGATACCCAAAACATCGGCAGGAATCAATCTGAAAAAGCCAGGAAAGAAATTGAAAAAGAGTTTGGATTAGTGAAAGCTGAAGATAGTAAAAGACTAAAGGAATATCAACTCAAACCATTAACTGCGGAAAAGATTCAGTATGGCAAATCAGAAACGAAAAGAGGCATTTCAAATGTACTGAATGAGGTTTTGTATAGCTACAAATATGCTTCTGTTCCTGAATTGAATGCAGTACTGAAACAGTTTAATGTAACGGCCGACAGGGGCAGTGAAAATTCAAGAATCTATAAAAATAACGGCCTGACTTATCGTTTGCTGGATGCAAAAGGAAACAAAGTTGGGATACCAATAAAGGCAAGTGACTTTTATAATAAACCCACACTAAAATTTCTTGAAGAAAGATTTGAGTTAAATGAAAAAAAAAGGCAGCCATATAAAGTAAGAATAAAAAATACCATTGATTTATTGTTGGTGAAACAATCTGGTATTGACTTAAATGGAATAATAAAAGCATTGGAAAAGGAAAGTATTCAAACAGTATTGCGGCAGAATCGGGAGGGTATTATTTATGGTATCACCTACATTGACCATCGCACTAAATCAGTTTTTAATGGAAGTGCTTTGGGCAAGCAATATAGTGCCAATGGCTTACAGGAACGATGCAGTACTGTGTCTTCACCAATAGCAGCAATGAAAGATACAAAAGGGGCTGGTGAAGAAAAAAAACAATCAGAAAAGAAACTTATATCTAAGCCGTTGGAAAAAGAAAAAGCAGTAGCTGATAATAGCCTGCTGGAAACTTTAATGAACCCCAAAGAAGGCTTTGACTATGTTCCGTGGCAATTGAAAAAATCAAAGCGAAAAAAACGTAAAGGGATTTCGATATAATATTTTTCACACTTAAAATGAGGCGTTATGAATAC
>JANXSR010000479.1 GCA_025352625.1 Ferruginibacter sp.
GCTTACATCAGCAGCTAAAAGTCCTACAGGTAAATTACTTATGTGTGCTTCCAACACTTTTTTGTTTAGCGAAAAGCATGGTGAAGAGCCAAGAGTAATTCATGAAATGTGGGATAACAATATGCACCTGATGAAGTTTACCAAAAAAATAAAAGCAGGGGGAAGTTATCGCTTTTCTATTGCAGGTTCTTCCATCACTTCTGCCCATCACGATGACCCGTTGAATGAAGCAGAACGTATGACCATCACCGCTAAATTAGAAGGACGTGACAGGCTTATCCAATTTCACAATAAAGCATGGGATGAAATTTGGAAAAGCGATATAACCATTGATGGCGATCCACAGGCACAGCAGGATGTGCACAGTATGATGTATCACCTGTATTCTTTTGTAAGAGAAGGTACATCATTAAGCCCTTCACCGATGGGCTTAAGTGGGTTGGGTTACAATGGACATGTTTTTTGGGATACGGAACTTTGGATGTATCCTGCTATATTGGTATTGCACCCGGAGATGGCAAAAAGCCTTGTTGAATATAGGTTTCAGCGCCTGGGAGCCGCAAAACAAAATGCTTTTAATCATGGTTATAAAGGTGCTATGTTCCCTTGGGAAAGTGCCGGTACCGGTGTTGAGGAAACCCCTGTATGGGCATTGAGCGGCCCGTTTGAACACCACATCACCGCCTGCGTAGGCATTGCTGCGTGGAATTATTATTGTGTAACACAGGATAAAGATTGGCTGAGAGAAAAAGGCTTTCCCATCTTAAAAGAAACAGCCATGTTTTGGGCAAGTCGGGTAGAACGAAACGGCCCCGGAAATTATGAAATTAAAAATGTGGTAGCATCTGATGAATGGGCCGAAAATGTAGACAACGATGCCTTTACAAATGCTGCTGCAAAAGCAGTGCTGCAACATGCTTCAGAAGCTGCCATTTTATTGGGTTTAAAACCAGAAGCCGATTGGATGAATGTTGCCAATAACATCCCAATTTTAAAAATGAGTGATGGTGTTACCAGGGAACATGCAAGCTACGCTGGCGAAGGTATTAAACAGGGTGACGTAAATTTACTGGCATACCCGCTAAAAGAAATAACCGACACAAAACAAATAAAAAAAGACCTTGAATATTACGAAACAAGAGTGCCAAACGAAGGTACACCGGCAATGACACAGGCAGTTTTTACCTTGTTATACTCAAGGCTTGGAGATGGTGCAAAAGCGTATCATTTTTTTCAGGATGCATACCTGCCAAATTTAAATCCGCCTTTACGGGTGATTGCAGAAACAAAAGGTGGAACCAATCCCTATTTTGCAACAGGTGCTGGCGGTATTTTACAAAGTGTGCTAATGGGTTTTGGCGGATTGGAAATTACTTCCAAAGGCATTACACAAATTAAAACAGCTTTGCCCCCTAACTGGAAAAGCGTTACACTAACAGGTATTGGTGTAGACAGGAAAACTTTTATCAATAAGTAAAATACATTTTTTAAGTACCGTCAGATCGGCATATAAAGGATTGATTATCCTGCTGATAATAAAAATTATGGAAGAGATTCAGGTCGGCTTTTTAATTATTATTAAAAATAATTTGGCTGAAATGCACCAGCAATAAGATTATTCCTTACTTTCACTTTTCCAAAAATGCGTAAAACTGCTGCCATACTATTATTAATGCTATTTGTATTTAATACAATAGGGTATAAATTATGGTTTACCATAGCCATGCAGCATGCAGATAACAGGCTTGAAGCTGCGCTGGATAAGAACAATTTCAATGAGCAGGATTTGTTTACTTTAAAAATTCCCATCAACTTACCGTATCAAAATTCATGGTCTAGCTTTGAAAGAACAAACGGCGAAATAACTGTTGATGGAGAAACTTATGTGTATGTTCAACGTAAGGTACAGAATGATACCATGTATTTACAATGCATAAGGCATACAGAAAAAATTAACCTTCAGGAAAAATCAAATGATTATTTCGGCAAGGTAAATGATGTTGCAGGTAACAACGATGGTAAAAAAATGCCAGGTAAAAGCAGTACTCTTCTAAAGTTTGCTGTATCAGATTTTACAAACGATATTCCCTCATGGAAACACGTTTCCTTTACGGCAGATTTGTCCGTATATGCTATTAAACCCTTTATCAACAGTGGTTCTACCCACTTGCAAAAACTGATCAAGCCTCCGCAATCAGTATAAAGTTTTCATCTTGATAACAACCCCTTCAGGTGGTTGAATGTCATTATTTCTCTACTTATTTATTCTCAAAAAAAATGAAAAGACTTCTTGTATGTCTTTGCATTGTAGCATCATTGTATTCCTGCAAACCAAATGTGGAATACAAGGCCTACCTGCATGACGCCCAGCTATTTTCCAATACCGTACACGAATTAAACAGTGTAGTAATGGGAAACAATTTTCCACCAATGATTGCGGCCCGTAATTATACTTATGGCGCTGTCGCAGCTTATGAAATCATAGCTGCAGGGTATCCTAAAAAATACCAGTCTTTAGCGGGGCAATTACATGGGCTTACTGATGTTGCAAAACCTACAGCCGATACACCAATAGATTTTGAATTGGCTGCTTTGCTGAGTTATATAAAAGTAGGAGAAGCAGTTACTTTCCCCGAAGGCAGTATGCAGCTCTTTAAAGACAGCATTTTAACGTTGGCACGGGATAAAGGTCTGCCCGATGATATAGAAAAAGCATCTCAAACTTTCGCAGACAGTATGAGTGCCAGCATCATCCGCTGGAGTAAAAAAGATAATTATGCCCAGACAAGAAGTGCTGAAAAATATACAGTAAGAGATGAACCCGGCCGCTGGGTTCCAACGCCTCCAATGTATGCACAGGCTGCAGAGCCACATTGGATGGAAATAAGGACCATGGCCATTGACAGCGCTACACAATTTTTACCACCACCACCCATTCCTTTTAACATTACTGATAAAAGCGGTAAATATTACGAACAGGTGATGGCAATAAAAAATGCAACAGATAGCTTAACCGATGAGCAAAAACACATTGCAGAATTTTGGGATGACAATCCTTTTAAGCTCAATGTATCCGGCCATGTAATGTTTGCTACAAAAAAGTTTTCGCCTTCCGGTCACTGGATGAGTGTAATTGGCATTGCAGCAAAAACTGCCAAATCTGATTATGCCGAAACAGTGTACGCTTATGCAAAAACTTCCATCGCATTGTTTGATGCATTTATTCAATGTTGGCAGGCAAAATATACTTACAATACTGTTCGTCCGGAAACAGTAATCAACAAGTACATTGATCCAAACTGGAGACCCTACCTGCAAACACCGGCCTTCCCCGAATATACTTGTGGGCACTCAACTATTTCTGCTTCAGCAGCCGAAGCGCTTACTGATATCTTCGGAGATCATTTTGCTTATACTGACAGTACCGAACTTGAATTTGGTATAAAGAACCGCAATTTTAAGTCGTTTAGGGATGCGGCCCTGGAAAATAATATGGCCAGGTTTTATGGTGGCATCCATTTTCATCCCTCCTGTATTGTTAGTACAGAAGAGGGAATAAAAGTTGGCCGCTACATTTCTTCCAAATTAAAAATGAAAAAATAATAACCAATAATTAACTACTAAAAACAAAACATGAAATACATTTTATCAGCAATATTTATAGTTACCTTCTACATTCAAACAGCTGCACAAGGTTGCGTTGCTGTTCGCCAAATGGGTGGCATTAACGCTATGTTCCCTTCCAGTTCTTACAATCTTTCTAAAGGGGATATGCAGGTAGGCACTAACTATCGTTATTTTCATTCATGGCGTCACTTTGTGGGAACCGAGGAACAAAAACAACGTCAAAATACAGGTGGAGGAATTGGGTTAGATGGTATAGATCATGGTAACGCAGTTAACATTTATTCACATGCTGTAGACCTGAATTTTTCTTATGCCCTAACAAACCGTATTCAATTAAATGTAACCCTGCCATATGTACACAATGAACGTTCTCAGGTTTTAAGACAAACCTTGCCGGTAAAAGACACTTTCCGCTACAGTGTTTTTGCAAAGGGACTTGCCGATATTCGCATTGGTGCCAGTTACTGGGTGATCGATCCCGCCAAAGCACACAGTGGAAATATAATGATAGGGATCGGCCTTAAATTACCTACAGGAAGTCATTCTGAAACTGATCTAGTCCCTCAATCAAACGGAACTAAAAGAATAGGAATTATGGATCAGGCAATTCAGCCAGGTGATGGAGGATTGGGTTTCTCTGTTGAATTACAAGGCTTCAAAAAAATATATAAAAGTATTTATGGCTTTGCGAATGGTTATTATTTATTCAGTCCAAAAGAATCAAATGGTACTTTTAAATCTGCTCCAAGCCCTGGTTTAGCCGGTTATAATGTTTATGCTTGTCCTGACCAGTATTTTGCACGTGCAGGTTTTATGGCAGCAGTAGGAAAGGCAAAAAATTTAACGCTTTCATTGGCAGCAAGATGGGAAGGTATTCCGGCATATGATGCTTTTGGTGGACAGGTTGCTTACCGTCGTCCCGGTTATGTGGTGGCTATAGAACCCGGCATCTCTTATCAAAAAGGACAGCATACACTAAGTTTATTTGTGCCATTTAATTTTGTTAGAAACCGCATTCAAAGTGCTGCTGATATTGCCAGTCAGAATTTGCAGAATTCTGCCGTTCCGACTCCTCCAAAATTGGTGCATGTACAAGGTGATGCTGCGTTTGCAGATTATTCTATCAGCTTTGGTTACACTTACAGATTTGTAAAAAATAAAAAGCATTCATAATTATTTATACTCTTATATAACAGGTGTTTTAACTGCTTGTTATATAAGAGTTTCTTTAACTTAAAAGAAAATAACTATTAAAAAAAAGCAATGAAATACTTTTTGTCAATTCCATTAATAACTGTTTTTCTGATCATAACATCACCATTGATTAGCCACGCACAAACAGATATGGATGCCATTATGATGGAGAAAAAACAGTTTTGTGTGGGCCCCATGTATAGCTACAACAGTTGGAAAAACTATTGGGAAGGCTCCTTAAAAAGAGAGAACCTTAACCTTGGAACCGTAAGTTCACAAACCTTTTCATTAATGGGAGCTTATGGTGTTAGCGGAAAATTGAACCTCTTGTTTAACGTTCCTTATATCACAACAAAAGCGTCTGCTGGTACACTACATGGAATGAAGGGTATACAGGATCTTAGCCTGTATATAAAATGGATGCCGGTTGAAAAACAATGGGGGCCCGGAACTTTCTCGTTGTATGCCATTGGAGGAGTTTCAGTACCGCTTACAAATTATGTGGCAGATTTTCTTCCTTTAGCAATTGGTTTGCATAGCAAAACTGCTTCTGCAAGATTAATGCTTGATTACCAGGTTGGGAAAATTTTTGTTACCGGTTCTGCAACTTTTGTTGCAAGAGAAAACATAACTATTGACCGCACCTCTTATTATACAGAACAAATACATCTTACCAATGAAGTATCTATGCCCGATGCTTCTAATTTTAATTTTCGTGCCGGTTACAGAAGCAGTAAATTAATTGCTGAGGCCGTATTAAACAAATGGACAACACTTGGAGGTTTTGATATCAGCAGAAACAATATGCCTTTCCCTAGCAATAAAATGAATGCGACCACCATTGGAGCCAATTTTAAATATGTTGTAACGCCCAACCATAAATTATCCCTAGTTGGTGGCGGCAACACAACCGTTGCAGGAAGAAATGTTGGGCAGGCAACTAACTTTTATGGTTCTATTTTTTATATTCTTGATTTTACACACAAAACAAAAAAAGCTGACCAATCTGGTAAAACTAATTAATATGAACACGAAACAATTTCTATATAGATTTTTTATTGCGGCAATTGTAGTATTAATTATTGCGGCCTGCAGTAAGGATATTGTAGGTAGAACTGACAATACAATCGCCCTGCAACCTGCAAATATTGACTTAAATGCAGGCAGCTGGAAGCCGGTGTTGTTAACTGCACCAACAGATATTGTTGTTGCTACACCTATAGCTACCAACAGCCCCGATTATATTATACAGATAAATGAAATAAAAAGCTTTCAGGCCAATATTACAACTGAAGAAAAAAACCTTGTAGCTTATTGGAGTGCCGGTGCCATATTGCGCTGGAATGAAATTTTGCGGGAACTGGTAGCAAAACATAATTTAGCTCCTTATCAAAATGCTGATGGTACTTACCCTTTTCCCAGTGCCAATAATCCACTCGCTTACCCGCTGTTTCCTTTTGCCAACCCTCCCTATGCGGCAAGGGCTTATGCTTATGTAAGCGCAGCCCAGTATGATGCATTGGTAACTGCATGGTATTATAAAAAACAATTTAACCGTGCTGCCCCCTATAAAGTTGATTCTTCTTTAAAAGTGTTGGTGCCAAAATCAGATCTTCCTTCCTATCCATCTGAAGATGCGGTAGTGGAAGGCACAGCCGTTGAAATGTTGAAATTACTTTTTCCCGGCGACCAGGATTATATACAGCAAAGAGCAGAAGAACATAGAAGAGCCCGTCTTATTTCTGGTGCCAACGTTCGCAGTGATATTGAAGCCGGTGAAGCTTTGGGCAAAGCGGTAGCACAAAAATTTGTAGCAAGAGCCCGTGGCGACAGGGCCGGTGCTGCAGCAGGTAATCAAACTATTTGGACAAAACTGGAAACAGATTGTGCTGCAAGGGGAGAAACGCCGTGGCAAAGTTTAGAGTCGCCCAAACGTCCGCCTATGTTGCCCTTATTTGGCAAAGTAAAAACGTTTTTGTTTGATTCACTTACTGCTGTATCGCTTCGTGCAGTTGCTCCTCCTTCTACAAGCAGCAAGCAAATGAAAGATGAAACAGAAGAAATTTACCAATTAGTGAAAAATCCAACCCGTGAAAGAACAGCCATTGTTCAGTTTTGGGCTGATGGTGTTGCAACCTATACACCACCGGGCCATTGGGATGCTATTGCCGCAGAAGATTTTATTAATAAAAATTTCAGTGAGGTTAGATGGGCAAGGAATATGGCGTTGCTAAACATGTCGCTAATGGATGCCGCAATTGTTTGTTGGGATACTAAATATTTTTATTTTAATCCAAGGCCATCACAATTGAACCCGGCAATAAAAACACTTACCGGTATGCCTAATTTCCCCTCGTATGTATCAGGCCATTCCACCTTCAGTGGTGCAGCTGCTGCCATACTTAGTCATATTATTCCTGACAGGGCAACTGCTTACGATGCTATGGCAAAGGAAGCTTCTGTTTCAAGAATGTATGGGGGTATTCATTACCGGAGTGATTGCGAGGTTGGTTTAACAGTAGGAAAAAATGTTGGTGGTTACGCCATTAAAAGAGCGCTAACGGATGGCGCTGAATAATATTTAAGATAGTCGGTTTTGGTTTTAGTTAATGCATATAAGGCGCTGTAATTCTTTACGGGGCCAATATTTTAAAAGTAATACATTTTCAGCATTGTAATTAAAATACCAAAATCGAAAAAATTTTTTAATCGATTTATGCAATTGAGTTTAGTTAATGATTAAGGCGTTGTAATTCCTTACGATGCCCATTTTAAAATTATTTTTTCCTAAACTTATAACACTACTATATGCCATATATTCCATTAGAGGACCACTTGCCGGGTATTACCGGTTTGCTGGAATACAGTAAAGATACTGCTGCACCAATCAGAGAGCTGACACAAACGCTGCTTCGGGGACCGTCTACTTTAACAGAAGGAGAAAGGGAATTGATAGCCACGATTGTTTCTCATCGCAACCAATGTACTTTTTGCGTCACTGCTCATACGGCAGCGGCAGATATTTTATTAGGTGAAGAAGAAACCTCAACCAAAGTAAAACAAGATATCAGCACTGCTCCGGTAAGTGATAAAATGAAGGCCCTGTTAACCATTGCTTCACTAGCGCAGGAAAGTGGAAAGAGTGTAACACCCGAATCTGTACAAAAAGCAAAAGATGCCGGTGCAACAGACATAGAAATTCACGATACTGTTTTAATTGCAGCATTGTTTTGTTTATACAACCGTTATGTAGATGGGCTTTCAACAGTTACGCCTACCGATCCTGCATTTTACAAAGGCCTGGGAGAGCGTTTAAAAAACAATGGCTACAATCGTTTGCCAGAAGGCTATGAGCATCTTAAAAAATAAAAAATGACAGCACCTTTAGAAGATGAAAAAATAAAAACCTATCACTGGTTGTTGTTTGCTATTTGCTTTTTGGGGACTGCTTTTGCAGGAACTATTTCCACCCTGATGAGTGTTTATTTACCGGTAGTAGTAAAAGATTTACTGGGCGATAAAAGTGAAAATGAATTGAATACCATCAGTGCTTATATTAATGCGATATTTATTTTGGGCGGATCGTTCGGTGGTTTTATTTGCGGTGTTATCAGCGATAAAGCCGGCAGAAAAACAGGCGTAATATTTTCCATTGCCAGTTATGGCATCTTTACCATTTTAACCGGTTATATGCCCAATTGGTGGGCTGTTGTAATCTGCCGCTTTTTTAGTGGCTTTGGTTTGGGTGGTGTGCTGGTTACTACCGTAACTTTAATGATGGAAGAATGGCCACAAAAAACAAGGGCCATCTTTATTGGTATTTTATCTATCTCCATTCCGGTTGGCATTTTTTCTGCCGGGGTAATTGATTATTTCGTTTCCTCCTGGCGTCAGGGATTTTTAGTAGGCATCCTGCCGGTTGGTATCTCTATCCTTGCTGTTTTTTTATTAAAAGAATCGCCAAAATGGAAATACAACCGGGATGAAATTACATTGCAACCAACTGCAAAAGACACGTTGTTTACAGGAAGCCATCGCAAAGATTTAATCACCGGTTCCATCATTTTCGGCACTATGCTCATTGGCTTGTGGGCCATCTTTTCTTGGTTGCCCACCTGGATACAAAGTCTCGTTACAAGCGGCGATGCACAAAAAGAAAGAGGATTTAGCATGATGATGTTGGGCATCGGTGGTTTAACCGGCGGTTTTTTATCTGGCTGGTTAACCAATGCAATTGGCTTACAAAAATCAATGCTGCTTTGTTTTTCAGTGTGTGCGTTTATGTCACTTATCTTATTTAAAACCAATCCTGTTTTTTCGCCGGTTATTTATGTTGAAATTATAATACTTGCTTTATTTTTTGGTGCCAGCCAGGGTGTGCTTTCTGTTTATATTCCTCATTTATTTCCGGTTGATATTCGTGGCACAGCCACAGGATTTTGTTTTAACATCGGTAGAATTTTTACTGCAATCGCTGTGCTATTTGTGGGTGTATTGGTAACCGAATTGGGTGGTTATGGTAATTCTTTATTTCTTTTTTCTACGGTATTTCTAATAGGTTTAGCGGTAACATTTTTCACTTCCACTTCATCTGATATTAAAGAGGTGGATGAGGTGCAATTAAAAGTTGATAGTATTCATTAAAACCTGTAGCCCTCTTCAGGCCAATACTTTGCCAGGTGGCGAGTGAGGGAAATTTATGGCGCATATTAAAGTGGAAGAAAACATTCCCGGAATAAGAAGCCTGGTACTTTTTAGACCTGAAACAGGTAAATCTCTGTATGATTTGGCACAGGTTTTATTGCGTGGCCCATCTTCATTGCCGGAAGCGGAAAGAGAATTAATTGCAGCTTATGTGTCTTACCGAAATGATTGTATGTTTTGTATGAAAAGCCACGCTGCTGCCGCAAGATGTTTATATGGAGCAGAAGAAAAACTGGTGGACGAAGTGCTGAATGATATGCAGCAATCTAACGTGAGTAATAAAATGAAAGCTTTGCTACACATAGCCGGTAAAGTACAGATACTGGGTAAAGAAGTAAGATTAGAAGACATAATAGCTGCAAGGTCTTTGGGTGCTGATGATAAGGAAATACATGATACCGTTTTAATCGCAGCTTCCTTTTCTATGTTCAATCGATATGTGGATGGGCTGGCAAGTTTTACACCGACGGATGCTACAGTATATGAAGAAATGGGCAAGCGAATGGTGAATGGATATTTGCCCCCTTCGTCGGAACAAAGCTAACACCCAACAGCATCAACTCATCATTCATCATTCATAACTAAACAATGCCACACATAAATTTCAACAACGATTTTCCGGGCATCAGAAGTGCCATGGCTTACAGTCCTGAAACAGCAGCACCCATGGGTGTACTGGCTGAAATTTTATTAAGAAGCAATGATGGCTTAACGCCGGCCGACAGGGAATTGATTGGCATGTATGTCTCGTATTTAAATGATTGTTTTTACTGTAATCATTCTCATGGAGAGATCGCCTGCATTTATTTAGGTGGCGATAGGGAACTGGTAGAACAAGTAAGAAAGGATTATTCCAAAGCCCCTATTTCTGACAAATTAAAATCACTGCTGGCCATCGCAGCAAAAGTACAAAAGGGAGGAAAATTTGTAACCGTAGAAGATGTAGCAAAGGCAAAAGAAAATGGTGCAGATGATAAAGATATACATGATACCGTATTGATTGCTGCGGCATTTTGCATGTTCAACCGCTATGTTGATGGGCTGGCTACCATCACCCCAACGGATATGGATTCTTATCCGCTTCGTGCAAAACAAATAGTTGACAATGGCTATGGTAACCATGTTTTTACCAATAAACAACCTACCTAACAAAATTCCTTTTATAACCCAACTCAATTTTTATTCATTTAAAAACAACATTACACTCAAATGAAAAAGTTTATTTATTTTATGGCAGGCCTGCTATGCTTTTTATTATTGCCCGGCTGGCTACTTGCCCAGGATAAAACAATTACCGGTAAGGTTACCGATGCAAACCTTGTTCCTTTACCGGGAGTTAATATTGTCATCAACAAAAGCAATAAAGGCACGGTTACAGATGCCGATGGAAAATTCAGCCTGTCAATATCCGGCAATGCAAAATTGCTTATCAGTGCAGCCGGGTTTAAAACAAAAACGATTGCTACCGAAGCTGCGCAAACAGATATTCAGGTAAAAATGGAAGAAGATTTCGCCAAGCTGGATGAAGTGGTTGTAACGGGGCTTGCTACCAATGTAAAAAGAAGGAACCTGGCCAATGCAGTAGCTACTATCTCATCTAAACAACTAACAGGTGTAGCACCTGCTCAAACTTTTGATGCCGCCTTAAACGGAAAAATATCCGGAGCTTATATCAATTCGAACAGTGGTGCTCCCGGTGGTGGTATATCAGTAAAACTTAGAGGTGTTACTTCCATTTATGGCAATACACAACCTCTATATGTAGTGGATGGCGTGTTTATAGATAACACTGCTACTTCCGGTGGTTTAAATGCAGTAACAAATGCTGCTTCAGGCGGCAGCCCTACTTCCAACCAGGATAATCCATCAAGCCGCATCGCAGATATACGTGCAGAAGATATTGAGAACATTGAAATTTTGAAAGGTGCTTCTGCCGCTGCTATCTATGGGTCCAAAGCTTCCGCAGGTGTTATCATCATTACTACCAAAAGAGGCAAACAAGGCAAAACAAGCATCAATATTTCGCAGGACCTTGGCCAAATTGCTGCAAGAAAATTATTAGGCGTTCGGGAGTTTACTGCAGACAGAGCCGCCAGCCTTTCCCGTGATCCTGCTACCAGCGCTGCATTGGCAGCCCAGTTTACTGCTGCAAAATCAGCAAGACAAATTTATGATTATGAAAAGGAAGTGTATGGCAACAAAGGCTTTGCAAGAAACACCGTCCTAAGCATGAGTGGTGGTGGCGAAAAAACAGGATTTTATTTTTCGGCTGCACAAAAAGACGAAGACGGCATTGTAAAAAATACTGGCTATCGCAACAGCAGCGTCCGGTTAAACCTGGATCACCGCATAACGGATAATATCAAAATTGGTATCAGTACAAATTATATCAATTCTTCTGCAGACAGAGGTTTGTCGGGTAATGATAATTCAGGTACTTCTCTTGGTATTGCCCTTTCATCTACGCCCAGCTTTGCACAATTACATCCTGACCAGTTCGGTAACTATCCGGCCAATCAATTTGGAGCATCCAATCCATTGCAGACAATTGCTTTAATGACCAATAATGAATCGGTTAACAGGTTTATCACCGGTTTAAACCTGGATGCCATTCTGCAGAAAAACAACAGCAGCATTACCAGGTTAATTGGAAGGGGTGGTTTTGATTTTTATAATCTTGAGACCAATGCTTTGTTTCCAAGCACCCTTCAGTTTCAGGCAGTAAATAAAGGCACTTCTATACAAGGTGCTACAAAAAATTTAAGTACCAATTATATTCTTTCTCTTGTAAATACATTTACCCCTGCTGACAAATTATCCTTAACTACCTCTGCAGGTATTACCAGGGAAACAGGTGACTACAATAACCTGCTGAATGTAGCTACACAGGTTATTTCGGGCCAGTCAAATGTTGACCAGGCTGGTGCTTTAACAGCCACACAGTTCAGGGCTAAATATCAAAACGATGGCGTGTTTATACAGGAAGAAGCGGTTATCAATAATGGAATTAATGTAACAGGCGGTGTTCGTTTTGACCGTTCAAGCAACAATGGCGACGCCAATAAATATTATGCCTATCCTAAAGCTGGTCTGTCAATTAATCTTACCAGTTTGGGCTTAATACAAAAAGGATTATTTGATGATATAAAATTAAGGGCTGCCTATGGACAGGCTACCAACGTTCCTGCCTATGGAAGCAAGTTTACTTCGCTGGTGGTGTCTAATATTGCGGGCAATCCCGGTTCATTGGTAAATACACAACGTGGCGATCCATCCATCAAACCAGAAAGACAAACGGAACTGGAAGCAGGGATCGACTTTAGTTTATTGAATGGAAAATTAGCGTTTGAATTTACTTACTACAACAAAAAAATAAACGACTTCCTGATGCTTGCAGGGCTGCCGGCGTCTTCAGGTTTTTCAAACAAATGGGTGAATGCCGGTGACTTGCGTAACAGGGGTGTTGAACTGGGTGTAAAAGCAAAACCGATCTCATCAAAGAATATTACCTGGAATACATCGGTTAATTTCTGGCTCAACAAATCTCTGGTCACAAGGTACACTATAGCTCCTGTTCCGCAGGGCTCATTTGGTTATGTACTTGGTTCGTTTCAAATTGAACAGGGTAAATCTGCCACACAAATTCTTGGCTTAAATGGCGCCGGCGTTGGTGTATTAGGCAATGCAGAACCAAAGTTCCAGATGAATACCTACAATGAAATTACTTTTCGCAATAAATTAAGCCTGCGGTTTTTAATGCATTGGAAAAAAGGTGGCGACAATGTAAACCTTACTTACTTGCAAAACGATTTTGGACAAACATCTGCTGACTTTGATGCAATGACAATTAAAGATGGAGTGCCGAACGGGGTTTACAGGATTATGCAGGTAGGAAGCTCTGCTAAAGTTTTTGTTGAAGATGCCAGTTACCTGCGTTTAAGAGAAATAGGGTTGTACTATTCTTTCAATAAATTACCAGCCAGTTCATTTATAAAAAATATCAGGGTTGGTGCATCGCTGAATAATTACCTCACCATCACAAAATATAAATCATACGATCCTGAAGTATCCAATTTTGGAACAGGTTTTTCATCAGGTGTAGATGTTGATCCTTACCCGGCATCCAAGCGGGCCTCTTTACATATTTCTATAGATTTCTAAAAAATAGGTAAAGAAAAAACGGATCAATTTTATAAAACGCAATTAAAAATATTAAAATGAAACACAGTAAATATATATACACAACCATTGCAATGGCGATGGCTATTTTCTTATCAGCCTGTAAAAAAGACTACGGCAATTTAAACAGTCCTACTATTGAGCAATTTTTAGGCAATGCATCCAAAAGCGAATTAAATAACCTGGTAAGTGGTACCGAATCGGGCATGCGGAATAATATGGCTTTTTACCTGGATGATGTTGGTACTATCGGCAGGGAAGGATACCGCTTTTCCGGATCAGAACCACGCTATGTTACAGATCTGTTGGGTGCAAATGATGCCAGCCTTAGCAGCAGCAATTTTTATATCACCAATCCCTGGGCGGCCCGTTACAGGGTTGTAAAAAATTGCAATACCCTTATCCAGGCTGCAACCAATTCTACATTAATAACCAGTGGAGAAAAAAGTGGCTATATAGGTTTTGCAAGAACCATTAAGGCCTACCAGTTATTGCTTAACCTTAACCTTACCTACACAAAAGGTATCAGGATCAATGTTACCGATCCGGATAACCTGGGTGCATTTGTTAGTTATGATGATGGGTTAAGCGGCATTGCATCCATATTGGATTCTGCTAAAACAGATTTAGGGACTGCTTCCGTTGCATTTCCGCTTGCAGGGTTTAACAGCTTTAATGATGCACCAGGTCTTTTAAAAGTAAATCGTGCCATCGCTGCCCGTGTTGCGGCCTATCGTAAAAAATGGGACGACGTACTGACTGCATTAAACGAATCTTTTTTTGATGTAACCAAAGACTTTAACCTGGGCGTTAACCAAGTGTTTGGTACGGGATCAGGCGACCAGTTGAACTCTATGTTTATCCCAAAAAACCAAAATGGCGAAGTAAGGGTTGCGCATGCTTCTTATGCCACGGATATAAAAAACGGCGATGACAGAATTAATAAAGCTACGCTTAGAAACTCCACTGCCTCCCTCAATGGCCTTAGCAGCGACAGGGACGTTTGGGTGTACACATCAAGCACTGCCGCTATGCCCATTATAAGAAATGAAGAGTTGATATTATTATATGCAGAAGCAAAAATAAACAACAGTTCTTTCCCTGATGCCATTACCGCATTGAATGTAATAAGGCGGGGCCATAACCTTGCTCCTTACGCCGGAGCCTCCACAACAGATGCTCTGCTAACAGAACTGTTGTATGAAAGAAGGTATTCTCTCTTTTATGAAGGCCATCGCTGGATAGACATGCGCAGGTATAATAAACTCGCCGATTTGCCAATAGACAGAACCGGCGACGATGTATGGACAGAATTTCCATTACCGGTAACAGAGCAGTAATTTAATTTTAATGGCTAATTTTTTAATTGGTAATGGATAATGGTTCATAGCAGGTTCAAACAATGAAGGCAAATATCTCAAATTTATTGCGCTTGTATTTCATTTTCAATTAAAAAATTATCCATTATCCATTCATTAATATTCTTCAAATTATAATACTCCAAACATGGCGCATATTGATTTGCAAAATGATTTTCCCGGCATTCGTGGGCCGATGGCATTCAGGCCGGAAACGGCTAAATCATTAAATGAATTGGCTGAAGTATTGCTTCGAAGCGATAACAGTTTAAGTCGCGGTGAAAGAGAATTAATTGCAGCCTATGTATCTTATTTAAATGATTGCTTTTTTTGTCAAAATGTACATGGAGGCCTGGCACAACACTACCTGCAATGCGACAGCGATTTTATTGAAGCAGTAAAAAATGATTTCATATCAACCAGCGTTTCTGCAAAGATGAAAACTTTATTATGGATTGCAGCAAGTGTACAAAAGGGTGGAAAAAAAGTGCGGCCTGAGCAAATTGAAGCTGCAAAAATTGTTGGCGCTACCGATGCAGAAATACATGATACCGTATTAATCGCCGCTGCCTTTTGTATGTTTAACCGCTATGTAGATGGTCTGGCAACCTGGGCACCGGAAGACAAAACGTATTATATAGAAAGAGCAAAGCAGCGTGCTGAAGAAGGGTATGCTGGTTATGATGCAAGCAAATAATTAATGGATAATGGATAATTTTTTAATGGATAATGTGGCTAGTTCAAAGTACTTGAATGTGCATAGCCACGGATGAAAAACGGGCGATAAAAAATAGAAACTGCCAATTACTTTTAGTTGACTAATAAAGAATAAAAAGGAACACAAAATGTAAATAAAGGATATGAAAAAAATATTTTACCTCGGCTTTGTTGGTCTGCTGCTTTTTGAAATATTCAATGTGTACCTCATCATGCCCATGCCCGGCAGCCAGCGGATGAACAGTATTGATGTGGCGTATTTTTTATACCAATGGCGCTGGCTGTTCAGGGGCTTTTTTGCAGCCGCCTTACTGATCGGTTTGTTCGGTACAACCTGGGAACGCAAATGGAAATTGGCCGTTCCTCTGGTGATTTTAGCAGTTGCAATTTACATGGCTAACTTCAACATGGCTGCAGACCATATGTTTAGTAACCCAAAGACTTTATTAATGTCAACTGCCAGCAACAATAAAGTGGACAGCAACCGCCTGGTAATTGGCGTGGTAAACAATGGCGAAGCAATGGCATATCCCATCAGGTTTTTAGGATACCATCACCAGGTGCAGGATATAGTGGGTGGCAAACCTTTGCTGATCACTTATTGCACTGTATGCAGAACAGGCCGTGTGTACGAACCATTGGTGAATGGAAAGCCGGAACAATTCCGCCTGGTTGGCATGGATCATTTCAACGCCATGCTGGAAGATGTTACTACCAAAAGCTGGTGGCGGCAGGCAACCGGTGAGGCCATTACCGGAAAATTAAAAGGGCAAAAACTGCCGGAATTTTTTAGCACCCAAACCTCCCTAACAAAATGGCTGGAGCTAAATCCAACCTCATTGGTAATGCAGGAAGATCCATCGTTTAAAGATGAATATGATACTACAGGAAAATTTGAAAGTGGCAAAAGCACCAGCAAGCTAACCGGTACAGACAGCCTCAGTTGGAAAGATAAATCATGGGTGATTGGTGTAAAAGTGGGCAAAGAAAAAAAGGCCTATGACTGGAACCAGTTAATGGCAGAACGCATCATCAATGATAAATTAGATGGCAAAAATATTGTGGTGGTATTGGCGCAGGATAATAAAAGTTTCTTTGCTTTTGAAAACCCTGAGGCAACTAACAACTTTACAATACATAATGATACTTTAATTCAAGGTAATCTTCAATACACCATCAATGGAAAAGCAATCGGCAATAATGCAGCGTTAAAACCCTTGCCTGCTTACCAGGAGTTTTGGCATAGCTGGAGAACATTTAATGCAGATACAAAGAAGTAATTCACTTTTTACTACTAAAGGTTAAACGCTTTTCCCTGTATTGGAAAAATAAGGTTTAGCCCAAGCTTATTGGCTGCTTTTAATTGTTCCGTTAATTGGCGAATGCGCAACGCAGGCGGTTTTACATGTGTTACCACAATACTGAAACCCTTCAGTGCTTCAGTGCCGGTGAGTACACTTAATACATCCATTTCCTTCATCAGCCATTTGGGTGTAAGGTGACCAAAAAGTTTATTGTCCGGCTGGTCATTTGGAAAAGAGACTTCTATAAAAATACATTTCAGTTTTCCTTCCTTTATGAGTGGGGCTACCCGCTGCCACAGCAATTGCAGCTTATTGCCTTTTTCAATTTCATCCGGTCCGGTATCACCAAGGTATAAAACATATTGATCATTATTACGAATTAAAAAAGCCGTGCTTTCAAAAGGGTTTACATGGCTCAGCGAAAAGGCAGTTACCTTCATGGCGGTATTGTCAATGCCTGTTTCTTCGCCTGCTGCCAGCCTTTTAAAATGATATTTTTTCAGCAGAAAGCCTTTCCCTTCGTCCCCAAAATTGGCCCAGGCTTCCCCATTAAAATAATAGTCTTCCATCATGTTCATACACGTGGGCAGTGCATACACTGTTTTGGAAGAATCATTGGGTGAAGTGATGATAAGCCCTGATACATGATCAAGATGTGCATGGGAGATAAAATAGCCTTTGATGTATTGCTTCAATACCACTGCTGCACTTTCGGTAAAGGCACCGCCTGCAACGGCTTTCTCAATTCCTGCTGTTACAGTGCCTGCATCAAGGCATACATAATTGTTGGTATTGATGGGTGCCACGAGGTAGGCTGAAAGATTACTCTCATCAATACCACCTTTTACACCCAGCGGCACCACATGAAATACCGGTGGTTTTATTTTTTGTGCATACAACTCCGTTGAGAATATGAATAACAGGAAGCATAATTTTTTCATCTAACAAAAGTAAAGCTGCTATCCAATTTTATATGTATAAAGTTTGCAGATGCTGTTAATTGGCTATGGCAAAGTACTGCTGACATTTACTGATACAATTTGGTATGGCTTAAATTTATTTTTCTGAAGGATATAGAAGAAAATATTATTAGCTCCTATTCTATATTTGTTTGTATAAAACTTTAATTCTTTTGTATAATAAAATACGTTTCTATAAAAGTTGCTAAAAGCATTTTTTACATCAGTGCAATCCCTATAAAAATCGGGACAGGTTGCACAAAATGATTCACACTTCTACTGCTTTGTGCTAACAGTATTTTTTATAGTATCTAACGGAAGGCGCTCTTACAGAAACTGCACATAACATGAACTGATTTATCAGATGGTGTAATTTTTTTGTAGATTTATAGCATGAAAAAATTGCTTACTATTTACTTCGCCTTATTGCCAATAATATTAATAGCGCAACAAAAAGAAACGCTTACACCGGATGAAATTTATGGCGAGCTCTTTACAGCCATACAACTACAGCGCATTTTTCCTGATGGTAAAACTTTTGTGGATTGTACCCCCAAAAGAAAAGTAGCCGACATCATGTACGATTATGGGATGATGAAAGGGCTCAATTTTGATTTGAAGAAATTTGTGGCGGATAATTTTGACTTACCCGTAAACCCAACCAATAATTATTCATCTGATAGCAAACAGGATCTTGCCACACACATAAAAAATTTATGGTCTGTTTTAAAACGTAACCCCGATAAGGCAGTTGAAGGTAGCTCCCTTTTACCATTACCCCGGCCATACATTGTGCCTGGCGGCCGTTTTAGGGAAATTTATTATTGGGATAGTTATTTTACCATGCTGGGCCTAAGAGAAAGCAATGAGTGGGAAATGATTGAAAACATGATCGACAATTTTGCTTACCTCATCACTACCTATGGCCATATACCAAATGGCAACCGTAGTTATTATTTAAGCCGCAGTCAGCCCCCTTATTTTGCAATGATGGTAAACCTGCTGGCAGAAAAAAAGGGAGCTATTGTGTATAGTACCTACAAAATAGAGTTGCAAAAAGAGTATGATTACTGGATGGATAAAACTGCCGCTACCAAACATGTGGTTGTAATGCCTGATGGAAGTATGCTTAACCGATTTTATGATGCCGATATAAAACCAAGACAGGAAAGTTTTAAAGAAGATTTTGAAATTGCCACAAGTGAATCAAAGCAGGTTAAAGACAGCTTTGAGCAAAAGACTAAAGAGTTAAGAAGTGGTGCAGAAAGTGGCTGGGATTTTAGCAGCCGCTGGTTTGCAGATGGCACTAATATAAGCTCTATACAAACAACCAATGTGGTTCCGGTTGATCTTAACGGCTTACTATATAACCTGGAGTTAACGTTGGCAAAGGCTTACAAACAAACCGGCGATGCAGCAACTGCCAATCAATACAATAGTGCGGCTGCAAAAAGAAAAGCCGCTATTAATAAATATTGTTTTAACACTAAAGAAAATTGGTACTACGATTATATTATTTCAACAAAAAAACAAAGCGCAGAACAGACAATTGCCGGTGTTAGCCCATTGTTTTTTAATATAGCACCAAAGCAAAATGCAACAGCAATTGCAAGTGTGTTAAAGAATAAATTTTTAAAAGCAGGTGGTGTAGTCACCACTTTAAAAACCACCGGCCAACAATGGGATGCACCTAATGGATGGGCGCCATTACAATGGATAACTGTAAAAGGGTTAGACAACTATAGATTGAAAGCCATGGCAAAAGATATTGCCAGTCGATGGGTGGCATTGAATGAAAAAGTATATACCAACACCGGTAAAATGATGGAGAAATACAATGTAGTAAATTCTACTCTTGATGCCGGGGGAGGAGAATATAAATCGCAGGATGGATTTGGGTGGACCAATGGAGTTTACCTGGCAATGAAGGCGAAATTGGTGCAGTGGCAGCATGTTGGCACTCCGCTTCCCAAACCTGCTATGCAAAAAGATAAATTACAGTAATGCAAATGCAGCAATTAGGCCTAAACCAATGCCTTATCAACATCTTACTTACTCACCAAAGTTTAATTACGGGCTTCTATTATGTCTGATGCTATAACGCTTAAAAAAATTTCTCAACTCCTTAATATCAGTATTTCTACTGCTTCAAGGGCATTAAAAGATCATCCGGATATTGCAGACAGTACCAAGCAAAAGGTAAAGGAACTGGCAGAAATGCTGGAGTATGAACCTAACCCATATGCCATTCAGTTAAGCACCAGCAGTAGCAGGGTATTTGGATTAATTGTACCCGAAGTAAGTAATTTGTTTTACACTTCTTTTATTGATGCAATAGAAGATGAAAGCAGGAAAGCTGGCTACACCCTCATTATTTTAAAATCGGATGATGATGCTGAAATTGAAGCGGCTCATATTAAATATTGCAAAAAACACCGGGTAGCTGGTTTATTTGCCTGTATTACACCCAGTACTTCCAATTTTGAATTGTTTCAAAGTTTAAGCAAATCAAATATCCCCGTTGTTTTTTTCGACAGGGTACCACCAGATAACAGCAATTGCAACACCGTTTGTTTTGCAGATGAAAGAGCAGCTTCCATTGCTGCAGAAGCAATTCTTAAAAAGAACAAGAAGAAGGTATTGGCTATTTTTGCAGAGCCCAGCTTATCTGTCACCCAAAAAAGATTAAAAGCTTTTAGAAAAGTATTTCAGCAACATGCCAACGCTCCCAAACTCGATATCTACCACACCAACAATTACGAAAACATTAAAGAGATCATAAAGAAACAGTTAGCAAATGCAGACAGACCGGATACTATTTTTTGTATGACAGATGTAATTTTAACCGGAGCAATGAAAGCGATCCACGAATTGAAACTCATGGTACCCGAAGAGGTAGCAGTGATTACTATCAGCAACAGTGATTTTTTCCCAAAACTATACACCCCTGAAATTACCTACGTAGAAACCAGTGGCTACAAGTTAGGCGTGTTGGCCCTATCCGCTATGATAACCTGTGTAGAAGAAGATGTGCCTTACCAGGAATTGTATGTAGATTCTTATCTTGTTGAAGGCCAATCTTTATAATATTTTCCGTCCCCGTCCTATAGTTGGAAAAGTGTAAACAACAAACGTTTGCAAGGTAACAATGCATCTATTGCAGGATTTCTATATTTATCTTACTTTCACTATTGCTATTAAACCATTGCCTGCATATGTCATTATCAAAACCACAGCTGAGTTTTCAGCAAATTATTAATATGAATGTCGGTTTCTTTGGCATTCAATATAGTTTTGGGTTACAGCAAAGTGCTGTAAATCCTATTTACGATTTTTTAGGTGCCAGGCCCGATGAAATTCCCTGGCTAAATTTAGCAGGTCCACTTACAGGTTTAATTATACAACCCATTATAGGTGCATTGAGTGATAAAACATGGCACCCAAAATTTGGGAGAAGAACTCCTTATTTTTTCATCGGTGCCATGATTTGCAGTATCGCACTTTTTTTGTTCCCTTTCAGCAGCGCCTTGTGGATGGCAGCAGGTTTATTATGGGTGTTGGATGCTGGTAACAATACGGCCATGGAGCCTTACAGGGCTTTTATTGCAGATAAATTAGATGCAGCACAACAGCCAACCGGATTTCAGGCACAAAGCTTTTTTACAGGCTTTGGGCAAACACTGGCCAATGTTTCTTTGTTTATTTTCCCAATGATCTTTATTGGAAAAACAGGTAAGTTGCCCACTTGGGTTTTTGCGTCTTTCTTTTTAGGTGCCGTCTGTTCTATTGGATCTGTTTTATGGAGTATCAAAACAACTCCGGAAATACCCCCCTCTGAAAAAGAGTTGGCTGACTTAACAGAAAAAAATAAAGGCATGCCTCACCCGGTTGTTCAGTTTTTTTTATCCATACTTACTACCATCGTTGCATATCTTGTAATTGTTTTGTTGATAATTCCTTCCCTTTTCTCAAGAGGATTATTTAGAAAAGTGTTGAAGTATGCTGAAAATCATTCAACGCTCAAAATATTATTTGCGCAGAATATTGAAATAATTGATGCCGTATTAAGCATGCCCAAAGTAATGTGGCAGCTGGCGTTGGTTTATTTATTTCAATGGTATGCATTGTTTTGTTACTGGCAAAATTCATCTAAAAGTGTAGCCTTATCTGTTTGGAATACCACACCACAACAAAACAGTGAATTATATGAAAAAGCTGTTGGGTGGACAGGCCTGGTAAATGCCTGGTATAATGTAGTAACTTTTTTATGTGCTTTTGGTTTGGTATGGTTTGCAAAAAAATATTCCCCCAGGATGGTTCATTTTGGTTGTTTAGTTTTAGCTGGCATTGGCCTGTTAGCTTTCCCTCACATTGAGAATAAGTATTTACTATTTCCTGCAATAACCGGTTTTGGCATTGGCTGGGCAAGTATGATGGGCATTCCTTATTTAATGGTGGTAAGCAAAATACCTAAAGAAAGATATGGTGTTTATATGGGTATCATCAACATGATGATTGTAATACCCATGTTTATACAAACAACCTCTTTTGGTTTTATTCTAAAACATTTTTTAAACAGCGACCCAAGAAATGCCATTTCATTTGCCGGTGTTTTTTTATTGATTGCCGCATTGTTGACCCTATTGATACAAAGTGGTAAACCTACCGGAGAAATTAGTTTGAGTGGCGGTGGCGGACATTAAATTTGAATTTTTAATAACAAAAAATAGCAGTTGTTATGAAGTCATCTGTAAATTTCTTTGTGGCTATATTATTAATAGCGATCTTAAATTTTTCCTGTAATTCTACAGATAAACATTAAAGCCATACAAAGCTGCAGTAACTCAATTACAATAATGCAACGATTAAGAGGACCGAATTTATGCGGGACAAAAAACTGGAAGGCAAAAAAAAGAAAAACAATAAACCATTTATATGAGCAAAATACTCTGCATTGGCGAAGCGTTGATAGATATGATTTGCACTGATAAAGGCAGGTCATTGGCGCAAGGTGAAAATTTTTTAAAAAAAACTGGTGGTGCTCCTACCAATGTTGCCGCGGCAATTGCAGCATTGGGTGGAAGTGTAAGCATGGCTGCTAAAGTTGGCAACGATCCTTTTGGCAAACAACTGATTGATACCATGAAAGACTTCGGCGTTTCAACCGAATTTATGTTACTGGATGATAGCCATTTTACCACTTTTGCTTTTGTTTCTTTAATGGAAGATGGTGAAAGAGATTTTGTATTTAACCGCGGCGCAGACGGACAGTTAAGTGAAGCAGATATTGATGCCATCAACCTGGATGAATTTGCCATTATACATTTTGGCTCTGCCACCGCTTTTCTACCGGGACCTTTGCAACAGGCATACACAAGCCTTTTAAAAAGAGCACAGGAAAAAAATATTTTTGTAAGCTTTGATCCCAACTACCGTCACTTACTTTTTAAAAATAATACGCCTTCTTTTATTGCACAAAGCTGGCATTTTTTGCAGCACTGTAATTTTTTTAAGTTGAGTGATGAAGAAGCTATGTTACTAACCAATACCACTACGCTGATGGATGCAGCAGAAAAACTGTTGCAACAAACAAGCGCTTTGTTTACCATTACACTTGGTAAAGATGGCACCCTGTTAGGGTATCAAAAAAACATCAGCATATTACCAAGTATTCCTGTAAAACCGGTAGATACAACCGGGGCAGGAGATGCTTTCGTTGGCGCTGTTTTATACCAGCTTAGTTTTAAAACAACAGATGAAATTAAGAAACTGCCTGTTGAAGCATGGAATACCATTATTACCAATGCCAATAAAGCGGGTGCCCGAACCTGTGAATACATGGGTGCCATGGAAGCATTTAAACAATTAACTGCGGATATATTTAATTAAATAAAACTCCCTAGGTTTTCCTGAAGGAAAACTTAGGGCACAGCATTATTTTATTTTTATACGTTCTTTTAATTAAAAAGTTTTTTGATAATAGAGATTCATTAAATAATTGCCCGTTAAGGGATGAGGGTAAAACTTATGTACGATTATATATTACATCAACAAATTAAAGCTACGTTAATAAAATTCAAGATTGGAAAGGAAGAGGATGACCTTTCATTTTATAGCAGGTTAATTTCCAATGCTTCGGCTATTAAATCGTTGTTTGATGAGTTGTACCAGTATCATCCAAAAGCTACAGAACAGTTTGACGGATTAATTGATACGCTTACTGCTGCTCATAAAAAAAGAACTGCTGTACTACACAAAAAAGATGCAGCAAAGGCTGCTAAAGGGCTATGGTTTTTAAGCAATGAAATAACAGGCATGAGTTTGTATGTTGACAATTTTTGTGACAATATTTCCAACCTTGGTGGTAAACTGGATTATTTTAAAAAGCTCGGTGTAAATTTTTTACACCTGATGCCGTTGTTTGAAAGTCCGGCAGGTGAAAGTGACGGAGGATATGCTGTATCGAATTTTAGAAAAATAGATAGCCGGTTTGGTACATTGGACGATTTAAAAAAAGTACAGCAAAAGATGAGTGCAGAAGACATGTATTTAATGATAGACATAGTACTCAACCATACTTCACACCAGCATGAATGGGCCCTTAAGGCAAAACAGGGTGAAAAAAAATACCAGGATTATTTTTACATGTATGACGACCGATCTATCCCTGACACATTTGAACAGACTATGCCGGAAGTATTTCCGGAAGCGGCACCGGGAAATTTTACTTTTATACCTGAATGTGGCAAATGGGTAATGACGGTGTTTCATAAATACCAGTGGGATCTTAATTTTAGTAATCCTGCAGTATTGGTAGAAATGCTTGATGTTATTCTTTTCTATGCCAACCTTGGTGTAGATGTATTGCGGATAGACGCCCCTGCATTTATCTGGAAACAAATTGGCACAACCTGTCAGAATTTACCCAGGGCACACACCATATTGCGGTTGCTAAAACAGTGCGTACAGGTTGCTTCGCCGGGTATGGCCTTGTTGGGTGAAGCAATTGTAGCACCCAAAGAAATAATGAATTATTTTGGCACAAGTAATTTCATTGCCAAAGAATGCGACTTTGCATACAATGCTACCCAGATGGCTTTACAATGGGATGCGTTGGCTACAGGCGATACCCGTGTAATGCTTGCTGCGCAGCATGAATTATTGAAAAAACCTTATGGCACTTCCTGGATAACGTATACCCGCTGCCATGATGATATTGGTTTGGGATACGATGATTACATGATTCAACAGGCATCTTTCAATCCCTACCAACACCGGGGATATTTAAAAGATTTTTACTCAGGCAATGCTGTTGGATCAACGGCTATGGGAGCGCTGTTTGCGGTAAACCCCAAAACACAGGATGCCAGAATTAGCGGAACCCTGGCTTCACTTTGTGGTCTTGAAAAAGCCATTATCAATAATAATGAAGCGGAAATAAATACTGCTATCAACAGAATAATTGTAATGCAGGCCTGTACTTTTTTTATTGGTGGATTACCCATGCTTTTTTATGGCGATGAAGTTGGTTATACAAATGATTATAGCTACCTCGATAATTCGGCAAAGAGTTACGATAACCGGTGGATGCACCGTCCTGTAATTGACTGGGATAAAAATAACAACATCGATACCGAAGGCTCTATTGAAGAACGTATTTTTTCTGCCCTTCAATTATTGAACAGCATTCGGAAAAAATTACCCATGGTAGCAGACTATAGTAATCTTACCTGGCTATCTCCTTACAATATTCATGTTGCCGGTTTTTTGAGACAACTTGATGAGCAGCGTTTGTTTTGCTTTTTTAACTTTAAAAATGAAGTGGCATATGTTGACTGGCAGGTGGTAAAGGAAAAAGGCAACCCTCCTGCTTTATTATTTGATCACTGGCAAAAAAGAGAATACATTGTGGGTAGGGATAAAGAATACCTGATTGTAGAACCTTATTCATTTTGTTTGCTGGAGGCAAGACAACGTTAAATGATATTTAATAATTAAAACTACAGAGCTGAGTGTATTGCTTCTTTCGTGATAGATAGTTTTACCACTCTACTTTTATCTGTTCTGCATTTTCCCATCCTGGCGGCGGCGGGTATTGCTTTGCCGGAGGATCCGGGTAAGACAATGTATTGGGGTATGCATCAAAACATGCTACAGATTGGGAGGGAATAAATTGTTGTGCAGATATTTCCAGTAAATACGGAGTAATGCTGTAGGGTACCAATATTACTTTTTTGTGTGTAACTGATGAAGCGGAAAAATATCCCAGCGCAAAGTCTGCTGTATTAGCAGCATTATAAACATTCCCTTTTATCGCTGCAGGCAATGGATCTAATATGCCGCCTGTTCGTGCAGTTTGATCCTGGTAAAGTTTCCAGAATTGGTATGCTTCCCTCGTCATCGATAATTGAGCGATATCAATAAAAGGATTAAAATAATTATAAATATAGCATCGGCCTATTGTTTGATTGATAATCTCCTTTCCATTAATGGAAGCATCTGATAAAATTCGCACTTCATTTTCAATTATTTTTTGATAGCAATATTCAAATTTTATACAACCAAAGCCACAACCAATACCCTTGGTTTGTCTGCCTATGAATCCATTAAAAGTCCAGCGGTAATAATTTTCTTCCGCAACTGGGTCCTCTACATTTACAGCCACGTTCATATAGGTTGGCAAAAACATGTCGAACTTGTTAACGAATGATACATTGATACCGGAGATAGACACAGGAGGTTTTATTTTTTCAGGCGTAGAAATATATTTCTTGCCATCTTTTAATAGAACCGCAACACTGTAGCTTCTGCCAACCTTGCCAATAAAATTGGGGTCTGTTGTTTCATAAACTCCCTGGTCGGTATATATAAGTTGTGTTGCATTTCCTTCGTCATCTGCTATGGTTACAATCGCATCTTTTTCAAGAAATTCTTCCGGTAGGGCATCGCTATAACTTAGCTTACCTGAGTAGGTTAATTTAACTGTGTAGGGAACCGTATCTGTTGTAACAGCGCCTTCTACTACCAGTATAGGTTTTTCATTCCTAAGTGGTACATCCACCTGCTTGATGCAGGAATGGCATGTTAACGTGCTGACAATAATTACAAATATTTTTTTTACAGATCGCATCTTAATTAAAAATTATAGTTCCAGGATAAGGAGGGAATTAAGCCCCCAACTACAGAGAGCTGGTAAGCCAAAAGCCGTGTATCATCTCTTTTAAAATAAATAGAATACGCATTCTTGTGCATGTAAACATTGTAAAAAGAAATGTTCCATACACTGTATTTTTTTTGTTCGGGATACCTTTTTGAAACGTAGGAGAAGCCGGCATCTAAGCGGTGATAGGCTGGAAGCCGATCCATATTTCTCATAGAATAATTTGTTACCAATGTGCCGTTAAAAGCATAGTTGCCATCAGGATATGTGGCAGGCCTGCCAGAAGTATAAATAAAATTACTGCTGAAACTCCAGCCCTGTCCGAGCTTTATTTTTAAGATGACCGCAAGGTTATGTGGCCTGTCAATATCAGATGGATAGTAAGCGCCCCTGTTAACAGTTTCTGAAGGGTAAGGAGTTATAACCTGCACCTGCGATTTTGAATACGTATAATTTACCTGGCCTGTTACTTTACCGATATTTTTTGCTGCACTAAATTCCATTCCCCAGGCCTTGCCTCTTGCATTTAACAATGCACTTTCTATGTAAGGATTCAACAACAGTGATGCTCCGTCTTTGTACTGAACTGTATTTTTAGTGGTTTTATAATACATTTCAAACGAAGCTTCGTATTGGTTTTTGTTGAAACTCCTAAAAACCCCTGCAGCATATTGATCGCCGATTTGCCTGTTAATATATTGATCGCTCAATTTCCAAAAATCAACAGGCGAGATGGAAGTGGTGTTAGAAATCAGGTGCAAAAATTGTTGGCCGCGATTATAACTTAGCTTTAAAGAAAGGTCATCGTTTACTCCAATCTTCAATGCTATTCTTGGCTCCAGGCCTGTATAATTTTTAATGCTTTTATTTTTAGAAAAATAGGTGCTATCCGTAATTGTTTCTTTTGACATAGGTACTCCGGGTTCGTAATTATAAACCATTTTGGGGCCCAGGTAATTGTAGCTGGCAAATCGCAATCCTCCCTGTAATGAAATTTTTTCTGAAAGTTCAAACTGGTCGCTTATAAAAATGGCCATTTCTCTTCCTTGTTCTTTCTGAATGGTGGAAGGATTAATATTGCTGGAAATTGTGGAAGGGTTTCTTGTACCCGGAGAAATGCCATATAAAATAAAATCAACGCCGGTTTCTATGGTATGTTTATCGGTTGGTTTAAATACCAGTATTGGTTTTATTTGTTGTTGGGTTATGGAAGAGCGGATATTGTACTCATAGTTTTTATCTAACCCGTTAATGGTAGAAATAAACTGGCTGTAATTGGCATTGAGTTTTAATGAAAGTTTTGAACTTAATTCTGAAACATAATTGAGTGAAACAAGATTACTTTCCCAGTTGTAAGCAGTGGCAGTATCAAATTTAAACTTATCATAACTGCGGTAACCTGTAACGGAAATTTTGTTTTTATTGTTAATGGTATATTCTGCCTTCATTACTCCATCATAAAAAAAGGCACGGCTATCGCCGAATTTTTTTCCAAGTTGATTTAAAATAATATCTGGGTAAGCTGCTCTAAACCCAGCTGTAAAAGTTAATTTGTCTTTCACCAATGGTCCATTCATAAAAAAACGGGCACTCATTGGGCCAACTCCGCCATTGTATTGCATACCGGTATTATTCCCGTTTTTAATTTTCATATTCAGCAGCGAAGATAAACGGCCACCATAGGCTGCCGGCATTCCTCCTTTATATAAAGTAATATCCTGCACTGCATCCGGACTAACGGAGGTATAAAAACCCAGCAAGTGTGCTGTATTAAATAAAGGAGCTCCATCAACCAACACAAGGTTTTGATCTGCATTGCCACCACGTACATTAAAACCGCCTGCCCCTTCGCCCGTACTTGTAACACCCGGTTGTAAAATTAATGCCTTAATAATATCGGCTTCTCCAAAAAGCAAGGGGCTTCTTTTTATCATTTCAGGATTAATCTTCACAATATTCATTTCCACATTTTTTACCTTACTATTGTTATTGTAGGCGTTTACCACAACTTCGTCCAGTTGTTCATTTGCTTTTTTCTTAAGGTCAACTATAATGGCTTTACTGTCTTCCATTAAATTTATTTCTCTTGAAGTTCGAATATATCCCACAGAAGAGATGTTGATGGTACAATAGGGCACCAATACTTTTAAATTAAAGTAGCCGCTGTCGTTAGTTACAGTTCCAATGGTTGTTCCCTTTTGAACAATGCTTATATTTTTAAGTGGTAACCTGGTATCATAATCCACTACCCTGCCTTTTACAATAAAATTATTTTGGGCCATGCCCTTTAATGGGATGATGATAAAAATTAGTGTCTTAAAAACAAAACGCATTTGTAAAAACATTTGTAAGCAGTTTTAATAATACAGGAAATATAAAGAAATATCACGATAGCATTTTTTCTAAAGTACAAGTGGCAGTATTTATTTTTAATGTGTAGCAAAGGGCATTTTAAGGCAAAGATTTATGCGTAAAATAATTTAAGTAACGAACTAATCGTTCACTTCTCTTTACCAAACAAAGAAGAGGGGTGAATCGTTGTTACGTGCAATGATTAAACACCGGCGCCCGTTAGCCAGTTTGATTTTTTTTATATCCCTCACTTCTCCCATTGCCATAAAGCCAGATTGAATTGGAGACATGGTATTAAAACCAGTAGCTCCGGTTGCCAATAACACATTTCCAAAACCAGCATCGTAGCGGCCTTCATAAGGCAACACACCATAAAAATTTCCGGCGCTAATAATATCTGTTTTATTGTCTGCATTAAAGTCTCCGGTAAAAAAAGTAAAAGCAGGTGACCATTGTACCTGCATGGGTAATTTGGAAATTGTAAAATTTCCTTTGCCATTATTGGTTAGTAAAACAGATGATAATAATGAAGCCGTGTATTTTTTGGTGTGATCTAATTTTTCACCAAATACTTCTTCTACCGTTTGACCGGCAAAGCTGGAATAGTTTAAATACTTTTTCCGCATCAGCGCAGGCAGCTGTTTTTCAATTTCTTCTTTTCCAAGAAAGGTGTAGTAGTTATTATTTTTTTCAATAGTAAGCACCTGGTCCATTGCACCATTGTTATCTAAATCGCCGGTAAATAATTTTAGCGGATATTGTTCGGTTGCATGCAGTTTTGAATTCTCCCCCCAGTTACCAACTAATAAATCTTCCGCTCCATCATTATTAATATCGGTTATATGAAGGCTAGTCCATAAACCATTTGTATTTTGTAAACCTGCTGCTGCGGTATTGTTGATGAGTTTTCCTTTTACATTTTTAAAAATTGTTATGGGCATCCATTCTCCTGCAACAACTAAATCAGGCCAACCGTCTTTATCAATGTCTGCCCATGCTGCATCAGTTACCATTCCAATTGTATGCAGGCCCGGTGCTATCGATTCATCCGCAATAGTAAATTTACCTTTGCCATCATTTAGCAATAAATAAGAATCGGGAATTGCTCCATAATTTCCTGCCACCACCCGTCCCCCAATAAATAAATCCAGGTCGCCATCATGATCGAAATCTGCTGCTGTTACTGCAGATTTATTTCCGTAAAAAAAAGGTAGTGAATTTGATTTGCTAAAATTTCCTTTCCCGTCGTTGATATATAATCTATCCAACAGTGAGGGGTCTTCCTTTTGTAATTCATTACCGCCACTCACTACATACAAGTCTTTATCGCCATCATTATCTGCATCAAAGAAAATAGCATTTACATCTTCGCAAATAACATCCGCAGCAAACAAATTTTGATTGGTAGCAATGAATTTGCCGGAAGGCATTTGCTGAAACAATGCACCAGACTGGCTTGCAGCCCCGCAAATAAAAAAATCTTCCAGTCCATCGCCGTTAACATCTGCTACTGCCAGCTTTGGTCCCTGTGTAGAAACCTGGTGCGGAATAAATGCCTGTACATTAAAATCATTAAAATCATTTTCCTTGTGGCTAAATGGAAGTTGAATGGAAGATGTAATATCTGTAAACAATTTTTTAGATGAACTATTTTCTGCCCCCGGTAATGTTAGCCGTGTAGTGGTACCCGAATTTTTGTAAAAAACAGTTAACCGCTCATTTGTTTTAACCTGGTCAAAAATTTGAGATTTCCCATCTGGCCATAACACCTGTACTTCATCAATGATTGAATCTTTACCTGTGCCAAAATGAACGTATTGAAGAGAAGCACTTTCAAATCCTTTAGTTGCATTCAGGTAGCCTGTTTGAATGTTGTTTTTTTGTTTGATGACAACTTTTGCGCCAACAGCAAACTTGTTTTGCTCATCGCCTTTTAATTGAATCTCTAAAAAATGATTGTTAAGTTGTTGCACTGCATTGTTCCGGTAAATGGTTGCAGGCTCGTTTATGTTGTTGATAACAATATCAAGGTCACCATCATTGTCAAGGTCCGCATAAGCAGCGCCGTTTGAAAAACCGGGATGACTCATTCCCCAGGCGGCAGTATTATCGATAAATTTTAAACTGTCTGTTCCTTTAAAAATATAGTTGCTTATTTTTCCTTCAGGCATTTTATTGATGGCCGCAATATCTGCAGATCGCCCTGTATCCCTAGCACTTCGGGAAGAATAAAATTTTATAAAATCCAGGTCATTTGGCCGTCTTAAAATTCCATTGCTGATAAACAAATCTTTAATGCCGTCATTGTCGAAATCAGCCGCCAATGGCGACCAGCTCCAATCGGATGCAGCAATACCCGCATACAAACCAATGTCGCTGAATTTTTTTCCGCCGCCTACGTTCAACTGTAAACAGTTGCGGGAATACTGGTGATAATACCCAAAGCCAAATTTAAAATTATAAATATCCAACGGGTCATCACCTGCCGAAGATTTCAATATTTTTTCATCCGCAGGTAACATATCAAGTGTCACGATATCTTCCCACCCGTCATTATTCATATCCGCAATGGCACTGCCCATAGAGAACCGGCTCTCGTGCCCGAAGGCATTGCGGTTTATTTCTAAAAAACTACCGTTGTGGTTGTTGATGTAATAATAATCGTTTTCATGAAAATCGTTGCTTACATAAATATCATCCCATCCATCATTGTTAACATCTGCCACAGCAACATTTAAACCATAACCAACCACGCTGCTATAAATACCAGCCTCTGTGGTTACTTCAACAAATTTTCTACCGGTAGCAGCGCTGTCGTTTCTGAATAATTTATCGCCGGCTGCTTCGTCTTTAATGTGTCGCATGGACGAATCTCCATAGCTTTGATTGGAGTGAACAGAGTGGTTTACGAGGAACATATCAAGGTCACCATCATGGTCGTAATCAAAAAAAACGGCTTGTGTATTAAAGCCCTGGATATCTAACCCATAAGTATTTGCACGCTCGGCAAAAGTAAGATTGCCGTTGTTGATGAATAGTTCGTTACGACCTTTAAAATTTTTATAGCCGCCTACTTCACAAACATAAATATCCAAAAGCCCATCTCCGTTTACATCGGCGATGGTTATGCCGGTTTTCCAATTTCCTTTACCCTGTACACCAGCCTTAATGGTAATATCTTCAAATTTAAAATTGCCTTTGTTAAGATAGAGTTTATTGCTTCCCTGGTTAGATGTGAAATAAATATCCGGCAAGCCATCGTTGTTTATATCCCCAATAGCAACGCCTCCTCCATTGTAGTAATAGAGATAATCAAGGATGTTGAGTGTATCAGTATCTGCTATTTTATTTTCAAATGAAATGCCTGTTTGTGAGACAGGCATCATTGAAAACAATGTATCGGATTTTTCTTTACCCTTGCATGCAGAAAATAAAATTACTGTAGCTAAACAATATAGTAAGCGATCAGGATGCATGTATTAATTAGCTAATTCCCTCACCCAAATATTGCGGTAACTGATTGGTTCACTAGGATCGCCATGGGCCTGTAATTTAATAGGCGCAGCACCATGCTTTTTATAAGATGGCGGCCCTATATAAGGAGTGTCTCCGATTAAGGAAGTGTTGTTTTGTACCAATACCCCATTGTGTATTACTGTAGCACGTGCCTGGGATTTTACTGAACCATCTTCGTTAAAACGTGGAGCTGTCCAAATAACATCGTAGGTCTGCCATTCGCCCGGCTTGCGGCAAGCGTTGGCTAATGGTACGGCTTGTTTGTATAAACTTCCTACCTGGCCATTTACATACGTCGTATTATTGTAGTTATCTAGTACCTGTAATTCATATCCGCCAGCTCCCCATGGAAGTGCTGCAAGAAAAATACCGCTGTTACCTCGTGCCTGGCCTTTACCGGTAATGTTTTCAGGAATGCGGTATTCTATATGCAACTGGTAATCCATAAATCTTCTTTTTGTTTGCAGGTCACCGTTGCTTTTATTAACAGTCATTGCGTTATCAGCCAATGTCCATTTGTTGGCAGAAGTAGAATCTTTTGCAGATACCCATTGATCAAGATTGGTGCCATCAAATAAAACAATGGCATCTGATGGCGGCTGACCGAATACGCTGCCAGGGGTTACTATTTTTGGTACGGGCGTATAATATTCTGTGTCTTCCGGTTTTGCATTTTGCGCATTTATTGTAACAAAACTACCTGCAAGTAGTGCTGTAAATAAAAAGTTCTTTTTCATGTTCTAAATAATTATTTATTGTTAATTAATACTTCTCTTATTGATTCAGTGCAAAGCATATTTACCTCCACGGTGTGATGATTAAATATTCCCTTTTTTTAATTCACTTACTGCATATGCTGCAGCTCTTGCTGTTAGTGCCATGTAAGTAAGTGAGGGGTTTTGGCAGGCAGAAGATGTCATAGCTGCACCGTCTGTTACAAAAACGTTCAATGCATCCCATACCTGGTTATGCGAATTGAGCACCGATGTTTTTGGATCGTTACCCATACGGGCGGTACCCATTTCATGTATGCCCTGGCCAATATTATAATCCTTATCCCAGGTAGTAATATTTTTTACACCCGATGCTTCAAACATTGCCACCAATTCCTTGATAATGTCTTTACGCATTTTTAATTCATTTTCTTTTAATCCTGCATCCATTGATAAAACCGGCAATCCCCATTTATCTTTCATGGTTTTATGTAAAGAGATTTTATTATCGTGATACGGTAATATTTCTCCAAAACCTGTTGCGCCAATGCTCCATGCGCCCGGTTCAGTCAGGGCTTCTTTAAAATCGCCCCCAATATTAAGTTCTGCCACTTCACGGCTCCAGCCTGCACGGCTGGCACTTCCCTGGTAACCATAGCCACGCAAAAAATCTCTTTTATCGCCATACAGGTTTGCAAACCTGGTGATGTAAAATCCATTTGCCCTTCGGCCATAAGTAGTTTTATCTTCATACCCTTCCATGGTTCCCTGCGCACCCAGCATGTAATGATGGTCCATAATATTATGGCCTAATTCACCGCTACTGCTGCCCAGTCCATCAGACCATATATCCGTTGCTGAATTCATTAACACCCATGCACTGTTTAAAGCAGATGCATTTAAGAAAAGGATTTTTGCATTAAACTCATAGGTCTTATTTGTTTCTGCATCCAATACTTCAACACCGGTAGCTTTCTTTGTATTTTTATCGTAGATAATTTTTGTAACAATGCTCCATGGACGAACAGTTAAATTACCTGTTGCAGTCGCCGCAGGTAATGTAGAAGATTGTGTACTGAAGTAGCCCCCAAACGGGCAACCTTCCCAACAACGGTTTCTATATTGACATTGTGTTCTGGCCTGTAGCGGAGCTGTTAAATTTGCCACACGTCCAATAATCATATGTCGGTCTTTATATTGCTGTTTAATTCTAGCAGCCACATCTTTCTCCACAATATTCAACTCCATCGGTGGTAAAAAATGTCCATCTGGTAAATGTGCCAACCCTTCCATCGAACCACTGATGCCTGCAAATTTTTCAACATAATCATACCATGGCGCCATTTCTTTATAACGGATTGGCCAGTCAATGGCAATACCATCTTTTGCATTCGCTTCAAAATCGAGGTCGCTTAAACGATAACTTTGCCTGCCCCACAGTAGTGAACGCCCACCCATTTGGTAACTACGCCACCAGGCAAAGGGTTTTTCCTGCACATAAGGACATTCTTTTTCATTTACCCATGAATCCAGGATTGCTTCCTGTGCTGCTGTGCCATACATGGCCCAGTCTCTGGAAATTACAGGGTTGTCTTTTTTATATTGCAAGGGTGCTTTTCCACGGTGCTCAAATTCCCATGGGTCTTTACTGGCAGATGCGTAATCTTTTATATGTTCATGTGGCCTGCCACGTTCCAACATTAAAACTTTCAATCCTTTTTCAGTAAGTTCTTTTGCAGCCCAACCCCCACTAATACCCGAGCCTATTACAATGGCATCATAGGTATTTTGAATAACCGATTTGTTATTGACATTTGTTGAATCTCCAGGCATCGCTTTATATTTTATCGTTAAAGAAATTTATATTTTGAATATCCTTTATCCCTCCCTTATATTATTATCTTTTCACATCACCTGGCACTTTTATTTCAATTCGGCTATATCAATTTTTCGATAATAAATTTCTGCTCCTTCTGATTGAATGATTATTTTCCCTTCTTTCAAACTTGCCTCTGTGGCTTCATTTACAATTATACCATTTACGATATGTGTAAGCTTTCCATTGTTTGCGATTACTTCAACACGGTTCCATTCACCAGTTGGTTTTTCCGCATCTGTTTTCTTTTTAGCTCTGTTAAAATCTTTAGGGATTGTTTTTACCCCGTCTACAACAATGGTTGTACTATCTACCATCCAAAAATCACCTACATCCCCTTCCTGTATCTGGCACTCAATGCCTTTAGGCCAAACAAAATCTTTTGCATTCAACGGTACAAAATATAAAATCCCGTTGTCTCTCCTTGTTGTATCTGCATCCCTTGGAGGATATTTTTTTGTACCCCATTTAAATTCTACCACAAGGTGAAAGTTACCAAACACTTTTTCTGTACAAATATAACCGAACTCTTTACCGGAAATATGCAATAACCCATCTTCAATATCGAATACTTTTTCCGGATCATTGTTCTTTCCTTTTGAAGTAAGAAAACTATACCAGCCTGCCAGATTTTTTCCGTTAAACAATGGCTTCAGGTCTTTTTGTTTTTGCTGCGCATTGGCAAAAAAACAGCTTAACAAAAGGCAACCGGTTAATATTTTTTTCATATGCATTGTGTTTTACTGTGAATTTACCTCTTATCTATTTGTTACTATTAAAAATCTTAGGGGCTTCATTGTTCATTGAAAATATGGTTAGATTTTTTTTACCTGCTTTAATGTTTGTAATGTTACGAACCTGCCCTTTTACCAATATTCCACTTAGGCTTTCGTTGACAGTTGTAAAGTTACCTTTTCCATCACCTTTTAACAGTAAGCCATAACTGGCATCGTAAATACCTGCCTCTGGTTTGCTCTGGTAAAAATTACCACCCAATAGGATATCTTCTTTCCCATCGCCATCGTAGTCACTTACCGATATGCCACTCACTGTAGAAAATTGTGCTTCCATCGGTAATGGTTTCAGCGTGAACGTACCATTCTTGTTGTTCAACACTACACTGCTCCGCATTTCTTTGGCTTCCAGCTTTACTGCTTTGCCCAGCTGCTCTTTGCTAAAGATGTCTTCTATCGTTTGCTCTTTGTAACTGTCGTATTTTAAATACTTCTTCTTTAGGTATGGCAGCTCTGCTACAAGGTCGTGCCGTAATACCATTGGGTACGCTTTGTCGCCGTTGTAACAGGTAATGATTTGCTCTATACTCCCGTTCTCATCAAAGTCGCTTACATACATGCTCACTGGTTTGTGTTCGCTGCATTTAAAACGGCTGTTTAAGCCATGGTTGCCTGCTATTATATCATCGTAGCCATCACCATTTACATCGGCTATTACCAACCGGTTCCACCAGCCATTGCTGTTTTCTAAACCGGCTGCCGTCGTTACTTCTTTTAAT
>JANXSR010000030.1 GCA_025352625.1 Ferruginibacter sp.
GCAACGCTGTATTTTGTTTTTGAAGAAGTACATGTAGTTGAAACTCCCCTGATGGTAACAGCTGGATTAGCGTACACTGCAAGTGTGCCACAACCTTGTGCAGAAACACAACCAGTTAAAATATTGGTAATAGTAACACAATACTGGCCTGCTGCTGTTGCAGAGAAGCTTTGTACATTTCCCGGATCAGTAGCTCCGGATGGAACTATCCATTGATAATTATAATCAGCACCTGATCCACTTCCTGGTGTTGCAGCAATTGTTACTGCAGGGTCACTGGCACATATTGTTGAAGAATTGACAGTAACTGTTGGTAAAGCATTTATTACAACCTCTGTTGTTGGCGAGTTGCTGCAACCTTCCAATGTTACCGTAACTGTATAAGTTCCGCTAGCTTCAGTTGTCACAGATGGAATACTTGGATTTTGTTCCTGTGATGTAAAGCCATTAGGGCCAGTCCATACATAACTTGCACCCATTACATCGTCTGCAAATAAATTTAAAGTTCCACCTGCGCAAAGTGGGCCGCTTGAGCTGGCAACTACATCTGCTGTTGCGCATTGAAATACGTCGGAGCGTGTTTGCGCCTGAGAAGTAAAAAATAAAGAAGTTAAAAAAATTAAAAAGCACAGGTATGGATTACATACACGCTTTTTGATGAGTGTAAAAAATGGTTTCATTTTAGGATTTTTAGTTTTCAATAGTAAAGGGAATAGATGGTATAAAAAATACCAGTTTTTAAATGCTTGATAAGATACTTTTTTAAATAGGGGCTGGTTCTTTTTTGTTCATTTTCTTAGGTTTAATTGGGTAAATAATAATGAGTAGGAAGGAATAAAATAGTTGGATTTTTATTAATTAAATGTGCTAAAAAGAAGCATAGATGGTTAAACTATTTTTTAATTATAAAACTGTTGCATGTGGCTGAATAATTAAACTGATAGTACCTAATCTTAACTTATGAAATTGATGAATTGATATTGTAACTTGAAGCGTAAGATGTTTCATTGGGAATAGGGATTGGTTTTCGGGTAGGTAAATGTAAAAATAAAAAAAATAGTATCCAATTTTATTTCAGCTTATATTATTGGTGTCTCTATCGAACGGCTACAAAATGAATCCTGTTTGTGTATTTGTCAAGCGGATTGTAATAACGGCAATTCAATATATATAATAATAATTGGTTGTTTATCAACTACTGGAAATGATTTCGGTGGGTATGAAATTTACTGTATTACAATCCAGCATTTGGAGCAGGTATGTCGGGTGACTTAAGTGTGTTGATATACTTGTGCCAGACAACCAAAAAAGTTAACAAGTATTATGCAACCAATATTGCAAAACAACAAACTATAACAACTGCAAATAATCTTAACAGCAATAACCATAAAAGTTATTATAATAATGGCATTTATATTTTTGCTGCTTTAAAGTATGGATGTACAACAGCGCAAAACGTTATGCAAAAAATGATGGCATTATTAAACGGCTAAGTTTTGTTTGAAAAGATTTGCCTTGCTGAGTCAGCATTGCACAAGGAAAGCCCACCCACATTGGCCGCCCCGCAACCTTGCGCCAATGCAGGCGCTTACTTGTTTTAAGAGGTGTTTGTATCACCAGGAAAAAACCCTTGCCATGTAGCATCTTTAGGCTAAGCCTTTTACATCCATGGCATAGCCTGCATTTATTAACCCAAACATATCTATCCGTAATGATAATAAATACAAAAATGCAGGAGTGGTAAAAGTATACCCATGCGGCCTGCCAATAACAATGCCTTCTTTAATTAATTGTTTTCTGTGTTCGGTTGTTAAATCGTTTAATTGATTCAAATAAAGGAACAGGCTAATTCCAACTTCTTTAATATCATATTCTTCTATTGACTGCTGATCGGCTTCAATAAACAATACGTCTTTTTTTATACCTGCCAGTATGCCTTTATTGGTATTGCATCCAATGTAAAAACAAAGATATTTTCCTGGTTTATTCAAAGCATGTATTTAAAATACAAACTTAGTTAAATAGTTATTGTTCCGCAATAAGCGGCACAGGTTTGTGTAAATTGAACACCACCTTACAACAAAAACCGCATACCATTTTAGCTATTTACATTGTATGTATATTTGTTTAGCAGCGAAATTTTTTTTCACAAACTTGCCTTAGCGGTTATTAAAAACTACCATCATCACCTTATGAAACAATTGACCTTGTTATTAGCAATTTCTGCACTTGCAGTTTGCGCATACGGACAGACAACATTTAAAAGAAACGACATTTATTTAGAAGCAGGTGGTAACGGACTTTTTGCATCTGTTAATTATGAAAGACAAATTACAAAGGAACCTGGACTTGGGTTTAGACTGGGCGTTGGGTTTTATTCTGAGAAAGCCTTTTACTTAACAATACCTGTTGGCATTAATTATCTCTTTAAACTAAAAGATAACAAATCATTTATTGATGCAGGACTTGGGGCGACCTGGACACGAATTGACGGTAATTTATTTGGAGACTCAAAAAATTCCTACGGGGAACATTTTATAAACGTTGTTCCAAGTGTTGGTTACAGACGACACACAGACAAAAATTTAATGTGGCGTATTAGTGTAACCCCAATTGCTAATAAATATGGTCTTGCTCCATGGCTTGGACTTTCAATTGGGAAAAGGTTTTAACAAAGTTTAACTACCGCAATCATCATTTGTTTTGAGCAGGACAAACCTGCCAATCTGTAGCAAGTATACGCTTCCAAATTAGAAAGCGCTGGCAGGGTGTAGTGAAGTAGGGTTGGGGTTTGTTATTGCCCCCGCAATAGGCGGTACAGGCTTGTATAAATTGCATGCCATTTAATAACAAAACAGTACATTATTTTAGCTATTTACATTTGCATGTTTATTTGTTTGGCAGTGTATTTTTTTCATAAACTTCCATTGGCTACCATTAAAACAGACTCATCAAAATAATTAAATCATTATGAAACACAGCATCGTACTAACTACAATTTTAATTCTACTTACAACTTTTTCTTTTGGACAGACCATTAAAAAAATTGATGGAAGTACAATAACGGTTGACAGCTTAAATTCAAAAATTGAGTATTTAATGAAAACTGCAAATGTTTCAGGAGTTGCTGTTTCTGTTTTCAATCACAACAAGCCGGTATTTAGCAAGACCTTCGGACTTGCAAATGTGCAAAAGAATATTTCGTTTCAACAATCATCGGTAATGTACGGAGCATCATTTGCAAAAACTGTATTTGCATATATTGCTATGCAATTTGTGCAAGAAAAGGTTATTGATTTAGACAAGCCTCTTGTTGACTATCTAACAAAGCCGTTGCCGGAATATAAAATAAATGGTTGGCGTAAAGGTTATCAAGACTTAAAAGATGATGACCGTTATAAAAAAATTACTGCCCGTATGTGTTTGACACATACGACAGGTTTTCCCAATTGGCGGTGGTTTGAGGCTGACAAAAAAATAAAATTTAAGTTCGACCCAGGCACACGATATAGCTATTCGGGTGAAGGGCTTTATCTTCTTCAATTTGTAATTGAGCAAGTAACAGGAAAAGACTACGAAACTATTTCACAAGAAAGAGTTTTTAAACCTTTGGCTATGACAAATACAAGTGAAATTTGGCAGGCCCGTTTTGATACAAATATTTGTTATGGACATAACGCAAAAGGCGAACCTTATGAACTTATGAAATGGAAAGAGGCAATTTCAGGAGGTTCAATGAGTACAACCCTGGAAGACTTTACAAAATTTTATACAGCTCTGATAAATAGGAAAGGACTTTCAAAAAAAAGTTTTAAAGAAATGACAAGCTCTCAAATACGGATTAAATCAAGAAGTCAATTTGGTCCGCTTGCAAAAATAGACAGCATAGATAATGACAATATTCAATTAAGCTATGGATTAGGAGTAGGGGTTTTTAAAACTCCTTTTGGCAGCGCATTTTTTAAAGAAGGACACGATGAAGGTTGGGGACATTATTCAATTTGCTTTCCAGATAAAAAAATTGCCATTATAATTATGACTAACAACGACAATGGAGAAAGTATTTTTAAAGAATTATTATCTTACTCAATTGGCGATACTTTTACACCTTGGCGCTGGGAAAATTATATTCCGTACAACCAAAAAAATTAACGGCAGCCAACTGTTTCATCCTGAAATCGATTGGCTTTGCCTTATAAGTGAATAACTTCTACAACTTGTTTAACTTTATCGATAGCTTCAGCAATAAGCATGGAATTTTAATGGCACTGTTAAAGTTCTCCATTGGGGCAATGCTAACTTTAAACTCCCTGCAGGAAACGAACAGACAAAGCAATAACAAATAGAATCAATAACAAATAGAATCAATAACAAATGACTAAGCATTACTTTAACAAATCAATTACCTCTCTGTTGTCAGCATTTATTTTTTTTACTTTCTGCAACGCACAAACCAACACACCACCACCAACTGATAAATTAAGTGAGCTTAAAGCATCCCTTACAGGGCACCCCAAATTAATAAAGACAGAGGGTTCAAACGAATATGACAATGTTGATTGTGGCATACAGGATAAAAATGGAAACATTTGGTTTGGAACAACAGGCGAAGGCGTGTATAAATACGATGGAAAATTGTTTACTCAATTCACCAAAAAGGACGGATTGAAAAGTAATTATGTCTCATCAATTTTGGAAGATAAGGCCGGGAACATTTGGTTTGGAACGTCTGAGGGAATCTGTCGTTTTGAAGGGAAAAATATTATTCCTGTTACAATCAATTTTATGATTAGACCTATATTAAACGACAATTATTATTATACTGAATGGTCTACAAAGAATACTGTATGGAGTATAATGCAGGATAAAAGTGGAAAAATTTGGTTTGGCACCGGTGATGGGGTTTATTGTTATAACGGATTAAACTTTACCCGTTTTTTATACAATGATACTGTTATAAATAAAGATAGCCTGAAACTTAAACTGGTGTCGGATATGCTGGAAGATAAAAATGGAAATATTTGGTTTGCATCCGGAATGCCTCCCGGTAATGAGGGCTTTTGCCGCTTTGACGGAAAAATGATTGAAAGCTTTAAACCAAAAAAGGAAGGTTGGATTCGTAATGTAATAGAAAGCAAAAGCGGAAACTTATTACTTGCTACAAGACACTTTGGCGTATGGAGTTACGATGGAAAATCTTTTAACGATTACAGTGAACCAAAGGAGTTGGTAAAAGGTTCACTAAGTGCTATTTTAGAAGACAAGGCGGGGGACTTATGGATTGCATCCGATTACGGAAATAATATAGGCGACACACTTGGCGGATTATGGCATTCAAATACCTCCGTAACTAATGCAACAGAAAAAACATTTGCCAAAATTAGTAACAGGGAAGTTTTTTTTATGCTTGAAGATAAAGACAATAATATTTGGTTTGGCACCCGGGGTATGGGCTTATATAAATACGATAGAAAAACACTGGTTAAATTTTCTGAATAGAAAAAATAGCAGACAGCCGATTGCGAACGAGGGTTGCCAACCCTTAAGGCTGAACAATTTGAAATGCACCTTATCTTTGCAACAGTGAAAATTTTTACTTTCATATTCTCATTTTATATTTTACTTCTCTCAACCGTTCCGTGTTGTGCGGTTGACAATTGTAATGACGAAACATTACAAAGCCAAGCAGCCGGCAAACATGACCATAATGACGGTTGCAAAAACTGTTCGCCTTTTACCTTGTGTGGCAATTGTGTTGGCTTTACTATAACTGCAAATAGTTTTCAGGTTGACACACCACTGCAATTGATACAGCAAACTTTTTCAGGCTACATCCATTCCTATCTTCCTCAATACATTTCTTCTTTTTGGCAACCACCAAGATTAGGTTAACACCTAATTATTTTTTGACACGGTATTTATCAGCCTAATTTTAAAAGATGAAATCTATATTTATTTATTGCGTAGCCATGCTATGCACATTTAATCTGTATGCACAGCATACTTTTAAAGCAATTATTAAAGACGCCAAAAAAAAATCGTTGCAAAGTGCAACGGCAGGCATAAAAATTTTAAATACATCTTCGGTTGCAGACAGTAACGGACTTGTTACAATTAAAAATATCCCTGCGGGAAGTTTTGAAGTAATATTCTCTCATATTGGTTTTGAAGAAAAAGTTATCCGCTTTGAATTTCCCATTGTTACGGACAGCATAGTTGAAATTGAACTGAAAGAAACAGCACAGGAGGAGAACGAAGTGGTAGTTACTTCAACAAGAAGCAGTCGTTCCATTGCCAATATTCCTACAAGAATAGAAACCATATCAGGCGAAGAGTTACAGGAAAAAGGAAACATGAAACCAGGAGATATAAGAATGCTGTTGAATGAAAGCACCGGCATTCAAACACAACAAACATCAGCTACAAGTTACAATTCAAGCATACGAATACAAGGGCTAGACGGGAAATATACGCAAATCATTCGGGATGGTTTCCCTCTGTATATAGCTTTTTCAGGAGGGTTGGGCTTACTGCAAATTGTTCCGCTAGACTTAAAACAGGTGGAAGTAATTAAAGGAAGCTCTTCCACGCTTTATGGAGGGGGCGCAATTGCAGGTTTAGTAAATCTTATTTCAAAAACGCCGAAAGCAGCAAGAGAATTAAATTTTCTTGTAAACGCAACAACTGCATCAGGGCTTGATGCAAGCGGTTTCTATTCGGAGAAATTTAATAAAATGGGAACAACCATTTTTGCATCCTATAATCACGGCACACCTTACGACCCTTCAAATATTGGCTTAACAGCTATTCCAAAATTTGACCGTTATACTTTTAATCCGAAATTATTTTTTTACTTCAATAAAAATACAACAGCCAATTTAGGTGTGAATGCAACTTATGAAAACCGCATTGGCGGCGACCTTAACTACATTGAAGGAAAAGCAGACAGCATTCATGCGTACTTTGAAAAAAATAAAACCAATCGCTACAGCACACAATTTTCCATTGAACATATCATAAATGACAAAGCAACATTCAGTTTTAAAAACAGTGCGAGTTATTACAATCGTTCCATTCAAATTCCTGACTACTTATTTTCAGGCGTGCAGCTTTCATCATACAGTGAAGTAAATTTTAATTACAAAAAAGAAAAGTCGGAATGGATTAGCGGTACAAATTTTCTTACGGATAAATTCACACAAAACAATTACGACACCATTGTTCCTGTCAACTACAATCAAAATACAATCGGAGCATTTGTACAAAACACCTGGAACGCTTCAAAAGCTATTACATAGTCGATGTCGGTGAAGGCAATAGCAAAGGCTTGGCGGATGCCGT
>JANXSR010000033.1 GCA_025352625.1 Ferruginibacter sp.
GGTATTCGGGCGAAATAGGCTCCCGACTTATATTTATTTTCTTCTTCCAGTTTACTGTAAGCCAGATTATAAAACCAATCAAAAAAATTAAGGCAGTTAGTTCCATAAATGTGATTAGTTAATTCAGAAAAGATTTCCTGATTGCTCCATTATTTTTAAAAGAAAAATATATTGCCCCTCTGTAAAATTAAATAAGTTAAGTTAGAAGAATATTCTTATTATTTTCCTTCAATAAGTTTATTAGGTGCTGCCTGTATATCACTTTATTAATTGTAGGAATGACCAGTTCAAAAAAAATGGAGTAAATTTCCTAATCGAGCTAGCATTTTTATAATTTTTATTTAAATAAAATTAATTTCATCCTTAAAAGCAATCTTAATGATATTAATTTAAAAAATAAATGCAATGGGAAAATCTAGAATGGAAGCCTTTAGTGATGGTGTACTTGCCATCATTTTGACTATAATGGTATTGGAATTGAAAGTGCCGCATGGTGATGACCTTTCTTCTCTAAAGCCCTTGCTACCTTTTTTTTTAAGTTACATTCTTAGCTTCATTTATATTGGAATTTACTGGAATAATCATCATCACTTGCTGCATGCGGTTCAGCAAATAAATGGCAAAGTACTTTGGGCAAATAATCATTTACTCTTTTGGTTATCGTTAATACCTTTTTCTACCGGTTGGATGGGGGAAAATCATTTTACCACTTTACCTGTAGTTATTTATGGAATAATATTGATGATGGCCGGCATTGCCTATTATGTACTGGTTAAAGTATTGGTGAATCAAAATATTCACAATGTAAAATTAGCAAAAGCTATAGGCAATGATAAAAAGGGAAAATTATCTGTTATAATTTATTTTGTAGCAATCTTGCTTAGTTTTGTACATTCTTATATTGGTTGCTGGTTGTATATTTTAGTGGCCACAATATGGTTAATTCCTGATAAAAGAATAGAAAAAGAAATTATAAATAAAGAGGAATAGAATATAAACAACAGTTGAGCAATAGTACTTTACAAAAGCAAAAAACTGAAGAGGCAAATTAAATCTGATTTTTAATTTATAATTTAATCAGGAAAATAGTAGCCTAAAATAAAAAGAGTTTTGGCTTAATACCAAAACTCTTTATCCTCTGCTTCTCTGCATGTACTTTCCGGAAATGCGGCTTCGTGCATTGGATATGTTCTCAGTTAGAATTTACATTAAAACTTTACATTATCACTAAGAGAAGCGATCAATTAAAATTTGGCCAAAACCATGCCATAATTAGTTAACATATTTAAAATGTTATCAGTCAATAATTTAAAATTTGGGATTGTAATATTTTTTGAGAAGAGATTTCTACAGTTGAGAAAAAACGAGTATTAATTACACAATATGCTCAATAATAGATTATGAAGTATTTATTCATTTTATTCTTTAAATTTATTTTTAGGTGCCAGCAGAATTTAGAGTTTGGTAAATCCTTTATCCTATATTACAGTATAAACATACAATTATGAGACTTTTTATTTCTATTTTCTTTCTGTTATTCTCCATGTCAATTCAGGCTCAAAAAAATTTAGTATTATCAGATAATAAAAATGAACCCATTCCTTCAGGAATTACTGCTACCATTACTAAAAACACAGTAAGTATAGTTGGGGGCAAAAAAATAGAATACACTGCTTATTCAGGATTTTTGAGCCTACAAAATGATACCGGTAAATTGGTTGCTAAAGTTTTTTTTACCTATTATAAAAAAGATGCAGAAGATGTTGCAAAGCGACCACTTTGTTTCACTTTCAATGGAGGCCCCGGATCTTCTTCCGTTTGGTTACACATGGGTGGACTTGGCCCCCAACGTGTATTATTACAAGATGACGGTACAGCACCTCCACCTCCTTACCAAATTATAAATAACGAGTATACCTGGCTTGATAAGACAGACCTTGTATTTATTGACCCTGTCTCCACGGGATTTAGTTATGCAGCAAGTGGCGAAAGTGCAAAACAATTCCATGGGTTTATAGAAGATGTACAGAGTATCGCGTCTTTTATTCGCAGTTTTTTATCTAAATATGAGCGTTGGGCCTCTCCTAAATACCTAGCGGGTGAAAGCTATGGCACTACACGTGCTGCAGGACTTTCTAAATATTTAACTGACAATTACCGCATTTATATCAATGGTATTTTACTTATTTCACCGGTACTTAATTTTGGTACAAACGATGTTGCTGTGGGTAATGACCTTCCATTCGTTTTATATGTACCAAGTTACACTGCGGCAGCATGGTATCATAAAAAGTTAGCTACTTCTTTGCAAGCAGATTTGCAAAAATCATTAAGAGAAAGTGAAGCCTTTGCAATGAACGAATATGCCCCGGCACTACTAAAAGGCGAATGGTTGAGCGATAGTGATAAAGATAAGATTGCAGAAAAATTAAGTTATTATACAGGGCTAAGTAAAGCCTATATTTTGCAAGCAAACTTAAGGGTTTCAGATGGCCGCTTTTATAAAGAACTAAGGCGTAAGGATGGTTTGTCAATTGGTCGTTTAGACAGCCGTTTTACCGGCCATAATTTTGATGATGCAGGAGAGGGGGCTGATTTCGATCCTTCCTTTACCAATATAGACGGGCCTTTTACAAGTACAATGAATGATTACTTTGAAAGAGAGCTTAATTTAAAAGAAGACCGTGCCTATAATATTTTTGGCAATGTGTATCCATGGAATTATAATAATGTTCAAAATCAATACCTGAACGTTGCAGAAAGTTTGCGGGATGCAATGACAAAAAATACCAACTTAAAAGTTTACATCGGCAGTGGTTATTATGATTTTGCCACACCTTACTTTACAGCCAACTTTGACGTTGCTCATATGTTTTTGCAGCCGGAATTAA
>JANXSR010000043.1 GCA_025352625.1 Ferruginibacter sp.
TGACCACCCGATTGATTTGTGCCGTTACCAGGTAATAAATTGCTACATGGGCAGGGCTGGATTGATTAATTCTGGTGGCCCATCAAAAGGTGACGCTGATTTAAAAGATGCTGTGATTACCGCTATTATTAATAAGCGTGCAGGAGGCATGGGGCTTATTTCTGGAAGAAAAGCATTTCAACGGTCATTTGCAGAAGGAGTGTCAGTATTAAATGCAATTCAGGATGTGTACCTGGATGAACAAATAACTATAGCATAGATCATGGGGTTGCCAACTATGTTTACTAGGATTGAGCAACGAAGTTACAATGTGAAAAAAAAAGCACAAACTGCAAAACATTTTACTTGTTGGTATAAAGCAAAATTTATTTTTACTGTTTGTGCTTTTGGTGGTGGTTTTTCTGTGGATTAATATTGTATATAGCTAATAAGTAATGCTGGCATTGGTTGTTATAAATGCTGGTATTTTTTCAAAGTCATTATATTTATCAAAAAAGAAATCTGCACCTAATAATTTACATTTTTCTTCAACATAATTATCTGCATTATTGGCTACCACAATAACAGTAGTTTTTTCATCTGCCGCTTTAAACTCTTTAAGTAAATCAATAGATGCAGTACCGGGTAAATCACCATCTAACAACACTACATTTGGTTTTATTTTATTAAAAAGTAATAAAGCATCCGTATAAGCAACAGCACCATAAACTGACTTTACATTCTCGGTTTCTAAAAGTATATTTTGCCATCTTTCAATAATCACTACCGAACTATCAACAACTAATACAATCATGTTTTTCATAAGTACGCTTTCAACAAAGTAATACCAATATTTAAAACAATATTATAGAATACGCAGCTTTTAATTAGTAGCAGATTGACTAATGTTGCAGTAGTATATATACTACAGGTGCAAAAACATTGATTTTCAGTAATACTACAGTTAGATATCAGCAATAATATTGTGTGCAATGGCGTACCTGGTTAAATCAGCATTGGTTGTAACATGCAGTTTTGTTATAATTCTACCTCTATGTGTGCTGATGGTAGTTAAAGCAAGGGATAGCATTTCTGCTATCTGGGTCAGGGATTTACCAAGTGCCAGCAATTTAAAAATTTCAAATTCCCTGTTGCTAAGTAGTTCATGAGGCTTTTTATTAGAATCCGTATGATGCAGCAATTTTTCTGCTATTTCTGCAGTGATGTATTTTTTTCCTAAAGATATCCGCTGCAGTGCTGTTACCAGCTCATATGGAGCGGCATTCTTATTCATGTAACCGGCTGCTCCGGCCTTCAAAACTCTTATGGCATATAGCTCTTCTGGGTAAATACTAAGTATCAATACCGGCAAAAAAGGGTTTATCAGCTTTATTTTTTCAAGTGCTTCAAGCCCGTTCATACCAGGCATATCGAGATCAGATATTACAAGATCCCAATTATGTTGCAATACTTTATTTACCAACGACGCTCCATCAGCCACTTCCGTAATTTCTACAAAGGGGTATTCATCCTTCAGTATCTGAATAAGCCCTAATCGTATAAAACTATGATCATCTGCCAAAAGTATTTGTTTCATTTTTTAAGTAAGGTTAACTTTTTTATTTATAGCATACGGTAAAGTAATAACGATTTTTGTTCCCTTTCCCGGAGAAGAAAACAATTCAAATTTTCCACCTAACGAAAGTACTCTTTCCTTCATACCGAATATACCGAATGATTTATTGCTTAGAGCAGATTCAATTTTAAAGCCTTTACCATCATCCTCAATAATTACCACTATGGTATCTTCAATGATATCCAAAGAGGTAGAAATTGCTTTTGCCCTTGCATGCTTAGTGATATTTGTAAAGGCCTCCTGGTAAACCCTGAAAATACAGGTAGCAATTAACTCCGGGGCTTTGATATCTGCCTCGGAACTTACAAACTTTACAGGAATACCAGTGCTGGCAGTAAATTGCCTGCCAAGCCATTCCATGGCTTCTATTAATCCATGATCGTCTAAAACTACTGGCCGCAGCTCACTCAATATTCTTCTAATGGATTGGTTGCTTCCATCTAACAACCCAATAATATTTTTCAATTTGGTTTTCAACGCAATGGTTTCTGTCGGCATTTTTTTATCAATCCAAACAACATCCATTTTGATGGCAGTTAATTGCTGGCCCAGTTCATCGTGAATTTCACGACCAATTCTTTTGCGTTCATCTTCCCTTATACTTTGCAGATGAGCCGTTAATTGACGTAATTGCTCGTTGGTATTTTTAATTTCTTCCTCTGCCTTTTTCCGTTCGGTAATATCTTCAGCATAACCATATTCAATCCTGCTGCCCTCGGCATTTATAACCACATTGGTTTTTGCGGATATCCATTTTATTGCTCCTTCCGGACGTATAATTCTGTACGTAATATTCATTACAGATGTATGTATAACATTTTTATGTGCTTCAAATAAAAATGGTCTATCATCCGGATGAACTGCGTTAATAAAGTCAGCCGGGTTTTTGTAAAGATCTTCCACTTTTCTTCCCCAAATATTTTCGTAAGAAGGGCTTATATAAATTGATTGATAAGTTTCCAGATCGTTAACCCAATAAACACCGGATATATTCTCAACCAGGCTTTGAAACTGTTGTTTGGATTTTAATAATTCCTCTTCGGTTTTTTTACGTACAGAGATATCTATCATGCTGCCAATTAACCGAATCACCTTCCCTTCCTCATTTCTCTGGATAAGTGTTCTTCCGTAAACGTTCATCCACCCGGTATTTTCTGAATAAAAGCGATATTCATCAGCATGGCTTTTAACTCCTGAATCTTTTGCATTTTCAAAAGCGGCAACAATCCGTTCTCTGTCATGCGGATGTATTCTTTGTACCCAAGCATCAAAATTTGGAACAGGATCTGCGAGTGAAAAGCCATATAGTTGTTGATGGGTTTCATTGGCCCATAGCTGATTGGTTTCCACATTCAAATCCCACAAACCATCGTTCGTGGCACTGGCAATTAATTCAAATCTTTCATTAGATTTTTTAATTTCATCTGCAGCCTGTTTGCTTTCTGTAATATCTTTTACAAAACCAATAAATTGGTGATCGGATAGTTTGACAGCATCCACAAACCACCATCTTATATCGCCGTTTTTGTGAACAAACTTAACATCGCCTTTTGATATTCCTTTTTGTAAAAGAGTATGAAAATGATTAAAAGCTACATCTAATGAGTCATGTGGTGTTAAATCTTTTATTGACATACTTACTAACTCTTCTTTAGTATATCCCGTAATTAAAGTTGCTGCAGGGTTTACTTCCAAATAATTACCATTTTCATCTACTACAAAAACGCCCTCTGGTGCATACTCAAGATAATTTTTAAATTTAGCATTACTTTCTTCTGCCCGTTCCTTTGCTTTAATTAATTCTAACTCCATCAACTTTCTTTCCGTAATATCCTGTATGGTGCCAACCATGCTTATTGGCTCATTTTTATTATTGAATTTTAAACGTCCAATACCGTGTACCCAACGTTCTGTTTTATCTTCTATCCGTACTATTTTGTACTCCCTGTCAAACCTTGTTTTATTTCCTACAACTTCCTCAATAAAATAATCGTTCATCTTTTTTTGCCAATCCGGATGAACGATAGTCGCCCAGTTTTCAAATACTTTTTCAAAATCAGCATCAATGCCAAATATATTGTCCAACAATTCAGAACAAGTCCATTTTCCGGTAACAATATCCAGGTTATATGTACCGAGGTTTGCAATTAGCTGAGTCTCTTTTAAAAACTCCTGATCCTGTTGTTGCTTTTCTTCCGCAAGTTTGCGATGAGTAATATCAGTAATAGTACCAACATAACCCAATATTTCATTGTCAGCATTCTTTTCGGGAATAGCCCTCCCCATCACCCATGCCACAGAACCGTCAGGACGAAAAAAGCGATACTCAGAAAAAGATATTTCTTTAACCTTTACTGCTTGCTGCCAACCATTCATAAGCGCTTCCCTATCATCCTGATGAACTGCCTTAAGCCAGTTATTTCCCAAACCTTCTGCTTCTGATAATCCGGTTATCTTGCACCAACTTGGGTTTACATAGGTTGTATAGCCTGTTGCATCGGTATGAAAAATACCTACAGGTGCAACTTCAGCAATTGTTTGATAACGTTGGTCTGCTTTGGTGGCTGCTTCATTTTTTAGAATATTACCTGTTATATCTACTACAGTTAAATAACATTGATCTTTATTAGCACTGGCAATACCCGTGATAAGAACAGGAACTGGTAATTTATCTTTTATATACAGGCTTATTTCACAGGTTTCGCTTGTTGTGCTATTAAATAATTTCTTCAGGAAAAGATAGAAGACTGGTTGTGTATCGCAGGAAACAAAAAAATTAAACCTGCTCCTTTTAATTTCAGACAGTTCTTTACAAAGCATTTTTTTTCCGTAAAGATTTGTCTCAATTATGTAACCATCTTTTGAAAGTGTAAAAAAACCTGAAGGCACACAATTATACAGGCTGGTTATACTTTCGATAGCTTCACGTGCATTCGCCGCTAACATAAGTTCTTTATTTTGAGCGGCCAGTTCAGCCCTGCATTGTTCCAGCTCTTCCATTAGTGTAGCATTTTCAGCGGCAAGCAATCTATAAGCTGGTTTTACTAATGCCTTTTTGGGGGGCGCTTTTTCTTTTTGTTGAATTACACCTTGTGATTTAGTTTTTATATTTTTCATAATTGCTTACTGTTAAGAATGATCACTTTTTAGTACTGAAGAACGTATCAGTAGCTTTTTGTTGCTTTTATAAACCTGCTACTATTTATTCTAAAGCTGCATAACCTGCTTTTCGGTTCAGAAAATTAAAAATAAAACAGGTCATTTTTAATTTCCATTTAATAACATCTTTTATTTTATTATTGAACTGGCTGGATACAACCGGGTTTGCAAAAATACGTAAAGCATATAAAGCTACCTTTTATTATAAACTGCAATATTTCACTTTTAAAATTTTATCCATCTTTTTAATATCGCTGAGGTGCATTACTATATCCGTGAGTTTTAATAAAAAATGTAGCTTTAATATTATTTAAAAACAACGAAAAATTATTTTTACATCCACACAAAATGAACAAGCAGCAAGTAAGCCATACTACCAAAAAACTTTTCAGGCAATTAAAAAAATATACCGAAAAGTTTGCTAAAAATACTGCTGCAGAAGACATCCATAGATACAGGGTAATCTATAAAAAATTGCGAGCCTGTTTGCGAATGATTGATAGCCTAAACATTTATTCTGTTAAGTCCATTGTTTCAAAAAATTTAAAAAGTACTTACAAAATTTGCGGAGCAATTCGTGATTTACAATTACAACAACAACGACTTAAACAATCACCAAAACAGGAGCTGAAAATATTGAAGCCTTACC
>JANXSR010000045.1 GCA_025352625.1 Ferruginibacter sp.
TAGTTTGGTTTGCCTCTTCTGTTTTAAATAACACCGGCCGCATGCATGTATACACACCACCCGGTTACGAAAAAATGAAGAATAAATTACCAGTGCTTTACCTGCAACATGGCGGCGGCGATAATGATGCAGCATGGACAACGGTAGGTAAGGCAAATTTTATTTTAGACAACTTACTTGCACAAGGAAAAATAAAACCAATGGTAGTAGTAATGCCGATGGGACATCCTGCTGCGGGCTTTCACATGGAGCCTGGCCTGGATGCAGATCCTTATTACAAACAATTCTTTACAGATATTTTGCCTTATGTAGAATCGCATTACAATGTTTCCGGCAAAAGAGAAGACCGTGCTTATGCAGGGTTGTCAATGGGAGGGTTACAGGCATTGAATATGGCCCTGTTTGCACCAGAAAAATTCGGTTACGTGTTGCCGCTAAGCACCGGCTATTTCCCAGAGCAGTTAAAAACACTGGAAGAAAAAAACAGCGCTGCATTAAAGAATCCAGAGATTAACAAAATGAAATTATTCTGGATAGCGATGGGTGGGGAAAAAGATATTGCTTACAAAAATGGTTTAAATGTAAATGCGCTTTTAAATAAGTATGGCATTCATTACAAGACTAATGATTATCCGGCTGGTCACACATTTATTACGTGGCGGCATAACCTGTATGAGTTTGCACCGATGCTTTTTAGATAAAAAAAAGACAATTTTAATCAAATAAATTTCGGAAGAAACATGACCAGTAGAGTAAAAGCCTTGTTTATTTTTTTGCTTCTCATGCAAACAGTTGGATTGCTTTCGGCACAGCCCTGGCAACTACCTCATTTGGAGAAAAAAGGAAATGCTACCCAATTGGTGGTAAAAGGCAAACCTTTTCTTGCATTGGCAGGAGAGTTACATAATTCTACAGTTTCATCTATAGAATATATGGAGCCTGTATGGCTAAAGATGAAGCAAAAGAATTTGAATACTGTGCTTGCTCCGGTGTACTGGGAAATGATTGAACCAGCAGAAGGGAAGTTTGATTTCAGGCTTGTTGACAGCATGATTGCTGGTGCAAGAAAACAGGAATTGAGTTTGGTTATTCTTTGGTTTGGTGTTTGGAAAACAACTTATCCAACCTATGCACCTTCATGGGTGAAAAACGATCTTACAAAATACCCAAGAGCAAAAAGTAAAAATGGCGATGTAACTCCTGCTGCCTCAGTTTTTTCTCCCGCCTGGTTACAGGCAGATGTAAGGGCTTTCAAAACACTGATGCAGCATATAAAAGAAGTGGATGAAAAATATCAGACGGTTATTATGGCACAGGTGGAAAATGAAATAGGCTTATTTGGCGCTCCACGAGATTACAGTGAAGAAGCAAACAAAGCCTATAGCAAAGGTGTACCGTCCGACTTAATGAAGTACCTGGTAGCGAATAAAAATAAACTGCAACCGGAGATTGACAGCGCCTGGAAGTTGAGCGGTTACAAGACCTCAGGAAGTTGGGAAGCCGTTTTTGGAAAAAGTATTGCCGACGAAAAGACATCAAATGGTTTTCCCTTTTTTCCGGAAGAATTGTTTACCACATACTATTATACAAAATTTGTCGGCCAGTTAGCGGCTGCGGGAAAGGAGGCTTACGCCATTCCGTTTTTTGTAAATGCCTGGGCAAAGGGTGGAATGTTCAGTTGGCCTGGAAAATATCCAAGCGGTGGACCTGTACCACATACAATGGATATCTGGAGAGCCAATGCTTCTGCAATCGACATTCTTACACCCAATATTTATGCACCCAGCGAAGGAGCCCGATACCTGATTCAAAACTATTACCGGGCTGGCAATCCTATATTGCTTCCCGAGTTTAGAAAAGATGAGGATGCCGCCAACTTTGCATTCTTCGCTTATGGTCAGTATGATGCCATGTGCTTTTCTCCTTTTGGCATAGATGACATAGCGCCTGAGCATGATCCTTTCACGAAAACATTTGGAGTATTATCGACTGTAACGGAGCTCATTCTACAGCACCAGGGCAAAGGCACGATGAAGGGAGTATTTGTCGATTCCATTAATAAATCTCAACTGTTTGTAATGAATGGCTATTCTATAAAAGCCGAACTCACAGCACCTCCCCGAATTCCTGGTTTTGTCACTACAGATAAGCAAGCGGCCATGGCCGGAGGAATTGTTTTTGCTGTTGGCCCCAATGAATTTATTGCTGTAGGAAAGGACTATGATTTAACCTTCACACCATCAACCGGAAATGCCCAAAAATTACAGGTGGATGTGGACTATATGGACGAGGGTAAATTTATAAATGGAAAATGGGTAGCAACAAGGCGATTGAATGGAGATGAAGGTACAGGCGGAGGAGATATAGGTGGCTTTGGATTTAAAAATACAAAAGTGGGGACCTTACGCTTCCAGAAAAATGCAACGGGTGACTATAGCATTGTAAAAATTAAATTGTACACCTACTAGCAACCTGTTTTGAAATGCAAAAAATAGAACTAAAAATCACAGTAAAATAAAATAAAATGGCAAGAAATCCGCATTACTTATCGCAAATGGCGCATGTAGAATTGCTCAGCACCAACAAAGAAGAAACCGTACGTTTTTATACCGACATTGTTGGCATGGACAAGACCGGCGAAGATGCAACTTCTGTTTATCTCCGGGCCTGGGGAGATTATTTTTTGTACACGTTGAAAATAACCCAATCAGATAAAAAGGGCCTAGGGCAAATTGGATGGCGTGCAGACAGCGCCGAAGCATTGGAAGATTGCGTCGCTTATTTGGAAAGCATCGGTGCCGGTATTGGCTGGGTAGAAAAAGATTTGGGACGTGGCAAAGCCTATCGTTTTAAATCACCCGACGGGCATACGCACGAAGTTTTTTGGGAGGTGGTTTGGTTCAGGGAAACAGGCGACAGAAAAAGTATTTATACCGACCGATATGCCAGCAACCGCAGGCTGGGCGCCTGTCCCCGCAGGTTTGACCATATAACTTACCTGGATGCAAAATTTCAATACGTAAAAGAAAAAGCATTCTGGAAAGGGATGGGATTAAAGAACCCAGATGAAGTAAGGATCAATGATGACATTCCGCCGGTTGGTGGTTTGTGGACAACGGGAAATTTATCACATGATATTGCGGTTTTCTCCGACCCGAATTTACAACCCGGCGAAGGTGTATTAAACCACATCTGTTACAATGTAGATAGCCGCGAAGAAGTTTTGCTGGCCCTCGATTGGTTTACTGAAAAAGGATATACAAGTGTGTGGGGCGCACCTACCCGTCACAAAGCAGATGAAGGTTTTTTCTTTTACATCATGGAACCACATACTGGAATCTTGCTGGAAATATATGCCTGCGCAAGATTAATTTTCGCACCAGATCATGGCCCAGATGTACATTATTTAAAAGACAATCCCAACGACGCCTGGGGCTTAACCAATCCGTTTGCAGAAATGGATAAAGGGAAAGTGGGAGGACTGGCGAAACCGATAGATGTATAATTGATTTCGGATTTATGATTTCGGATTTCGGAAGGAGGTTTCTATATTGAGGTTGCTCTCTATTTTCAAACTCCCAAATTACAAATCATGAATAAAAAAGAATTGCAGGACCGGCTTAAGAAGTTTGCTATAACAATTGTAAAGTTTTCTGAAGAGCTGCCAGAGAAGTCTGGGTTTAGGACTGTAAAAAATCAAATTGTTAGATGTGCGCCTTCATCTGCTGCAAACTACCGGGCAGCTTGCAGGGCTAAGTCAACTGCGGATTATATCAACAAAATGCAAATTGTAGAAGAAGAATTAGATGAAACAATGTTTTGGTTAGAATTTACAGTAGGACTGTCTGAAGAGTATCGTTTACAGGTTTCACCGCTATGGAAGGAAGGCGATGAATTATTATCAATCGTGGTTTCATCAATTGTTACAACTAAAAGGAACAACGCAAAGAAATGATTTCGGATTTCGGATATGCGATTTCGGCGGCAGCCTGAAAATCAAAATTCAAAATTCGATATGAATAAAAAGTAACCAACAATATTTAACAAGATTTCGATTCGGAAAAAATCCGAAATCCGAAATCATAAATCCGAAATTATTATGTGGCATTATTTTCCAGGCCAGTACATGCCTTCCTACCAGGTAAACCGTGCATTAACGCAGGCGCATTATGGGGGTGGCGAATTTGCAGAAATATTAGAAGTGGCCGCTGAAATAACACCGGGCGATAATGAAAGTTTTCATGTGGCATGGGATAAAATGGGCAACAAGGTGTTTGACCTTGCTGAATCATTTTTATCAGCAGGTAATAATATTTCCGCCCGCAGAACTTATTTAAGAGCTTTCAACTACCTGCGTACATCAGAGTTTTTTCTCAAGCCTTCAGACGATAGAAAACTGCCTTCTTATTTAAAAGCAAGAGCAGCATTTATAAAAGCCGTTCCGCTTTTTGATAATAAACCAAAGCCGGTACAAGTGCCCTTTGAGGGTTCGTTTTTACCCGGTTATTTGTTCTTACCCGATGGCGTAAAAAATCCGCCACTCATGATCATGTTTGGGGGGCTCGACAGCCTTTCGGAAGAATTGTATTTTGGTCCCTGTCAGCATTTGAATGAGCGGGGTATTGCCTTGCTGGCAATGGATGGTCCCGGACAAGGTGCCTCCCTTCGCCTCAATCATATTCATACCCGCTACGATTTTAATGTGGCCGGAACTGCAGTGTTAGACTGGAGTATTGAAAATTTAAAAGAAGAAGTGGATACGGAAAATATCGGTATCATGGCTGTTTCAATGGGTGGATATATGGCGGCCAGGTGTGCTGCTTTTGAACCACGGTTTAAAATTTGTGCGGTGTGGGGCGCTGTGTGGAGTTACTATGAAATATGGAAAAACAGACCCGACAATCATCCGCTGGCAGAGATTGTAATGCATATTGTTGGAGCTAAGGATATGGCCGACGCAAGAGAAAGATTGAAGCAGTTTACACTTGATGATGTAGCCAATAAAATTTCGATGCCTACGTATGTTTTGCATGGCGAAGATGACCGGCAAAATTTTGTAGAGAATGCGTACAGATTAAGTGATGCATTGACCTGCGAAAAAGTGGTTGAGATTATTCCGAAAGAAAGCAGCGGTTCTGCCCATTGCCAGATTGATGATTTTACCAAAACATTCAATATGTATGACTGGATTGCAAAGAAGATGAAATTGTAAAAGGACATTAGATATTGGGATATCTAATGTCGAAATCTCTAAATGATAAAAGGAGTTTTAAAATGATACAACAACTAAAAAAAGGAATTACCTACGCAGAAAGCAAAGATGCAGATGCAAAAGTTCGTGCCATAGTAGAAGGCATGTTGAATGATATCAACGAAAAAGGCGACGCTGCTGTTCGTGAACTATCTGCAAGATTAGATAAATGGTCGCCAGAAAGCTTCAGACTATCAGCCGAACAAATTAAAAACATTATAGCAGGATTGCCGCAACAGGTAATTGATGATATCAAATTTGCGCAGGTACAAATCAGGAATTTTGCACAGCACCAGAAAGATGCGTTGAAAGACATTGAAGTAGAAACATTGCCCGGTGTTTTTCTTGGCCATAAAAATATTCCAGTTAACAGTGTTGGCTGCTATATACCAGGTGGGCGTTACCCCATGGTTGCATCCGCTCATATGAGTGTACTCACTGCAAAAGTAGCAGGTGTAAAAAGAGTGATTGCATGCACACCTCCGATTAATGGTGAAATACCCGCTGCAACGGTTGCCGCTATGTACATGGCCGGTGCAGATGAAATTTATTTATTGGGTGGTGTACAAGCCGTAGCTATGATGGCATTGGGCACTGAGACAGTAACAGGAGTAGATATGATTGTTGGCCCGGGAAATGCTTATGTTGCCGAAGCAAAAAGACAGCTCTTTGGAAAGGTCGGCATTGATTTATTTGCAGGCCCAACAGAAACCCTGGTAATAGCAGATGATACCTGCGATGCAGAAACCTGCGCCACCGATTTATTGGGACAGGCAGAACACGGCCCAACTACACCTGCAATTTTATTAACTACCAGCAAAGAAATTGCTGCTGAAATTGAAAACGAAATTCAGCACCAGTTAAAAACATTGCCTACGGCAGATGTGGCAAGTGTTTCGTGGAGAGATTATGGCCAGGTTATTTTATGTGATACCGAAGAAGAATTGATTTCAGAAGCAGACAGAATTGCCAGCGAACATGTGCAGGTAATGACAAAAAATCCAAGACTGTTTTTAGAAAAGATGACTAACTACGGCGGCTTGTTTTTAGGACAAAGAACCAATGTTGCTTTTGGTGATAAAGTGATTGGCACCAACCATACACTGCCAACAAAAGAAGCCGCAAGATATACCGGTGGTTTGTGGGTAGGCAAGTTTTTAAAGACCTGTACTTACCAGGAAATCAGAACGGATGAGGCCAGTGCATTAATCGGTGAATACTGCTCAAGGTTGTGTGCCATCGAAAATTTTGCAGGGCACAAAGCGCAGGCGGATTTGAGGGTGAAGAGGTATGGCCAATCCCTAAAGGGGGGAGTAGTTGAAGAGTAACCCCCATCCCCTAAAGGGGGGCATATTTGAAGAGTAAAAAAATAACAAAAAACTTCACAATAAAAATGACTGAGCAAAGTAAAGTAGAGACGTCGAATAACTCCCCTTTAGGGGATGGGGGTAAAATCGCTCTTGTAACCGGAGGTGCCGGAGGCATCGGTTCAGCCATTTGTAAAACGCTGGCTGAAGCAGGTGCAACGGTGGTGATTACCTACAACAGTAAAGCAGATAAAGCAGCAAAATTATTGAGTGAATTAGCGGGAAATAATCATGCTGTTTTTCATGCGCCTGTTAACGATAGTACCGCATTGCAACAACTGGCTTTATTTATAAAAGAGAAATATGGAAAACTGGATATACTGGTAAACAATGCAGGCATTACAATACCGGTTGCACACGATGACCTGGACGGTTTAACAGATGAATGGATCGATAAAATATTTACTACCAATGTGAGAGGTGCTTTCGCCATGATAAGGGCTTGCAAAGCGTTACTGATGAAAAGCAACGATGCGTTGGTAGTAAATATTTCATCGGTTGCAGCGGTAACAGGAGTCGGAAGCAATGTGGCCTACTGTGCATCCAAAGCCGCCATGGATTCTATGACACGTTCTTTGGCAAGAGCATTGGCACCAATTGTTCGGGTAGTATCTGTATCACCGGGTTGGGTGATGGGTGAATATGCAAAAACAGTAGATCCGGAATTTTTAAAAATACAATTGGCTGCTACACCACTGAACCGTTTTGCAACATCGCAGGATGTTGCAAATGCGGTGCTGGCTCTGGCAACAACATTAACCTTTACAACAGGAGCTATCATTCCGGTAGATGGGGGAAGGCCGCTGTTGTGATATTGAAATGATGATATTGAGATATTAAAAAGATATTGAGATATTGAGATATTAAAAAGGTATTGGGCTATTCGAGTTAGACAGCAATATCCAATATCCAATATCCAATATCAAAATATCAAAATATCCAATATCAAAATATCCGGCAATACAACTAACAAATAAAAAAAATGCCATGCCATCAAACAAAATTTTTAGTTACGAAAACAAGCTGCTCATTTTACTGAGTTTTACTTTTGGGTTTGTGTTGTTCGATAGAATGGCATTGAATTTTTTGGTGCCGTTCTTTGATAAGGAACTTGGGTTAAACAATACACAGATCGGCCTGCTGGCATCTTTGCTGGCGCTTGCGTGGGCTATCTCCGGTTATGTAATAGGAACCTTATCAGATAAAACAGGTAAACGAAAACAGTACCTCATTATATCCGTGATGATATTTTCCGTCTGTTCTTTTATCTCCGGCCTGGCTGCGTCTTTTGCCTTTTTATTAACGGCCCGTATCATCATGGGTTTTGCTGAAGGGCCTGTGTTACCATTGGCGCACTCTGTAATGGTGAATGCGTCAACGCCAAAACGTAGAGGGTTTAATATGGGCTTTATGCAAAGCTTTGGCAGCAACTTATTAGGCACTATGCTGGCACCCATTGTACTGGTTGCATTGGCCACAAATTACGGCTGGAGAAACGCCTTTTTTATTGCCGGTGTTCCGGGATTAATTTTAGCGGCGCTTGGATTTTTTGTTATTAAAGAAACACCGGCCAAACTGGTGAGTGAACAAAAACCCAAAGCGCCCATTACAGAATTATTAAAATACCGCAACGTGTGGGTAGCCATTTTACTAAGCTGCTGCATGATGACCTGGATGTTTGCACAGATTACTTTCATGCCAAAATATTTAATTGCCGTTAAACATTTTGAAGAGCACGAAATGGGTAAAACAATGGCGGCATTTGGATTGGGGTCTATCATCTGGGGTGCCATAGTACCCGCCTTATCAGATAAGTTTGGAAGAAAGCCGATGGTGATCATCTTCTTTTTGCTGAGTATGTTAATGCCATTGAGCGTAGTATATTTTGGAAATAGTTTCAGTAGTCTGGCGCCATTGGTATTGCTGGGCGCTACTACCATGGGTTGCTTTCCGCTTGTGCTGGCCACCATTCCATCAGAAACAGTACCACGCCAGTACCTGGCACAAACAATGGGATTTGTGATGGGCATTGGTGAACTGGTGGGAGGCTTTGCTGCACCGGCCATCGCTGGCTGGTCGGCAGATACATGGGGATTGCATGCGCCTTTTTTAATCGCTGCCGGAGCAGCCTTCGCCGCAAGCATCATCGCATTTTTGTTGATAGAAACAGCACCGGCAAAAGTAAAAAATGCAAAAGAAGATATTGGGATATTGGATATTGGGATATTACAAAATCAACCAGTTTAAAAATAATCAGGTTCCCCCAATATCAAAATATCCAATATCTCAATATCTAATATCTCAATATCCCAATAGCTCAACATTAAAATACATCAACAATGAAACTGGTTACATTTAAAAATAGAACAGGAGAGATCAGGGCGGGCTGGTTAAAAGGTGACGGAGTGATAGATATGCAGGTTGTAAGCAACAGCGCATTGCCGGATAATATGCTTGCCTTTATTGATGACAATGAAAAATATTTTTCAATCATTAAGAACCAGCAACTGGAAGATGCATCACCGACTTATTTGCTAAGCGACGTGCAATTACTTGCACCATTGCCCAATCCAAGAAGTTTCAGGGATTATATCGGTTTTGAAATGCACATGCTGAATGCGTCAAAAAGTTTTGGACATACAATCGGCGCAGCATGGTATGATATGCCCATTTTTTATTTTACCAATCACCAGGCCATCTACGGACCTGGTGATGAAATAACAACACCAGCAAAAGAAACCAAACTTGATATTGAACTCGAGATGGCTGTGATCATCGGAAAAAAAGGAAAGGATATTAAAGCAGGAGAAGCAGGTCATTATATTTTTGGCTATACAATTTTTAACGACTGGACGGCAAGGGCCATTCAGAAAAAAGAAATGGAAATTCCGTTAGGCCCGCATAAAGGAAAAGACTTTGCCAATGCCATCGGCCCTTGCATTGTAACCGCAGATGAAATGGAGCAATACCGGGTTCCTTTTTCAGAATCGTATTTTGAAGCGCCGTTAAAAGTGCCTATCGTGAAAGGAGATCGCTTCAATGTAAAAATGACATCGAGAATAAACGGGCAAACCATCTGTGAGGGAAATTATAAAACCAGCTATTTCAATTTTGATCAGATGATTGAAAGAGCTTCAGAAAATAATGTTACGCTGATGCCGGGAGATATATTAGGCAGCGGCACCGTTGGCTGGGGAAGCTTGATAGAAAATAATTTCACAGTGCATCGTCCATTAGAGCCGGGTGATGTGGTAGAACTGGAGATTGAAGGCATTGGTATACTTAAAAATAAAGTGGTGTAAAACCAATTAAGTTTTCCTGTAAAAACAAAAAACAGAAAATGATTGAATTATCATTAACAGAAATCAACCGGGCAATCGTAGCGGATTTTGCAAAAATATTTTACGAAGAAAAAGATGGGCTCAGTTTTATTTATTGGGGAGTAATCTTAAATTGTGCAAAATATATTTAAGTTGAAAATGGATATATCTAATAATTTTTTACCTGCGGGTTTATTAGCCCATTTTACAATAACTACCTTTTTGGAGCTTGGCGATG
>JANXSR010000052.1 GCA_025352625.1 Ferruginibacter sp.
CCTTAATGCCGGTCTTACAAACTGGACAGCAGAGTAATTCAAGATTCTCTTTATCAAAAATTTTATTTCCCATAAAAATATTTTAGAATTGAAAAGGAAGCCGGTGATTTAAAAAGTCTTTCCTGTTAAACACCTATTATCTGGCTATAGTTAATAATCAATCTTTCAATAAAATTATCAAGATTGATTAATTATTTTTTATATCAAAAGACCGGATATTTAAAACAGTATTTTCGATATTTCCTTTTGAGGATGCTCCAAATAAAATTGACTCAATATTAGGTAATCCACAAACATACTCAATTGCTTCTTTTGGATGGATGGCACCGCCACCTAAAACCTGCATCGCAATTGCCCTGAATTTTTTGGTATTTAAAGTTTCTTCGTAAATATCTTTTCCTCCAGACATTCTGAAACCTGCTTTATTAATTGATGCACAAATAATTGGATTGGTTATTCCAGCCTGCTCAAGTACAGACAACAGTTTTGGCATGTTCATCGTAATAAATCCTGCCTCTGCATTGTACTTCTTTTTTATATAGGCATGAAAAGCGGCAAGCATATCATATGCTCTTAGTCCGAGTAAAAGGTCTGTTATAACATTTTGCAAAAAAATGACTGGTGTGTCTATTCCTTTAAACATCTTCATTTCTGCATCAATCATTAATTCCATTATGGCTTCATAGTCTTTAGATAAAAAAGCCATACCTCCCTTGAATAAGGAACCAAAAAAGTTACCTGGTACATATTGTTTTAAAGTGCCTGCAATTCCCAATTCTGTAACGGCATTGGCATATTTATGAGCGTAAGGCATGCATGGGAAAATTTTAAAATCTTTGTATTTTTCAGGATTGTCCCTGATAATATCACAAATATTAGCTATCCGGTCATGTGTTGTACACATAAAGGTGTTAATACCTGCGCCAATAGCATCGTTCAATACTTTAATAATTGCGCTGTCGTCTTTAAATCGTATTGATTGCTCCCGGGATTTGCTGTCTGAAATATGATTGACTGCAAAAAACTGATTATCTCCAAAAAGAATTCTTTCCATTGGGTTTTATTTTGAACTTTTTTTAATGATAGAAATGGCTTTGTCAGTTTTAGCGGCACTGGCAAAATTATTGATGGTATTAGGTGCAAGACCCGAAGCTGCTCTAACAAAATAATTTAATTGAGACGAGAACTCTTCACCTCGCAAATAAAAATCAACTCCGCCTTGTAATTCGGTAATATATTTTACATTCCATCCTTTAGAATATCCATCAAGTGCATTGTCATCTTTAAAGAAAACCTTCAGTTCATTGGCATCTGCGATAAGCTTACCTTTTGTTCCAACAAGTGTTATAGAAGTTGACATCTTACGATAAGTATCGTCGCTCCAGTTTACTGAAAGTAATCCGGTTTGCCCGGAAGCTAATTCCAGTAGGGAATATACTGCATCTTCAACTTTGCCTGAATAAATTGATTTCAACAAAGTTCCCTTTGCTGCTGTAATCGGCGAAAGCGTATCATTTAAAAGATCAATAACATGAGATGCATAATCCAGTAAACACCCTCCTCCTTCCGCAGGATCTGAACGCCATGTCTCGGCTTTTTTCTTCAGAACAACTGGTCCGTAAGACTCCCCAATAAAATGATAGATATCCCCCAATGCGCCACTAACTGCAATTTTTTTGGTTTCCTGAAAAGTGCCAAAGAACTTATTGTGATAGCCAACCTGGTTGACTACTTTATTTTTTGCAGCCAATGCAACCAACTCTTCGCTCTGCTCATAATTTAAGCAAAACGGTTTTTCTGCAAATACATGAATGTTTTTTTCAAGCAGATCTTTAATGATGCTGTAATGAAACTTTGTTTGCACAGCTACAATAACAGCATCAGGTTTTGTTTCAGCAATCATCTTCCCATAATCTGAAAAGCAATTGAATTTCCCATGTTTAGTCAAAAAATCAGTTACCATTTTAGAGGTGTCACAAACACCTACGATGTCTGTATCGGCGTAGCCTCTAAGTATCGCCAAATGCGATATTCCCATTTTTCCTGCTCCTATCAAAGCAATTTTTAGCATATTATTTATTTTGATTTTTAAACAGTTCTACATATTGATCCGTGATATTATCCCAGTTAAAACGATTAGTAATATCAATTGCTCCGGCATGAGCTCTTTTCTTTATTTCATCATGATTGTTCAATGCAAATTGAATTTGTTCAGTAAGATTATCGGCATTCCCTGAAATAAAAGTAACGGCATTATCACCACAGATAAATATATTTTCAACGATGTCTGAACAGATAAGTGGAGTACCTAACCCCATTACAGTTAGGATTACTGGGGATAATCCTTCAATCAATGAAGGTTGCACGTACGCATATGCATTTTTCATAAGGATGTTTGTATCATCCCCATATACATACCCTGGAAAAATAATTCTGGTATCAGTAGTGCTCTTTATGCTTGCTTCGTATTCTCCCGGATTGGGGGAGCCTCCTATCAATACTAGCTTTTTTGTCGTATCCAGTTTTGAAAAAGCAGCAATCAGTAAATGCAAACCTTTATCCGGTATAAAACGACCAACAAATAAAAAATAGTCATTCTTCACGATACCTAACCTATCAATTATTGCTGTGTTATCAACAGGAGGTTTTACTTCAGACCCGTACGGTATAAAAGAATATTTCCGTTTGAATTTTTTTTCAAAAAATTCTTTTGTAAAAACATTGTCAAACGCTACGGCATTGGGACAATAGGCAGTAAGATAACTGGAAACAATATAAAATATTTTTCCGTACCATGGCCATTTGTCTCTTTTCCAGTCCATAGCAAACTGAGTAACCACTACTCTTTTACCTGCAATTCGCAAAAAAAATGCCCATATGCTATTGGCTCCACTATGTAAATGCACTACATCAGCACTGTTGCGAAATATTACGTCAAAAGTGGCTTTTGCAGAATGAACCAATGTATCAAATCCGGCTTTCTTTACAGTTGTAAAATATTTGATTTTTACACCTTGAAATTCCGCATGTAAATCATCTTTATCACCCGGATAAATCCTGCTATAAGCTAACAAACTATGTCCTTTGCCTACAATTCTGGGATACAATTCCAACGCAAATTTATCGGATCCTGCAGCACCCGCCTTTGGAGGAATTGAACGAAAACCGCCAAACGCTGCTATTCTTAATTTTTCCATATTTTAATTAAGATAACCAGCATAATATTGATCAATATATTGTTTAAGTGCCACTTTCCAATCCTGCATAATATTGATATTTCTTAGTTCCAGTTTTCGGTTAACCAATCTTTCACAAGGCGGCCTTTCGGCAAAATATACATCTTTAAAATAATCAGAATGTACACTGGTAACTTTTATTGAATCTGTTAAGCCCAATAAATTTAATAACTCAACTGCAACCTCTAATCTACTTGTTTGCCCACCACAAACCATATTATACAATCCCCAATATTCTTTCTCGATCAATACTTTTACATTTTTAGCAAAATCATGCGTGAACGTAGGAGTACCATCTTTGTCATCTACAATAAAAAGTTCCTTTTTACCATCCTTTAATTGTTTCATTAATTTCTGAATGAATTTCTTATCTTTTTTTGGTCCGGCCCCCATCATCCAGCCTGCACGGCAAATAAGAAAGCGCCTGGCATTTTCAGCAACAAAACGTTCTCCCATATATTTAGATCTGGCGTAAACTCCAAGGGGGTTGGGTAAGTCCCAATCGTCGTACAATTCTTTAGCTCCATCAAAAATACCTGCTGTGCTGATATACAATAACGGAATATCCAACTGGTTGGCCAGGTACACTGCGTTTTCAACAGCCATTGTATTAGTAGCATATGTATCTTCGGCATGCTGCTCACAAAATTCAAGATCTGTGTAAGCACCAAGGTGAAAAAGGTAATCAGGTTTAAAATTGAGCACATCATTTTTGTATGCTTCAAAATCTCTGAAATCTAAAAAAGATAGCCATGTCTCATTTACATCTTTATCGCTGCATTTAATTTCAAAGTCATCTTTAAATTGATGATAAAAAGCCTCGCCCAACATTCCTCCTGAACCGGCGATGTAGATTTTTTTTTTCATTTTTGAAGGTTTTGGTGTGTTTTTGATTTTGTGGTACCAGCGTAGATGTTATTACACCGTTATTTAAAAGTGTTTCCTATAAATCGTTAAGATCATTTTGGATAAAAAAAACTTGTGATAGTTATAATATAAAGGATTAAGAGCGAATTTCTAATTTCATGTAAAACAGAATACCGTATATTTTACTGAGTAATTAAGGAGTTAATTTTATTCCAATGAGTTTCAAAATTATATAAGTTATATGCATGTAGTCTGGCATTTTTACCCATTGTTTCAGCAATTATTTCATCATTCCATAATTGCAAAAGTTTATTTTTTAATTCAAGGATATTGCCCGGTTCAAATAGAAATCCAGTTTTGCCATCAATTACCAATTCCGGAATTCCTCCAATATTTGAACCTATTACAGGTTTTGAAAATAAAAATGTTTCTGCTATAGAGAAAGGAAAATTTTCGTACCATTCTGATGGACAAACACCAAATAAAGAATTATTTATAAGTTCAAATACTTCATTTTTATTTTTAAATCCCAAAAATTGAACATTGTCTATGCCTTCAGTTTCCTTTTGGGCTTTCAAATCATCCTGTGCATTTCCACTTCCTACGATTTTTAAATTTATTTCTGTACCCTTTACAGATTCAAGAAGTGTTTTTACACCTTTAATTTCTTCCAATCTTCCAACATATAAAATGTATTTTTCCTTGGTACTGACTCGGTTTGTTGTAGTTTGATTTTTATCTTTAAAATTGTCAATCAAAGCTATATCGTAGCATAAATTTGATTCGAATAATTTAGATTCTTTAAATCCAAATTGCCTGAATTTTTTTAATATAAAGGCCGAAGGACATAAGTAATGATCAACTAAATCATAAATTTTCCGTTTATGGTAATAATAAGCTTCAAAACTAGCCAATGCACTTGCCAGGTAGGAATTTTTTTTACACTTATTTATTGTGCATTGATAAAAACTACCTGTAATACATTTTTCACAAATGTTACCATTAGACACAAACGAATTCTCTGGGCAAATAATTTTATAGTCATGCAAAGTCCATAAAATTTTTATGCCTTTTTCATGGAGTTTCTTTATTATCGCGGGTGTTATATAATGATGGATATTATTAAGATGGGCAATCCTTATGTCGTGTTCATTTAAAATTCTATCTAATTTATACAAGGCGTCATTTGAGACTATAGAAGTTTTTAAAGCCTTTATCCCATTACCGATTGTTTTATTTTTATTGAGCTCTTTAAAATCGTAAGCACTTACAAAATTTTTTGAAAGAGGGGAAAATGCATTTTTTTTATTGTGAGTGGAAAAAGGAATTACTTCATAACCATGACTTTCATAAAGCTTATGAATATTTTCAACATAAGTCCAGTCTCCTCCTGTCGCATACCAAGACCAATTAACCAATAGTACTTTCATGAATTGTAATGGATATTTAATTTTACTCCTTTAAATGATATCGTTGAAATAGATTGTAAACGCAAATAATTTTGAATTATATCTTATTAGTTGTATTTCCTCCTAAAGTTTGCTTAAGATAATTTCAATAATACATCCTGCAATTTATTCCAATGAGTATTAAAGTTAACCATATTATAAACGTGTTCTCGTGCTGCCTTTCCAAAATTAATAACTATATTTTCATTATTCCATAAGTAACTAATTTTTTCACATAGGTGGGCAGCATTCCCTGCTTCAAAAAGCAGACCAGTTTTTCCATCAATAACTAATTCGGGTATGCCACCTATTTCAGAACCTACTACTGGTTTGGAGAATAAAAAACTTTCGATTACCGAAAAAGGAAGGTTTTCATAACATATGGATGGACATACGACAAACAAAGATTCCATAGTTAATTTAAAAACATCCGGCTTATTTTTAAAGCCTAAAAATTCAATATTATTGTGGCCGTAAGACATTTTTTTTAATTCTTCCTCCTCCGCTCCACTACCAATAATTTTGAGCTTAATATTAGTATCTTTAACTGCATCAATTAATGTTTGTACGCCTTTTATCTGCTCCAATCTTCCAATGTAGAGTATGTATCTCTCACGAAGACCAGATTCAACAGGGGCTTGATTTTCAATAATAAAATCATCTATTACTTTAATATCGTAACAGGAGTGGGTAATCTGCAAACTTGATGGTTTAAACCCAAATTGAACAAACTTGTTTAATAAGAAAGAAGAGGGACATAAAAAATAATCGACTAATGCATAAGTGTTTTTTTTGTGATAATAGTAAGCCTCAAAACTAGCCAAACTACTGGCTAAAAAAGACTTTTTTTTGCAAAGATTTATAGCACAATTATAAAAATTCCCTGTAATACATTTTTCACATAATTCGCCATTAGAGATAAAAGAATTTTCTGGGCAAATGATTTTAAAATCATGCAAAGTCCAAATTATTTTTATTCCCCTGTTATGAAGCTTTTCAATAATAGCTGGAGTAATATAATGATGAATGTTATTTAAGTGAGCAATATCTATCTCGTGCTCACTGAGTAATAAATCCAATTTATTCAATGCATCTTTTGATATTACTGAAGTTCTTAAAGCCTTTATTCCATTACTTAAATTTTTACGTTTATTTAATTCTTTAAAATCATAAGTATTTACAAAGTATCCAGAATACGCCGAGGGAATATTTTTTTTATTTTGAGTAGAAAATGGAACTATTTCATGTCCATTAGCTTCATATAATTTTTGAACGTTTTCTATATACGTCCAATCTCCCCCGGAAGGATACCAAGACCAGTTTACAAGAAGTATTTTCATTAGGCTGTTTTAAATTAAAAGCAATCGTTTACAGATCATTAAAACTTAGGATAGTATTTAATTTCCTATCTTTTATTTTTCTAAATGCTTATTGAAAATGATTTACTAATATTAATTACTTTTCAATAAATTATCAATTATTTTTTTTTACATATGCAATAGCTTTTTCAAAGCCACTAAACATTTGATTGATAGATCCCTCTTCATATATTGTTGTCAAACAGTTGGCCCTCATTTTAATATAGCTACCATCCAATAATGTATCACTTAGTGATTGTGCCATTTCTGCAAGATCTAAATTTTTAATTTTTATTCCAGAATAACCGTCTTTAAGGTAATATATTTCAGGTGAATGAACCTGTTCCATATACTCATTTTCAAATGTTATAATAGGACAGCCGTATGCAAAAGCCAGATTGACTGATAAACCTAGATAGCCCGGATTAATCATGAAATCTGATATGTAGATTAACTTTCCAAGGGCTTCCTCGTCTGTTACCTCTCCGTAAAGTTTTATCTTTGCCGATAGTCCGGCTTTATCAATATTTTTTTGTAAAGCTTCAAACATTGAGCCATTGCCTATTATGTGAACGTTCACCTTTTCCTTTATTTCTTCATTCAAAAGTTTAAATATTTCAATTATCTGTTCAGGCTTTTTGGCTGGTAGCAATCGTGAAATAAAAACCAGGTTGAATGCTGCATTTATACCTAGCTGCTCTTTTATATCGTCCCGGCTGCTTCTTGAAATGTGCTTGTAAGTTGCTAATTGCGAATCTGTATCAAGTGCATTATATGCAACAAATAGTTTCTCGCTATTCACGTATTTTTTTACCTGAATCATTTGGTCTGGAGAATAAAATAAAACTGCACTACTTGATCTCATAAGTAAATAGCGATAAAAGTCAGAGATATTTGAAAAAGGTTTAAAGCCTCTTTTGAGATTTACATTATGACCCCAGATAATGAATTTTGATCTTAAAAAAAATGAAATAAATCTTACAATCAAAAGTGACGGTACACCAATAGTAAATTCATGAAAAATAATATTGGGTCTTTCTTTAATAATTTTTACAAACCCAAATAAAAAAGCTACTGTTTCCTTTTTAAAAGGTTGTATTAATTTTATTGGGATTGAATAGGAAGTTTGTATTTGGTTAATTCCGGATGAATTTCTCCCATGAAACACTTTAGTTCCATAAACATTATAAAGCTTATCAAATATTGCTTTTCTATAATTGGGAAATATCCTTTGTATTATTATTATTTTCATTGACAATTATTGGCCTCCTATTGCATAATAGCCTCATTATATTTAGCAAACATTAATTCAAGAGAAAAATTATTTATAACTATTTCCCGAATATCCTTTTTGTTAAGATTGCTATCAAGCAATTCGGCCCATGAATTGGCAATTGAGTCAACGTCTTTAGCTTTACTTAACTTTCCATTTTTACCTTCGAAAATCATTTCCGATGCACCACCAATATTAGTTAGTGATATTGGTAACCCGTAACACATTGCTTCCAGTGCCGCAATAGAAAATGTTTCCACACTAAAAGAAGTCAATGTAAATATATCTGCTGTTTCGTAGTAGGGTCTTACATCTTTCTGAATACTTTCGAAATGGACGTATGGAGTCAATAAATAACTACTGATAGTTTCTTTTAATTGTTTAATATAATTTTCTTCTCCACCACCTACAAATACAAGATGCGTATTTATTTTACCAGGGTATTTTGAATGTAATTTCTTTAATGATTCAATTGCATATGTGTGCCCCTTTTCCTCCCTTATAGTAGCTACAAGAAGTATTATTTTATCAGTAAAAGCAATTCCCATGCTTTCCTTTTTGTTATTTTTTGATATTTCTCCAGGTTGAAAATAATCCACATCTACCCCATTATATATTACATCAAACTGTTCCGGTCTAAAATAATATTGCTGATTATAGAACTTCTTTTGATTTTTACAGATAAAAAACACGGTGTCTGTTTTACGGATAAAACGTAAAAAAAATAAATTTTGCAAATAAATTTTGAATGAAGCAGGAATAGTACTATGCAAAGAAATAAAATAATCAATCGATTTATTTTTTTTAAATGAAAAGACCCTGGAAAGGAATAATGGTAAAAGACCTATTATAATTACCTTTTGGATATTTCTTTTAACTATTTCAGTGTTAAATTTTTCATGCAGTATAAAATCATATTTCGATTTGCGGTTTATATATACTAATTCAATTCTCTTATCAATCTGGTCAAACAATGGACTGTCGAACTTTTTAAATAAAAAGATAGTTGTACCAACTCCCTTTTCAATAAATTTATTGGCCAGGCTGATTCCAAATTTTTCTGCTCCCCCTACATAAAGCCCATTTAAAACAATTGCAATAGAGGGTGTATTATTCATAACAATTTTCTGCTGCCTCCCTGGTATCACATTCATATTAAATATTACTACATTTTTCTAGTATAAACCTGCTCGAAACCTTTGCATCAAAATATTTTTCTGCAACAAGCCTGGCCTTAGCACCCATAGTAGGCATTAATAAAGCAAGATTATTCATATAATAGGTAAGACCTTCAATTATTTCCTGGGTACTTTCTGGTTTTATAAGGTAGGCATTTTCTTTATGTTCCAGGTATTTTTCAATATCACCAATGCGTGATGCTATCACCAGTTTGCCGGCAGCTAAAAACTCTCCTAATTTAAACGGAAAACCTGCATTTGCAAATGCAGAATTATTTCTTGTCATGCAACAAATATCCACACTGTTTAGCAATTTAAAATATTCATCAGTAGAAAGGAAGCCCCTGTAATCGACAAAAGGATTATCTGTTATTAGTGGCAGTAACCTTTCTCTATCTGCTGGTTCTGCTTTACCAGTCAATATTAATTTGAAATTGTAGTTGTTTTTACCCATCGCATTCACAGCTTCCAACAAATATTCCAACCCATCTTTTTGGGCGAATGAACCTCCATAAAATAATTTGATTGTGGCCTCTTCGTTAATTTTCTTCTGGGCAATGATATTTTTAAAATCAACTGAAATAGGAAGAATAAAAACAGGAATTTTGTTACCGGTAATTTTAGTTACTTCTTTAAGCAGATAATCTGATATAACGAAAATAAGGTCGGCATAGAAGGGTATAATTTTAAGAAGCGCTATCGATAATCTCTTTTGTAATTTTTCATTCCATGTATTGGCTCTATCATGCTTTTTATCTTCTACAAAGTCAAATACAATTTTAAATCCTTTGTATTTTGCATAAATTAAAAGTAAAAAATTCCTGATATCAGGGTATTGATAATTGTATAAAATATTTTGTGCATTTTGTTTCTTATGAGCTTTGATGAAATTTTTGCCTCTTTGTAGAAACCGGATAACAGATATTGGATTAGTAACAGATCGGTACCCGATACTCAAACAATTTACTCCAGGAACAGTGGATTGATTTTGACCATCTCGCTGAATGCTTAATAAGTCGAGCATAATAAGATTGTTAATACTTACATCTTCATTTTCAATTAAGGGATTGAATAAATTTCTGACACGCATAGAACCTGCCATATCTCTTGTTTCATAATTTGCATAAGCATTGATGCTTAATATTATAAAATTTATTTTTTTGTTCATTTAAAATGTTGAATCCGGGTTTATATTTTTTAATTATTGTATTTAAAATTCTCATAACCGATCAATAAAAACCTTTAACTGCTTGCCTTGCATTCTATAATCGAAGTTACGAAGCCCTGTATTGTGACCCTCTAAACCAATTCTATCAAGGGTTTGGCGTGATGAAAGTACCACTGATAATTTATCATAATAGACCTGCAGGTTGTAGGTGTCGGCTAAAATTGCAGAAACTCCATCAGTGAAATAATATTTTAATTCGCCTAAGTTAGTGGATAAAATCGGACGTTTTGCTGCAGTGTATTCTGCTATTTTGTGAGGAAATCTTGCAATATCCTGCGTAGTATTTCTTAAAGGTATCATCAATATATCTGCTGCATTGTAATGCATTAATAATTCCGAATATGGGATATTGCTTTTGATAACGATATCCTGTTGAAAAGATGTATTTTTTATAAATGACCGGAGTTTACTCCAGCTATCTCCATTGTCGCCCGAAATAATTAGTAATAGACCTCCGGTATATTTATTATTTTCTTTCAGTTTCACATATAATGAAATTACAAACTCAATTATTTCCTCATAATTAATAGTGCCACAATACATCAGGTAATTGCCTGAAAGCGATTGGGAGATATTATCCACTTTCGAAAAATCTGAATTGGCGGGTATTTTTAAGAGTGGCTTATTGGGTTCTATACTTTGTATATGCTTTACAAGAAAGTCACTAATGGGTACTACACCATCACAAAATGAACAAATATACCGGTCGATAAGTTTATCATTAATCTTAGTAAAAAATGAATTTCTTCCGGGTATAGAAGAAAACATCTCTACATATTGAATAATTATTTTGAAGCCAAATATTCTTGATAATATATAATAATAGGGGTATTCCAGAAAGTAGGAACTATATAAAATGGCAGTGTCAATTTTTTTTCTCTTTTTAAATAATAATTTCAATTCGCCAAAATACCCGGAGAGTTTATTGATATTTCGGTTTAAAAATGAAATAGGCTTTGAATTATAATAAGATGTATTTACATAAGGAATACCTTCAAATATTTTAATTTTTTTATTATCCGAATCTTGGTGATGACTTATTTTATTTATTATTAAAGGTGTTGCACCAGCCTCCTTTAAGCCTTTAAAAGTAAAAAAAGTACGTTGCACGGATGCCATCCCCTTTGGAAAGCCAGAAAAACCAAGGTGAACAATAAACATTTATATAGACTTATAAAATGATATAGTTTTCTGAGCTACTTTATCGCAATGATACGTTTCTATAGCTCTTTTTCTTGCCTTTGTTTGTACCTGTTTCATCAGTATATTATTATTATATAAATTTTCTAAAATACTAACTGCATTATTGACAGAAGATAACTCAAACAAAAAACCATCCTCTTCATGTTTAACCATCTCTGGAATTCCACCAACGGTGGAAGAAACAACTACTTTTCCTGCACTCATTGCTTCAGCTATTACCATTGGCAATGTCTCCTGCTTTGAAGACATTATTAATATATCTGACTGAGCAAGTACTTCCTGTAATTTTTGTTGAGTTTGCCACCCATATAGCGTTATATATTTTTCCAATTGATTTTCTTTAATAAAAGTTAACACTTCCTTTTTATATACTTCATCACTAAAACCTCCTAATACTTCCAGTGAAAAAAATAATTCTTTATCAACCAAAATCTTCAATGTTTTTAATATAAATACTAAATTTTTTCTGGTTTCTATACTACCAACATATAATAATTTATTGGAGGTTTTATTCTTAAAGGGTATTGTAAAAAAATCTGGACTTACAGCATTTGGTATAATGGTATAGTTTTTATTGTTTTTTTGTTTTGATTTTTCGACTGAATATTCAGATATATGAATAATATTCCGGGGACAAAGTAATAATTCTACTATTCCATTGGTGTAGTATACCATTTTGTCCTTTAGATTATTTTTTTGTTTGGCTTCAAAAAATGGTATCCCATGAATAGTTACTATTTGTGGCAAACTAAAAAGCCCGGATATTCTTGTAAGTAAAATATAACCACTCATGGCATAGTGAACAATGGAGGGACTGAATTCTTTGATATGCTTTTTTAAAGACGATGATCCCTTAATACTAAAATTGAAAACATGGGGCAGCCTGCTTTCGGGTAAATAGTAAATAGCAATATTCGGAGAATAAAATTTTACAACTGGTTCTGATATATACCTGTTAAAAGATATTACCCTAATAATGATATCCGCTGTGGAAAATCCTTTTAGTAAATTAGACAATGCAGAATTTACACCACCTTCAATATTTTCTATATTAAGAGGTAACGCAGGAATTACAATTAGTACCTTCATTTTTTATAAGAACTTATACTCATTTTCCAAATAGTAATAACTTGTAGAAAAGCATTGTTAACCCCATGGCTTCGCCCCTTTCAGTCACATGCTCTACCGAAATAAGTATTAAAATTGAAATTAATTACTGCTTAAAAAACTTTAAAAAATAGCAACAAAACTTACAGGATCTTTTTAGTAAAATGGCTTAAAATGCATTTTTATCTCCCTTAAATACCTTGTAAACTGTCAAAAAAATTATCCTTAAATCCAGCCAGATAGTCCAGTTTTCGAGATACCACAAATCGCTGTGTACCCTCATCTTTAATTGTTCAGGATCAGATATTTCTCCTCTGTATCCGTTAACCTGAGCCCACCCGGTAATACCTGGTTTTAAAAACTGGCGAATCATAAACTGGTCTACAATTTTAGAATAATCTTCTGTATGTCTTACCATATGTGGCCTGGGCCCTACTATACTCATTTCTCCTCTCAAAACATTCAAAAATTGTGGGAATTCATCAAGGCTGGTTTTTCTTATAAATTTCCCAACCCTTGTTATACGCTGGTCATTTTTAGTAGCTTGCTTAACATCAGATTCATTGTTAACACGCATACTTCTAAATTTATAACAGCGAAAACTTTTATTATTTTTACCTGTTCGCATTTGGGAGAAAATAATAGGCCCTTTTGATTCAAGGTAGATTAATAACCCTAAAATCGGGATAAGCCAGGAAAGGATAAAAACTACAACTAAAAAACTTACAATAGCATCGAGAGCTCTCTTTTTTATTCGGTTGCCAACGTCATCTAAAGGCTCACTTCTTAAAGATAAAATTGGCATATCACGGATGTAGTCAATATAAACTGGCTTATTTATAAATAATGAAAAATCCGGAACAATCTTAAATCGTATACATTCCTTTTCTGCAATATTCATTAGCTTATATATATATTTATTTTGTTCAGGGGTAATGGTAGAAAATATCTCCTCCACATTAAGTTCTTTCGCAATCTCTATCGTATTACTAATGCCTGATAAAATAGGATGCTTTGATAATTCGGTTACATTTTGTTCATCTTCTGTAAACCCTAGTAATTTGGAATTAATTCCTTCCTCTTCAAAATAGGTTTCAAGTTTTTTTGCAGTTTCGTTATAACCTACAATTAATATTTTTTTTAGTAAAAAATCTTTTGTTTTAAAATGATACAAAATGCCGAGGTATACAAAACGATTAAACAATAAACCTATAGCAAAATCTATTAAGGTGATAAAAATAAAAAAACGTGAAATTTCAAATTTCCTAAGAAAGAACAGGTAAAAGAGAATGAAAATTACCCAAATTAAAAATACCTGAGCTGTACGTTTTGTAAATGATTCAAAATTGATAATATTATTTGTAGAATAGGTTCTTGTACTAAAAGAAATTAATAGCCAACAAAGGTTTAATACCATCCAAAACTCTACATAAGAGTTAGAAGTTAGAAGTCCTATTTTTTCTTTAAAAATAAAACCTGTGATCAGGAAAACGAAATTGAGAATAAAAAAATCAAAAACGATCAATGAAATTTGTAGATAATATTTAAACTGTCTGTTCATAATTAATTGTTCATTGGTAATTATTCAAAAATTTCTTTTTTAAATATAGTAACCATTTGGTGAATGGGGCAAATACCATTTTAATTCCATCAATTACTATAATGTCATCTATTACGTTGATAGTATGAACACCAGCATTAAATTCACAATTTTTATCTGGGACTATTTTAAAATGATATTCTTCTGAAAATTCATTTTCAGTAAGGATATTAATTTTATTAATGGTGATGGATTCGCCGTAATGATGGCTGCAGTTCTGTGCTGGTCTGTATAAAACACCATCAATGCTGAAAATGTTACCAGCCGGTCTGGCCCCGTCAGGGTTGTCTTTTACTGGATTACATTTATGTGGTTTGTAGGTACCAAATAAACTATCTGCAAAATAGATATTTAACTGATTGTGATCATTTCCGTTTTTCCCTACTGTTGCAAATAGCCAATATTTGTTATTATGTTTGAAAACTGTGGAATCAAGAAGCGGTAAATCACTTATTAAAACCTTTTCATTAACAAGGCTTTTGCTGATATAATTAAACTCAAAGGCCGACACTTTATCCTGGTAAGATGTTTCGGGGATAACATAAGTAATGCCATCTTCAAAAAAAACAAAGGGGTAAGAACAATGACTTTTAGTATCTAATATCTCTTTGTTATTAACTATATTGAAATTTTTATTTATTTCAGCTAGTCGTATTTTTCCGTACTTATCCGTTTTAATCATTGAAAAGTCTTCATAAAGCAAATTAAGATTACCCTCAATATCTTTGAAAATAAAGGGGTCCGCTATAGAATGCGCATTGTTATTAAGCGGTAACCATTTAAAAGATAAATCATTGTTTTTTTCCCTTATTATCTGTTCAATATTACCCCTGGAAAAACCAATACTCCATTGCATTACACAACAAAGTCTATTATAAAGCTGCTTAAATTTCATTAATGATTTGCTACCCTTCTCCAATTAAACAATAAGTAAATGCTATAATTTTCCTGCTACTCCAAATATTTTAGCTATTTTTTTCAATAGCCAATAACTGTAAGAATAATAGTCAATACAGTTAACAACCTTTCCCCCAAATAAAAGTTTGTAGTTATTAATCCCTTTTAAACTTTCATCTTCAGTATCTTTTGCATACCCACCAAAATCAAATATTTTAAATCCGATTTCTTTAAAATATAAAATATCTTTTACAGTAAGATACTTATTAGCTCTTCCAATTAAATTGCGGTCATACTGCTCATCTAATCTCTTAGTTGCTGAATGGAAATGCCTCACTATTCCTATTTCTTCATCTATAATATAACTATGTGCCGCAAGTACTTGTCCTCCATTAGTTGCAAAACTCAACTTAATAGAATTCCCCATGTCAATTATTTTTTCTTTGCTTGTAGTGTAAGTATCCTTTTTAAAAGCAAAATCATTAAAAAATGATACAAATTGATCTATGTCTGTATGGAAATAGCAAATAGTACCTTCATTTTCTGCTATTTTTATCTGTTGCCTGATTTGCTTTGAAAAATTGGCTTGTAGAATATCTATTGACTGCTCTAAATCAAGTTCAATAGTAAACGTGTTTTCTTTAACTCCCCAAATCTTTTTATTTATTTTATCTTTTATGTGAAAAAATACATTCAAAGAAAAAAAATTCTTCCATTTAAATTGATAACTAAACCAGCTCTCTTTTACCTTGAAAAATAATACTTTTTTATAATATTGAATCATTCGTGTTGTACGCTTTTTATTTTCTATAAGGTATAAACGGTTTATAATAGCTTATTATTTTCCAATTGTATTAATAATTATTTTAGTTTATAATACAAATACTAACAACCATTCATAGTATGATGAATAGTTGTTAAAAAATGAGAAAGCAATAATTTGAAATAAAAAGACTGGATAAATACCAGGCTAAAAGTTAGTGGCTATAAATCTGTATATAAAATAACAAGGCTCTAATAATTAAGATACAAGCTTATTTCCTTCAAGTTCGTAACTGTACGAATCAAAGTTCGATTTTTCTAATTCTGCGACTAACATATATCCCAATGATGGAAGCCATAACTGTAAAAGCGTATTTTTAACAGAAATAACTTTCCCTTTAAAATCTATATGTGGATCACTTATTATTTTTGTCGATTCGTTTGGGTTAACTAATTTTTTTTGCAATTTAACGTTGGAGTACTCTTTTGTAAAATACTGCATATTAATTATTTCATCATGTTGAATTACCGCAGGTTTTCCAAGCCAATAAATAAAATTGATAACACAGCTTGTTTTTCTAATTATATCCATTTCACAATCTGTAATATTTACAAATATAAACGTAGATAATAGGGGTTCGTATGCTGTCTTTCTCTTATTTGAATTGTAACTTATAATTCGGTTCATCGGATAATAAGTCTCAATTTTCTTTTTTGCCAGTAAAGAAGCAACCCTCTTTTCGCAATGTGGCTTGGTGTACACTGCATACCAATTTCTTTTCATCTGTTTAATTTTTTTTAAAAAAATATGCAGATTCTCATGGATAGACACTTGCTTTTGAATGGATATTGTACTGTTATTCAGGTTGCTTTACTAACCCCTGTTCTTTTTCTTAATATTATCATAACTATAGACATAATTATAACCATATCCATAATCATTTTTTAAAAAACCCCTGGTCTTTACACCATTGAATATTATTGCAGGATTTTTAATCGGGTTAACAACCATACTTTCATCAATTCGCTTCACCAACATTTTTGGAGTAAACTTATGCCTCACCACATACAAGGTTGCATCACAAAGAGAAGACAGAAGATAAGCATCAGTTATAAGTACAATTGGTGCTGCATCAATTACAACCACATCATAGTCTGCATCTAATTGGGCTATAAGTGTTTTCACTTTACCATTTTCCAATAATTCACTTGAGTCAGGTTGTAAAGTGCCTGAAGAAATATAAAAAAGATTGTCGTTATCAGGTATTTTTAAAATAATATCTTCTATACTCTTCTCTCCAATCAAATAATCACATACGCCGGGCGGATGACCTTGAATTGAAAAATATTTACGTAATCCGGGATTATGAAGATCGATATCTACTAAAACAACTCTTTTTCCAGTTAAGGAAATACTTGTAGCTAAATTAGCCGCTATAAAGCTTTTTCCTTCGCCTGAAATACTGGAAGTAATGAGTATTTTTTTATGATCAGGATTAATGCCTAACGATAAAAGCGAAACCCTTATCTTTCTAAATTCCTCTGCTATAAATGTTCTAACACCAGGTTTTATAACGAGCCCTTCTTTTGTTGCATTGAACGAAACTTCTCCAATTACAGGTACTTCTGAAAGGGATTCAATTTCGTTTCTGTAAAGTATTTTAGGACTTAGTATTTCTTTCGCATTAATGAATATAACAGGAATTCCCAATGCAAGCGCTAAGGAAGCCAGGTAGATAATCATTCTTTTAGGACTAACTGGAGAATTAGAAGCTTGCGCATAATTTACTACCCTGCTATCTGATATGTTTGAAGCATATGAGAGTTCACTCTCTTCCCGTTTTTGGAGTAAGAAAGAATAAATACCATTTTTAATATTCTGATCCCTGGTAATCTCTACTAACTGCCTTTCTTTTTGAGGTATTGAAGATAAAATACTGTTGTATGTACCACCTGTTGCATATAAATTTCCCTTACTTTGTTCAAGGTTCTTTTGCTGACTTTGAATATTACTTAAAATGGTTGGTTTAATCTGGTTAATCTGTTCTTTAATAGAAACTAAAAGTGGATTATTTTCACCAACGGTCATTTTCAGCTTATCATACTGCATTTGCAGTGTATTTAAATTGTTCATTTGCTGTGTAAGCGCAGGATCATTTATTCCTAAAGTTGATGGCAATGCTCCTAAATTTCCAGATGCAGAAGCTGATTTTTCTAATTGATTTAATGCGTCAGCCTGCATATTTAAATCTCTTAATCTTTTATCATTCGTACTAACATTTTCTAAATAAAGCTGGCCTTGCTTACCAATGTCAACCGCACCCTTGCCTGTTTTATATTGCTGAAGTTTTCTTTCAATAGAGTCAAGATCTTTTGAAACGATAGCTAACCTTTCTTCTATAAATGAAAGGGTGTTTTTAGCCAGGTTATTTTTTTCGTTTAACGCAGCATCACTGTAAGAAATCATTATTTCATTTAAGATATCTTCAGCACGCCGGGGCACTTCATCTCTATAAATTAAATTAATAACACTTGATAATTTACTTGAGGCATAAACTTTAAAATTAAAGGATAACACCCCCGCAACATTCTTAACAGGAAGTATAGAGAAATATAAAGGCTTACCATTATCACCATAAGGAATATACTTACCGTTTGGTAAAAATCTTAATTTGCCAAAAGGTGTATTTAGCCATTTATTAATTGGCCCCCTATAACTTTTATTTAAAATAACTGTAGCATTTTTTTCATCATAATCAAGGCTCACTTTATCTACCTTTTTTATAGAATCAGTGTTAAATGCTTCAATAGTAAGGGGAGAACTGGTATATGCAGATAAAGATTTTACTTTACCCTCCTGTGTTATGGGCGCATACAGGTGCAATTTTTTTACAACGGAAGTCATTATCGAACTGGATTGAAGTACTTCAATTTCATTTTCAATAATTTTCTTTGTATTTATCAAATCTAATGATTCCATCATCTTAGAATCATCGTAGCCTTTTTTTTCATCCTTAATGATAATAGCAGCAGAGGCTTCATATTGCGGTATAGTATATCTTATATAAAAGACAGCCAACGTCATTGAAAAAATTAAAAAGACTAAAAACAAGGGCCAATATGGCAAATATTTTGCCATAGCCTGCACAATGGAATTCTCTTCTTTTGTATTTTTTGTTATAGGTTGTTTTGTTTTCATTTTCTAAGAATACAATTAAATTATTTTTTAATCAATTGCAGGGTTAACAAAAGAACAGACAAAGCGGAGAGTATAATAGGTGCCGCTTGTCTAATAGCGCTTGAACCAGCTACTTTATTTTTATTAGCCTCTACATAAACAATATCATTAGGTTGTAGAAAATAATAAGGAGAACTTAAAAAACCAGGTGAATTAAGATCCAGGCGTGTTATATTCCGTTTTCCACTAATTTCCCTAATTAAAAGAACATTGTCCTTTTTTCCATAGATAGTAATATCGCCGGCTAATCCCAAAGCTTTAATTAAAGATATTTTTTCATTGGGTATCGTTATAACTGATGGTTTGGTAACCTCGCCTATTATTGTTATTTCAAAATTTAAATGACGAATAGTGACAATCGGATCTGTTAGTAATTTTTTTTCAGTTAAGGTGGAGGTAATCTGTTCTTTTAATTCCTTTTTTGTTAACCCTGCCACTTTAAAATTTCCAAGAATAGGTAATTGAATCAGTCCTTCTGAATTTACTAAGTAACCACCCGTAGATTGATTAGAACCAGTGCTTGTAAAATTAGTAATGGAAGTATTAGGAGCATTAAAAATAGAAGAGGCTTCAGGATTAAGGCTTGTTATTACAATGCTTAAAATGTCATTTCTCTGAATTAAAATATTACCGGAATCTTTTGTTGAAGGGATAACACTACCATCCTGTAAATCATTAAAATAAGTTGTTTTCCTGGTATCAACACATGAGGTTACACAAATAACAAGAAAAAATAATAAAAAAGAATTAATACGTTTTTGGTACATAATTATAGTTGCGTTTACATCAATTATTAAAGAATCAATATTTCATACTTTTTGACAAGCAATCGAAGCAATTGAAACGTTACAATTGACTATGAGGTAATCATAATCTAATAAGAGGATATTCGTAGGAATTAGCGTTGCAAAGACAAATTATTGTGGCTTTGTGTAAGATTGGATCAGAGTAAAAAGCGCAGATAAAGTTTTTTGCTATTTTCATTTCTGCAGCGATGGGTTCAAAAGTAGCAATAATAAATTAACTATCCAAAATTTGCATCTACTAATTGGTATTATAAAATTGTTTAGAAGTATAGAATCTTTTATAGTAAAATCATTTTGTAAACTGGTTATTTGTCAAAATAAAAAATCTCCTTAAAAACTCAAGGAGATTTTTATACCTAATTTAGGTTTGTTTATTGTTTCGGAAAAATGAATTATACGCCATCATCATTTAAACCTGGTATTAAATCTTAAAGGCTGTTTACCATTTATCTACCTCTTCTGTACTGCCGTTATCTAATGGCACCTCGTTTTCTACCACATCAGGTACTACTTCTGTTGAAGAAACTTCCTTTATTTCCACAGACTTTTCTTCTTCTGCAATATTATTGGTTGCTGAAAATGTTTGCTGCCCTTCTTCGCCTTCATATGGCGTATCATGATTAAATGCATCAAAATCAAAATCTGGCATCAATTCAGTTTTAACGTGATCGATAGCTTCTGCCAGGCCCTTAATGAATTTATTAAAATCTTCTTTGTATAAAAAAATCTTATGCCTGTCGTACCCCTCAGAATCAAATCGCTTACGGCTCTCTGTAATCGTCAGGTAATAATCATTCCCACGAGTTTCTCTTACATCAAAAAAGTAAGTTCTTCTCTTACCCGCTCTTATGCGTTTACTATAAACGCTTTCCATTTTTTTGTCATTGTTCTCGTACGCCACAGTTGTATAATTTTTATTAATATCGGTTACCAAATAATAAGTTACACAGCAAAGATAAAATTGTTTTCCAAATAGCAAAATAAACCTACTGTAGGTTTATACCCCAGCCATTTTTTTTGAACAGTTTATTTGCTTACATAGTAAAATATCCAAATACAGGAAACACAAAATTGATGCTGAAAATTATATAGGTTGCTCCTTGTGCTGTTGCCTGTTATACATTTCAGCGTAATAGCCATTTTCCTTTATTAATGTATGGTGTTGGCCCTGCTCTACAATGCTGCCTTCATCCAACACAATAATTTTATCAAAATCTAATAAAGAAAAAATTCTGTGCGTTATAATTATGGCCGTTTTATTCTTCAAATATAAGTTCAGATTATTCAAGACAGTCTTTTCTGTTCTTGCATCTACCGCACTCAGGCAGTCATCAAATATAACAACTGAGGGGTTTTTTATTAATGCCCTTGCAATTGAAATTCGCTGTTTTTGGCCCCCGCTAAGGGTTACCCCCCGTTCGCCAATCATTGTTTTATAGCCTTCAGAAAAGGATTCAATCTCAGTATCAACATTAGCCAGTTGTGCAGCCTGTTTAACAGCAAAATCGGGAGCATCGTCTAACCCAAAAGCAATATTTTTTTCAACTGTTTCACTAAATAAAAACACATCCTGTGGCACATAACTAATATTTGACCGCAAATAATTTAAATCTATATTTTTTACAGGTACGCCATCGTATAAAATAATTCCATTATCAACATCATACATTCTCAACAACAGTTGTGCGATGGTACTTTTTCCAGAACCCGTTTTTCCAATAACCGCAATTTTTTCTCCGGGATTTATTTCGAGGCAAAAATTCTTGATGGCATAAATACCTGTATGCGGATACGTAAAATTAATGTTGGCGAAAGTAATTTTTTTATCCAATGCCGGTCGCAAAGGAATAGCTGGTACTGAAATACCGGAAGGTGTTTGTAAAAATTCATCAATGCGCTTTTGAGACGCTGCTGCACGTTGCGTCATACTCGCCGTCCAGCCAATGGCACTCACTGGGAAAGTCAGTAGTTGAATATACATTACAAACTCGGCAATAGTACCTACAGAATGATGCATAGGATCTTTTATCAAATCCAATGCACCAACCATAATAGTTATTAGGGTACTGATGCCAATCATCAGTGTCATACTGGGGAAATAAATAGCTTCGGTTTTGGCAAGACTAAGCGCATTTTTTTTGTAATCTTCACTGTTTTGTGCAAAAAATAGCAACATCGCTTTTTCCTGCACAAAAGATTTAATTACCCTGATCCCACTGTACGATTCCTGCGCATTTGTTGTAAGATCACTTAAGAGTGCCTGTATCCGTTGGCTTTTTTTATGAATAATTGTATTTACAAAATAAATGGTGATAGCCAAAACCGGCAAAGGCGAAAGGGCAACAAGTGTAAGTTTGGGGCTTGATTTTATCATGAAAAAAATACTAAACCCCAACACGGTTGCCAGGTTTATAAAATACATTATAGCAGGACCAACATACATCCTCACCCTGCTTACATCTTCCGAAATACGATTCATTAAATCACCGGTGCTGTGTGTTTTATAAAAGTTGGTATCCAGTTGCTGGTAATGTGTAAACACCTGGTTCTTCTGATCGTATTCAATCAGCCGGCTCATTACTATAATCGTTTGCCGCATTAAAAACATAAAAATGCCACTTATTACCGCCAGTAAAAGCAATATAATACCACACCATAAAAAACGTTCGCCAAAACTTTTACTATCCAGTACCGCTATTATTTTGTACACAAAAAAATCATATCCTTTCGGTGTTGCCTCCTTAATTGTTTTAGCAGCAGTGGCGGCATCTACTTTTTGAACAACTGTATTAACTACATAACCTGTTAATTGTGGAGAAAGTATTCTGAAGTAATTACTCAACACAATAAAAACAATTCCTAACAGGAAACGCAGGCGGTATTTCCAAAAAAAGTGATTGAGCGACGAGAGATATTTCATTAATTAAAAATAAATTATACGGATGGCAGTACCAAGCATGTTGAAGAAAAAGCGGGGCTCATTAAATGGCATCAAGCTGATTATAAATATTGCTTCCAAGCAGCTCATTAAAAATACCGAGCGCATTTTCATCCTGCAGCATTTCCAAATGGCGTGCATGATGCAGGTCCGTACCAACAAGGTCTGCCAGGTTATTTGCAAGAATATATTTTGCCGCTTTTGCAACGGGCTTTCCATAATAGCCTGTTAGTGAAAGCAGGTTTACCTGTAGTAAAAATCCCATATCCTTTAATCGCTTGTAAGCGTCGTAATCATGATGATAAAAATGGTACCGTTCAGGATGAGCCATTATGGGGCGATAGCCGGCAGTAATTATTTCAAATGCAATTTGATGCAGGTTGTCGGTTGCTGATGCATAGGACTGTTCTGTTAAAATAATATTTTTATGTACCGTAAGCAATGGAGTTGTGCCCCGCAGCAATTGTAAAAAATAATCATCCAGCATATATTCTGCCGCAGCAGCAATCTGGATATCAATGTCAGCCTCCATACAGGCGTCCTGTAATTGCTTTAAGGCAGTATTGATAGTAGCGGGTGTATTGCGGTAAAGATCACTGATGACATGTGGGGTAG
>JANXSR010000061.1 GCA_025352625.1 Ferruginibacter sp.
AGGAAGCAATTGATGCTAAAAGACAATCCTGGAAAAGTGCAACGGAAAATGGGTTTACTGTTGGCACTTATGAAGCATTGATTCCATCGGCTGATTTAGTTATAAATCTTACACCTGATAAACAACATACTGCTGTTGTAAGTGCAATTATGCCACTGATGAAACAGGCATCAACATTATCTTACTCTCACGGATTTAATATCGTGGAAGAAGGTATGCAGATTCGTAAAGATATTACCGTAATTATGGTAGCACCAAAATGTCCGGGTACAGAAGTAAGAGAAGAATACAAACGAGGTTTTGGTGTTCCAACCCTAATTGCAGTACATCCTGAAAATGATCCTGAAGAAAAGGGCTGGGCTTATGCAAAAGCATATGCTGTTGCTACAGGCGGACACAAAGCGGGTGTTTTAAAATCTTCTTTTGTTGCCGAAGTAAAATCAGATTTGATGGGAGAACAAACCATTCTTTGCGGATTGTTGCAGACAGGCTCTATACTGAGTTTTGATAAAATGATAGAGAAAGGCATTGACAAGGCATATGCTGCAAAATTAATTCAGTACGGCTGGGAAGTAGTTACAGAAGCGTTGAAGCAGGGCGGTATTACTGCCATGATGGACAGGTTAAGCAACCCTGCAAAAATTAAAGCCTTTGAAATTTCTGAGCATTTGAAAGATATCATGCGTCCGTTATTCCGTAAACACCAGGACGATATTATGAGTGGCGAATTTTCAAAAACAATGATGGAAGACTGGGCCAACAATGATAAAAATTTACTGAGCTGGAGAGCCGCCACCGGAGAAACTGCTTTTGAAAAAACAACGCCGTCAACAAATAAAATTGCGGAGCAGGAATATTTCGACAATGGTTTACTGATGGTAGCATTTGTAAGAGCTGGAGTAGAACTGGCTTTTGAAACAATGGTTGAATCCGGCATTAAGGAAGAATCTGCGTACTATGAATCTTTACATGAAACACCATTGATCGCCAATACCATTGCCCGTAAAAAATTGTTTGAAATGAACAGGGTAATATCTGATACGGCAGAATATGGTTGTTATTTATTTGATCATGCCTGTAAGCCTTTGTTGGCTGATTTTATGAAATCAGTTGATACCAGGTTAATTGGTAAAAATTACAATGATGGCATTGATGCAGGTGTAGATAATAAAGTGATCATTGCTGTAAATGAAATCATTCGCTACCATCCGATTGAAGCAGTTGGTGCTGAATTGAGACAGGCGATGACTGAAATGAAAACGATTAATACTGTGGCATAGTCTCTTGGCTGAAAGAGTCGCCCAACTAATTCTGATAAAAAAATCGGGACCTTGTTCCTGGAATTAATTGAAGGGTTTTTTTGTAAAAAAAAGTAGTTTGTAAAAAACATAAAGTTAGTGAACGAAACAATTAATAATATTAGCCTTGGTGAGATAATTAAGACCAACAATAAATGGACTCGGGAAGAAGTTGCAGATATGTCAAACAACTCCCCTCTGGGAGTTGGGGGTAATGCATTGGATATTCATGCAGCTGCAAAGCGACTGAAAAATATTGTTAATAGAACGCCGCTTTCTTTTAATGCAAATCTTTCAAAAAAATATCAGTGTAATGTCTTTTTAAAACGAGAAGATTTACAGGTTGTTCGCTCTTATAAACTGCGGGGAGCCTATAACATGATGAGTAGTTTGACACAAGAACAATTGCAGAAAGGTGTTGTTTGTGCAAGTGCCGGTAATCATGCACAAGGGTTTGCATACAGTTGCAAAAAGCTACAGGTTAAAGGAATGGTATTTATGCCGGTGGTAACGCCAAACCAAAAAATAAATCAGACAAAAATGTTTGGTGAAGATTGGATAGAAGTTAAACTGGTTGGAGATACATTTGATGATTGTGCGGCTGCGGCAAAAAAATATACACTTCAAAATGGGTTTACTTTTATTCCTCCTTTTGATGATTATAAAATTATTGAAGGGCAGGGCACAGTTGGATTGGAAATTCTCGAAGATCAACCCGATATTGACTACTTGTTTTTGCCTGTTGGCGGCGGAGGATTGAGTGCAGGGGTTGGTAGTTACTTTAAAACCGTTTCACCAAAAACGATTTTGATTGGAGTTGAACCTGAAGGAGCTCCCGCCATGTTCGAATCTTTTAAAGCAGGCAAACCAGTTACGATCGAAAGCATTGATCGTTTTGTAGATGGTGCTGCTGTAAAAAGAGTAGGAGATATTCCATTCTCAATTTGCAAAGAAGTGCTGAAGGAAATACACCTGGTACCTGAAGGAAAAGTTTGTACAACGATATTAAAACTGTACAGTGAAGATGCCATTGTTTCCGAGCCTGCCGGCGTTTTATCCATTGCTGCATTGGATGATTACGCTGAACAAATAAAAGAAAAAAATGTAGTGTGTATTTTAAGTGGTGGCAATAATGATATAGACCGCATGCAGGAAATTAAGGAACGCTCTTTACAATACGAAGGTTTAAAACACTATTTTTTAATTAGGTTTGCACAAAGGCCCGGAGCCTTAAAAGAGTTTGTAAATTTTGTTTTAGGTGAAAATGATGATATTACCCGTTTTGAATATATGCAAAAGCATAATAAAGAAACAGGACCGGCGCTGGTAGGTATTGAATTAAAATCCAAAGATGATTACCAGGTGCTGTTACAAAATCTGAACAAATACCAGATTAATTTTACCGAGCTCAAAAAAGATGATAATCTGTACGGATACCTTGTGTAAATAAATAAACGATTGCTGCTGCCAAAATGAATTCATATAAAAATGAATTGCTATTTTTTAAAAATAAATTTCGATAGATGAACACAACTGCAACTACTAAAGCATTACAGATTAATAATCACTCATCGAATAATTCTCAATTGAAGGATGTGGGCAGAGCAGGGTTGTACGATCCCCAATTTGAGCACGATGCCTGTGGTATTGGTTTTGTTGCTAACATAAAAGGTAACAAAAGTCACCAGCATATTTCTGATGCCTTAACCATATTAGAAAATATGGAACATCGGGGTGCCTGTGGTTGCGAAACCAACACTGGTGACGGTGCAGGTATTTTTATTCAAATACCACATGAGTTTTTCTTTGATGAGTGTGTTAAGCTGGGTGTGCATTTGCCTGCTTTTGGTAAGTACGGTGTTGGTGTTGTATTTTTTCCAAAAGAAATAAAATTAAGAGAAGAGTGCAGGGATATTTTTAACAGGGCAGCAGAGAAACTGGGGTTAGAAATTTTAACCTACAGAAGTGTGCCTGTAAATACAAATGGTATTGGTCCAACAGCCTTATCCGTTGAGCCTGTGATGGAACATGTTTTTATTGCATGTCCAGATCACATTACTAATCCTGTGGACTTCGAAAGAAAATTATTTGTATTACGCAACTATACCAGTCATACAATTACTAGTACAGTAAGGCAGGATGCGATTGGTTTTTACATTGCTTCACTTTCATATAAAACAATCGTTTACAAAGGACAGTTAACGAGTATGCAGGTTAGAAATTATTTCCCTGACCTTAATAATAAAAGAGTTGTATCTGCTTTTGGGTTGGTGCACTCCCGTTTTGCAACCAATACCTTTCCTTCCTGGAAATTGGCGCAACCTTTCAGGTACATTGCCCACAATGGAGAAATCAACACTTTGCAGGGAAATCTAAATTGGCTAAAAGCAAGTGAAACAGGTTTTGTATCCCCTTATTTTAGTAAAGAAGAAATGGAGATGTTGTTACCTGTTGTTACCAGCATGCAGTCAGATTCAGCCTGTTTGGATAATATGATTGAATTACTTACACTTACCGGCAGATCACTACCACATGTAATGATGATGTTAATACCGGAAGCATGGGATGGTGATGACAAGATGGATACTGTAAGGAAAGCTTTTTATGAATATCATGCGTCCATGATGGAACCTTGGGACGGTCCGGCTTCTATTTCTTTTACTGATGGCAAAATTATTGGAGCTACGCTTGATAGAAATGGATTGCGCCCTTCAAGGTATTGTGTTACAACCGACGATAGAGTTATCATGGCTTCTGAAACCGGTGCATTGCCTGTAGATCCAGCTTTGATAAAAGAAAACGGAAGGTTGCAACCAGGTAAAATGTTTGTTGTAGATATGGAGCAGGGGCGCATCATAAGTGATGAGGAATTGAAAAAAGGAATCTGTTCTCAAAAACCATATGGAGATTGGTTAAATAAATATAAAATTCGGTTAGAAGAATTACCTGAGCCAAGGGTAATGTTCACTCATTTGGAAAGCGATCAAGTATTTAAATATCAGAAGGCATTTGGTTATACTACCGAAGATCTTGATACCATTATTGCCCCGATGGCATTGGAAGGTAAAGAGCCAATAGGTTCCATGGGTACCGATGTGCCGCTGGCAGTATTGAGCGATCAGCCTCAACATTTAAGTTCCTATTTTAAGCAATTGTTTGCACAGGTTACCAATCCTCCAATTGACCCGATCAGGGAAAGGCTGGTAATGTCACTTGCAACATTTGTGGGCAATAACGGAAATTTATTAAACGAAGATCCGTTGGCATGTCATACGGTTGCCTTAAAACATCCTGTGTTATCGAATTTTGAGTTAGAAAAAATTAGGAGTATTGATACGGGTGTATTTCAAGCTAAAACACTGCAAATGTATTACCGTGCAGATGGTAAGCCGGATTCAATGCAAAAGGCATTGGCCAGAATTTGCAGGTATGCTGTGGATGCCGCTGAGGACGGTTTTGAAGTGTTGATTTTAACTGACCGTTCAATTGATTCAGATCATGCACCTATTCCTTCTTTATTGGCAACATCTGCTGTTCACCATCACTTAATTAGAAAAGGGTTACGTGGCCAGGTGGGTATTGTGGTAGAAGCAGGCGATGTTTGGGAAGTACATCATTTTGCCTGTTTGCTTGGTTTTGGTGCCACTGCAATTAATCCATACCTGGCATTGAGCAGCATCCGGGATATGAAGATGAATGGTAAATTAGATACGGATCTGGATGTAGAATATTTGAAAAAGAATTATACAAAGGCTGTTAATGATGGCTTGTTGAAAGTGTTTTCAAAAATGGGTATTTCTACTTTGCAATCTTACCAGGGAGCACAAATATTTGAGATAATTGGTTTAAACAGATCGGTTGTAGATAAATATTTTACCGGTGCTATATCTCGTATTGAAGGTATGGGACTGGATGAAATTGCAAAAGAGAATTTAGCCAAACATGCTTTTGCATTTAGCAAAAAGGAAATACCGGTAGACAGGTTAGCCGTTGGCGGCTTGTACCAGTGGAAACGTAAAGGTGAATTCCATTTATTCAATCCCCAAACGATTCACCTGTTGCAGTATTCAACCAGGATGAATGATTACCCAACATTTAAAAAATATTCCAAACTGGTGAACGACCAGGGAGATAAAGCTTGTACTCTAAGAAGTTTATTCCAGTTTAATTATCATCGTGCGCCTATTTCAATAGATGAAGTAGAACCAGCCGAAGGCATTTGGAAACGGTTTGCTACAGGTGCAATGAGCTTTGGATCTATTTCTCATGAAGCACATAGTACACTTGCAATTGCAATGAACCGCCTGGGCGGAAAAAGCAATACCGGTGAAGGGGGAGAAGATGAAATGCGTTTTGAACCGTTACCCAACGGCGACTCCATGCGAAGTGCCATCAAGCAGGTAGCGTCTGCAAGGTTTGGCGTAACCAGTTATTATTTAACTCAGGCAGATGAACTGCAAATAAAAATGGCGCAAGGTGCCAAGCCAGGTGAAGGTGGACAATTGCCCGGCCATAAAGTAGACGACTGGATTGGACGGGTACGCCATGCAACACCAGGGGTTGGATTAATTTCACCGCCGCCACACCATGATATCTATTCTATTGAAGATTTAGCACAATTGATATTTGATTTAAAGAATGCCAATAGAACTGCCCGTATCAATGTAAAACTGGTATCAAAAGCCGGTGTAGGTACTATTGCCGCAGGCGTTGCCAAAGCAAAAGCTGATGTGGTATTAATAGCGGGTAACGACGGCGGTACCGGTGCTTCACCGATTAGTTCTATCAAACATGCAGGTCTGCCATGGGAACTGGGATTGGCAGAAGCTCACCAGACACTGGTAAAAAATAAATTAAGAAGCCGTGTTGTTTTACAAACTGACGGACAATTAAAAACTGGCCGTGACATTGCCATCGCAACTTTACTGGGTGCGGAAGAGTGGGGCGTTGCTACTGCAGCATTGGTTACCGAAGGATGCATTATGATGCGGAAATGTCATTTAAATACCTGCCCTGTTGGAGTTGCTACACAAGACCCGCAATTGCGTGACCGCTTTACTGGTGATGCCGATCATGTGGTTAACCTGTTTAAATTTTTAACAGAAGAATTGAGGGAAATTATGGCGCAGCTTGGGTTTAAAACCATCAATGAAATGGTAGGCCAGGTAGATTGTCTGGAAACAAGACCCGATATTACACATTGGAAATACAGCAAGCTGGACCTGTCGCCCGTTTTGTATAAAGAGCCTGCATCCATCTATACAGGTTTGTATAATAAAGAAAGTCAGGATCATGAATTGGAAAATGTACTTGACTGGAAATTACTGGAAGCTGCAAAACCTGCATTGGATCAACAGCAAAAAGTAACCGCTTCTTTTAATATAAAAAATATCGACAGAACAACAGGAACAATTTTATCCAACGAGATATCAAAAAAATATAAGGCTGCAGGTTTACCCGATGATACAATACACTTTAAATTTACCGGTACTGCCGGACAAAGTTTTGGAGCCTTTAATACCAAAGGTGTTACCATGGAACTGGAAGGCGATGCGAATGATTATTTTGGTAAAGGATTAAGTGGAGCGAAACTAATTGTGTATCCATCGTCCAAAGCAAACTTTGTTCCTGAAGATAATATCATTATTGGTAATGTTGCTTTTTACGGCGCAACCTCCGGTGAGGCATATATCCGCGGTAAGGCAGGCGAACGGTTTGCTGTCAGAAATTCAGGCGCAACAGCAGTTGTAGAAGGTGTAGGCGATCATGGATGCGAATATATGACCGGCGGAAAGGTAGTAGTTTTAGGAAATACGGGCAGAAATTTTGCAGCAGGTATGAGTGGTGGTATTGCGTATGTGTACGATGTAAAAGGCAATTTTGATTTTAACTGCAATCATGAAATGGTTGATCTTGATCCGGTAAGTGAGACAGATAAAGTTGAATTATATCAGTTAATCAGCAAGCATTTTAATTATACAAAAAGTACGGTAGCAAGGTTTGTAATGGATGATTTTGATAACCAGTTGAAAAATTTTGTAAAAGTATTTCCAAAGGATTATAAAAAAGTTTTGGCAAAAATTACAACGGCAGCCATAGAGGGGAAAATTAAATAAAGATAAAAGGGAGAAAGAAATTAATTAATCGAAAAACAAATTAATACAATGGGCAAACCAACGGGTTTTTTAGAATTTACAAGAGAGCTGCCTGCCAAGCGCCCCGCTCAGGAACGTGTACACGATTATAAGGAATTTATTGAAAGGTTTCCCGACGAAAAGTTGAACCAGCAATCAGGCAGGTGTATGAATTGCGGTGTACCTTTTTGCCACAGCGGTTGCCCGCTTGGAAATGTGATACCAGAGTTCAATGATGCAGTGTACCGCAAAAGCTGGAAAGAAGCATACGATATTCTTTCGTCCACCAATAATTTCCCCGAGTTTACCGGACGAATTTGTCCGGCACCCTGCGAAACCTCCTGCGTGTTAGGTATCAATCAGCCAGCAATAACGATTGAAGAAATTGAAAAGCATATCATTGAAATAGCATTTGATAAAGGCTTTGTAAAGCCACATAAACAAATTTACCGTTCCGGTAAAAAGGTGGCAGTTGTAGGAAGTGGCCCGGCAGGATTGGCTGCGGCAGCTCAACTAAACCTTGCCGGTCATGCAGTTACTGTTTTTGAAAGAGATGATGCACCCGGTGGTTTATTAAGGTATGGCATTCCCGATTTTAAATTGGAAAAATGGGTAATTGACAGAAGGGTAAAACTGATGGAAGAAGAAGGTATTGTTTTTAAGTGCAATGCTCATGTAGGTGTAAATATTAGTATCAGTGATTTACTGAGAGAATACCAGGCCATCGTTTTATCCGGAGGCTCTACAGTACCAAGGGATTTACCAATTCCAGGAAGACAGTTAAAGGGAGTGCATTTTGCGATGGAATTTTTGAAACAACAAAATAACAGAGTCGCAAAAAAAACAGTTACAGAAAAAGATATTTTAGCTACAGGAAAAAATGTAATCGTTATTGGTGGTGGCGATACAGGAAGTGATTGCGTAGGTACCAGCAACCGGCACGGTGCAGTATCAATAACTCAGTTTGAATTATTACCTAAACCTCCGGATGCAAGAAATAATGTAATGCCATGGCCAACCTACCCAATGTTATTAAAAACCACTTCTTCTCATGAAGAAGGTTGCGAAAGGCATTGGGCAGTTGCTACTAAAGAATTTATCGGTGACCAGGATGGAAATTTAAAAGCCTTAATATTAGTTGATCTTGAATGGAAAGTAGTGGACCAACGACCTGCACAATTTGTGGAAATTAAAGGAAGCGAAAGAAAAGTTCCCTGCGAACTGGCTTTGCTTGCCATGGGTTTTGTGCATCCCCAACACGAGGGATTGATTAAGGAACTGGAACTGGAACTGGATGAAAGAGGAAATGTAAGGGCATCTGAAAAAAATTATCAGTCAAATATTGGTAAGATATTTACTGCCGGCGATATGCGCCGCGGACAGTCGCTGGTAGTTTGGGCTATTAAAGAAGGTAGAGATTGTGCAGAAAAAGTAGATGAATTTTTAGTTGGAAATTCCTTATTGGAAACTGCAGATGGAAATATGATTGCCCGTTACCTGGTATAATAAATTTTAATTTAATTTTTTCAGGCCCTTTGTTAATTCAAAGGGCCTGTTTTGTTTAGGTTTTTGATATTAGTTTTGTAATAATCTAGCACTTACGGATAGATATTTATAATATATAATTAATGTATTTAGATTCTCGAATTTATCTTATGTTATTGATAAAATGTTAAGAATTTCCTTCATTTTTTAAGGATTTAATTAGGAATTTGACTTAACATTGTATAAATAACTAAATATATAAGTATGTTTAATATTAAAACCTAAAAAGTTATGAAGAAAGTCCGAATTAAAGAAGTGTTACCCTTCTTTGCACTTACAGCAGTTGCCATTGGTAGTTTATTTTTTCCAACAGCAGAAGTTTACGCTGATACATCGAAGTATGTAACTGGTGATATTACCTGGGTATTGATAGCAACCGCGTTGGTATTTTTAATGACGCCTGGCCTGGCATTTTTTTATGGAGGCATGGTTAACCGGAAAAACGTGTTAAGCACCATGATCAAAAGTTTTGTTGCTGCTGGTATCGTTACCGTATTATGGCTTACAGTTGGTTATGGAATGTCTTTTGGAACCAGTATAAACGGTATTATCGGAAATCCGATGTCCCATTTGTTTTATAAAAATGTGGTTTCCAGCGCTCCATGGGTTGGAGCTCCCACTATTCCGTTAACGCTGTTTTCAATATTTCAGTTGATGTTTGCTATTATTACCCCGGCATTGGTGGTGGGTGCAGTAGCAGAGCGGGTTAAATTTACTTCTTACGCTTTATTTATAGTGCTGTTTTGTTTATTTATATATTTTCCTGTTTGTCACTGGGCCTGGCATCCAAAAGGTTTTTTATTTAAAATGGGGGTGCTGGATTTTGCCGGTGGTACGGTGGTACACATTACTGCAGGGTGTGCGGCCCTCGCCGGTGCGTTGGTTTTAAAAAGAAGAAAATCACATATAGAAAATATTGAAAATCATCCTGCTAACGTACCCTATGTGCTGATAGGAACCGGTTTGCTTTGGTTTGGATGGTTTGGTTTTAATGCTGGCTCTGCCCTGGCAGCCAATACGCTGGCGGTATCAGCTTTTGCCACAACAAATATTGCAGCCGCTACTGCAGGTTTATCGTGGATGTTTTTTGACGTACTTAGGGGAAAAAAACCTTCCGTGCAGGGATTTTGTATTGGCGCAGTAGTTGGTTTAGTAGCTATCACGCCGGGTGCTGGTTATGTAGGCATTGCACATAGTGCATTTATTGGCTTTATTGCCGCAATCATTTCAAATCTGGCTGTTTCTTTACGTACAAGATCTAAAGTAGATGATACTTTAGACGTTTTTCCATGTCATGGAGTGGGAGGTATTGTTGGGATGTTATTAACGGGCGTATTTGCATCTCATGCGGTGAACAGCGGAGTTGGTTTGGATGCAACTGCCAATCATCAGGGCTTATTTTTTGGCGGCGACTTATTTTTTACCCAGTTTAAGGGAATGATCATCGTTGCCAGTTATAGTTTTGTGGTAGGGTGGCTTATTTTTAAATTCATCAATTTTATTAATCCGTTACGGGTTTCTGAAGATGAAGAAACTGCCGGGTTGGATGAGTCACAGCATGGAGAAAATTATGTGCAGGGAACCTTATTGGTAAAATCCGAAGGGATATTAGAAGAACGTCCTTTTCAATAAATTTCAAAAAAATTAAAAAAACCGCGATAAATAATCGCGGTTTTTTTGTGCCTGTTATTTTTTGAACAGAATATCAAGGTCAAATTAAATTAATAGAGGAAGGTTTTCTTCATATTGT
>JANXSR010000064.1 GCA_025352625.1 Ferruginibacter sp.
AATGCGGTAAGCGTAATTGTTTAACCAGCCCTTCATCATGTACCAGGCAACAGGACAAGCAACAACCGCTGCAATAACCACTACCACCATAAATTCTTTAACAAACAGCATGCTTATATTTGGCACCGAAGCTCCCAATACTTTTCGTATACTGATCTCTTTTACCCGTTTGTGAACACTCAATGAAATCAATCCCAATATACCCAATAAAACGATGATCAGTGAAAGTACGGTGGCCGTAAATGCAGCTTTCTTTAACTGAATTTCATTGGCATATACCTTCTTCAATGTATCGTCCATAAATTGATATTCAAAAGAACTGCCGGGCATTAACTGCGACCATTTTTTTTGTATGGCTTCAATGCTGGCAGCAATATTACCCGGTTTTATTTTGAATGATAGAAACCGGTAATTAGGTGCAAATTGTACATTAAAGAAAAGCATCGGTGATATAGTTTGCTGCATAGAAGCGAAATGAAAATCGTTGGTCACTCCTTTAATAGTAAAAATAGTTGGGTCGCCGGGGATCCTTACCTGCTGGCCTATTGCATCTGCTGCATTTTTCCAGCCCAATACTTCAACTGCCTTTTCATTCACCACAATTTTGCCTGAATCATTTCCAGCATCACTAAAAAATTCTCCTGCTTTTAAGGGTATCTGGTAAGTACTTAAATAATTTTGATCGGTTATCAATAATTGCATAGACGTGGCTTTGGCAGAATCTTCACCCATTTTATACACTGGTGGATTACTGCCGTTGTTACCATTGGGGATTTCATAAGATAAGGTTGCACTGCTGATCTGAGGAAGAGCAGCAAATTCATTTCTGATAGTTTCCATTTTTTGTACTCCTGCCGGCGACCAGTCCCTCGGTACTTGTGATGATACAATAAATTCCTTATTGTATCCCAATTGCCCATTAAAAAAATGATTCAGTTGCTGAGAAATAATAAATGCAGCGACCATCACAACAATAGCAATGCAGAATTGAAAACCCACCAGCGATTTTCTTAACAAAACACTTTCCTTAACTGTTCTTAATTTACCTTTTACTGCATCGGCAGATTTGATAGAAGACAATACAAATGCAGGATACAGCCCAGCCAATAAACCTACTACTAAAACGATAGCAAGAGGTATCATTACAAAATATAAGGGAAAAGAAAACAGTGCCATAATGGGCTTGCCGATAAGGTCTGCAAACAAAGGGCGCAGTAGTGGATAAAACAGCAAAGCCAATAGGGTGGCTATTAATACCAACATGGTTGACTCTGCCAAAAACTGAAATATGATCTGTTTTCTTATTCCACCCATTACTTTACGTACTCCTATCTCCTTAACTCTGGCAGACGAACTGCTAATTGCCATGTTAATGAAATTTACAATAGCCATCAGTAAAATAAACAAGCCGATTAAAGACAAAGTGTACAACATCTTTTTCACCAGCCCCTTGTCTTTATTTAAATAATAATCAGATAACAAAACCGGTTTAACAGTCACTATCTTTTTTAAGACATCGTCTGCATTTTGCTGCACATATTGTTGAATGGGCTTCTCGATATCTTTAACCGAAACGCCCTTACGCAATTCGATAAAAGAAGCGATATAAATATTCTTCCAGGAGTCAACATCCTGCCTGCCGAAGAACGATAAGGTATTCATCGGAATAAAAAAAGCATTTGGATAATCCTTCGCAAGGTTGGTAACTGAGTTTTCACTCACTTCTTTCAATACACCGGTAATAGTGAAATTATTTTTGCTGCCAGAAAAACTTTGGATCTCCACCGACTCTCCTACCACATCTGTTTTGCCAAAATATTTCAGCGCTTTTTCTGTGGTAATCACCACGGAGTATGGATTGAGTAATGCCGTGTTTACATCACCATACAATAACGGGAACTTGTACATTTTTAGCAATGTGCTATCGCCAACCTGCAGATTTTCCCTGAAATGTTTGTCGCCTTTGGATACCACAGATGTAATGCCATCATAGCGATAATAATTTGTCACCAGCGACGGATAGTTCTCTGCCAAGTTTTTAGCCATGGGGCCAAAAGTTGCCAGCTCATACACCGCATCAGGCACCGTTGATACACTTGTAAGAATGTATTGATTGCTCGAATTATTCAGTTTTTTATTCACCTGAAACTCACTCCACACATACGCACCGATCAGTAACGTAAAAGTGATGCCGGCAAAAAGCCCCACAATATTTACAATGGAGTAGAAACGGTGTTTGATGATGTTTCTCCAGGCTGTTTTGAAATAGTTTTTTATCATAGTTTAGCCGGTTAGAAGTTTACATTTTTTGCCGGTAAGGCGTTAAGTCGTTTTTTATTTTATTTTTTATTTTTTGACTTTTCCATTTTATTACAAGTCATCCAACAGCAGGGTATGCATTTCCTCCCCTTCAGGGGATGGGGGCTCACTCTGCCCTTAAACTTTTAACCGGGTTATGCATGGCTATCCGGAACGTTTGCCACACAATGGTAAAGCCACCAACCAGCAGCATCGAAAAAAAGCCGGTAAGCAAAGTACCTGCACCGATTGCCACATGATAGGTAAAGTTGTGTAAAAATAATTGCGCTGCGATATACCCAACTGGCACTGCTATACAACCTGCAATCACCAACAGCCACACAAAGTCCTTTGACAGCAACAACAATAGCTGCACGATCTTGGCGCCCATTACTTTTCTTACACCTACTTCTTTTGTCCTGATCTCTGAACTATAAGTCACCATGCCCAACAAACCAAGACAGGCAATACAAAGCACAATGCTGCACAACAATACCATTAATAACTGGTCGCTTCCGTGAAAATGATGAGCATACAATGCCTTGTCGTACCATTCCGCAGTAAATTCCTGGTATGGATTTAATTGCTTCCACACCGCGGCAACCGAGCCTTTTAACTGATCTGCATTTACAGCCGGATTTGTTTTTACCTGCAGTACCGAAAAGTAAGTTGGGTCCTGCCGGATGATCATGGGAAAAATCGGGAAGAACATACTCATAGAATGAAAATCTTTTAGCACACCGGCTACACGAACTTTGCTGCTATCGCTTAAAAGTATCAATTGACCAACGGCGGATTGGGCATTGTCAAAGTGAAGTTTAGCGACTGCCTGTTCATTGATGAGCACCGAACTCCCCGCAGAATCATTGGTTGAGGGCAATATATTATTTCCTGCCACCAGCGGCAATTGCATTACTGAAATAAAATGCTCATCGGCAGAAAGTATTTCTGCTGATGAGTAAAAATCTTTTTCTATACGAGCGGCTTTTTGCTGATTGCCTCCATTTATGCCAAGCGTGTAAGACGTGGCTGTGATTTCCTCTACTCCTGAAATTTTCTGCAGTTCATTCGCCAGCTTTTTATGATTGGTTCCGTACAATTCAATATTTAAAATATTGCTTTTTTGGAAACCGTATTCAGCGGTAGCCATAAATTTTTGTTGCTGGTACATTGCCAGCATAAAAATTATGCCGGTGAGTAACATGGCAAATTGTGTCACCACCAATGCTTTGCGGATTGTAATACCTTTCATCACCGTCAACGCCTTCTGCCCTTTTATCGCTTCAGCGGGACGGATGGCTGATAATATCCTTGCCGGTATGCAGCCAGCAACAATGCCTGCTATGATTGCAAATAAAAACAACATACAATAAAAGGCTGCGGTGAGATGAGCGTCTTTAAAAACATCCTGGATAACATTCATAGGTTTCAACAGCTCCAGCACCAGTAAAGCCAGTAATAAGGCCAGCAAACTGAAGCAAACAGATTCTACAATAAACTGGGCGAACACCTGCCCCGGCCCGGCACCGATCACTTTGCGCAACCCAATTTCCTTCGACCTGCTAAGCGATCTTGCCAATGTAAGATTGACGTAGTTAAACCCGGCCAGTATCAGCGTAATCAGCCCGATTCCAATCTCAACCAGCAGCTTACCATAAGTGGTTCCTGCCGGAAAATTTAAAAGGTCTTCACGGGAAGGATTGATGTCATTCAGCAATTGCGCCCGGTAACCAAAAGAACGCTGTTCATTATTTGCGCCGATAGCAGATGTAGAGATACTGGCCACTTGTGCAATGGCCTTATCCAACTGACTTTTTACACTTCCCTGTTTTAACAGCACATAGGTGTAGGATGCCCATGGGTTTGTCCAGTTGTTGGTTTCGGCAATGCTTACACCATTCTTTTCAATCGCTGTAATAGTACTGGAAGAAGCCAGCAGATCAAATACTAAGTGAGATTTTTTAACGGGTGTTGCAACAATACCCGTTACTAAAAAATCGCCCCAATCTTTATGATGCAATATTTTTCCCACGGCATTGGCGGTACCAAAAAAGCGGCTGGCTGTTTCGGCAGTAACAACCGCTGTATGCGGTGCATCATTAAATGCACCGAGTATCAGTTGAAATCCGAAGACCTTAAAAAAAGATGCATCAGCAAAAGAAGTAGATGTTTTTAATATCTTACCTGCTGCCTCAAATTCCGCTTTCCTTGCCGGCACCACATGTACGATATCCTGAATAAAAGGATAATTATTTTTTAATTGTGTTGCAACCGGATAGGGCGTGCTGGCATAAGCCTCCCGCTGATTTCCCTTAAATGTTACATCCGTAATAATGCGGTAAGTACGCTCCGGCATGGGATGAAATGTATCATAATCATATGCCTTTTTGAAATCAACCAATGCAATAATGCAGATCACCATACCTGCAGCCAAACCAACAATATTGATGAATGAAAACAACTTGTGTTTCCACAAACTCCGCCAGGCGATTTTGAAATAATTTTTTATCATGGTTTTGGCCGTTTTTTATTTTTTGCCGGTAAGGCACTAAGTCATTTTTTAAATTTTACTTTTCCATTCTCTTATAAATCATCCGGCAGCGAAGTATGCATTTCACACCCCTTTAGGGGACCGGGGTTATTCACTCTTCAAACTCTTCACCGGGTTTACCGTTGCTGCTTTAAAACCCCTGATGCACAAAATTATCAACGCCATTAAAAACATGATGATGCCACCGGCCAGAAATATCCATACATCCTTATCTGTTTTATAGGCAAAATTATTGAGCCATTTATTGGAGCCCCACCAGGTTATAGGGACAGCAATTACAAAAGCTACAATTACCAGTTGTAAAAAATCTTTTGATAACAGTGTTACAATTTGTGTAACGGTAGCCCCCACCGCTTTCCGGATGCCGATCTCTTTGGTGCGCTGGTTGGTGATGTAAATCACCAGGCCAAGTAAACCCAGGCAACTGATAAAAATTGCAAGGCCAGTTGCCCACATCAACAGTCGGAAAATGTTTTGTTCTGCCTTGTAATATTTGGCAATGTCTTCATCTAAAAAGCTGTATTCAAAATCTGTTTCGGGATACACTTCTTTCCAGGCAAGTTCCATTTTGCTGATGGCTTTTTTCCAGTCGCCGGGAGCTGTTTGCGGGTACAGGGCAATGTTTAAAGTACTCTGCCATCCCGGATTACAGGCTATAACAAGTGGCTTAACCGGCTCACGTAAAGACTGCTGGTTAAAATCTCCTATCACCCCGGCAATAGGTATTTTTTTACTGCTCCATTCAATCTCTTTTCCAATAGCATCTGCCGGGTTTTGAAAGCCCAGTATGTGCAGGTAAGTTTCGTTGATTAAAAATGCATTCACCGAATCTGAATAAGGGTAATTATTGCCGGCCAATAACTTCAAATGGTAAAGATGCAGGTAAGCAGTATCTGCAAATTTTTGCTGTACATCCGTCTCTATTTCTTTTTTGCCATCTTTATATTTCATGGTGCCGCTCCAGGTACCGTTTGAGGAAGGCGGATTGGTACTTAAACTGATGCCGGCCACAGCAGGTATGGCTTTTATCTTGTCGGCCAGTATGTATTTTTTTTGTTTTGACGTATCATAAAAATTTGTTTGTGTAAGTATCATGGATTCTTTTTTAAAACCCATGTCCTTGTTCAATGAAAATTGGATCTGTTTGCTTACCAGGATGGTGGCAATAATAAACACCTGCGCAATTACAAATTGAGATACTGTTAATGATTTGCGCAACCAGGCATTGCGTGACCTTCCCTTACCGGTATTCGACTGGTTCTTTAATACCAGCACCGGCTGATAGGCTGATAATACCATGGCCGGATAAAAGCCCGACAAAATACTTACAGCAGGTATCAGTACCAGTAAAAAAATGATGATGCCCGGTTGTGATGCTATATCAAAATGCAAACCCGGAGGAATGAAATCAGCAAACACTTTTAACAGCAACGGCGCTATGATGATGGATAAAAGGGTGGCGACCAATGTCAGTAAAAAAGTCTCACTTAAAAACTGCCACACCAATTGTTTTTTTGAGCTGCCCATTGTTTTACGTACCCCAATCTCCTGTGCTCTTTGTGACGCCTGTGCGGTGGTGAGATTTATAAAGTTGATACAAGCCAGCAACAATAAAAATGCTGCCACTGCCAGCAGCCCGTACAAGGTTGGTTTATTGCTGAGCGGCAGATCGTATCCACCATAGTCTGCATTGTAATGCAGGTCGCTCAATGGTTGCAGTGCATGGCTGGTGATGCTATGATCATTGGGATCTCTCTTATGGTATTTTTCGAACAAGGTTTTAACACGACCTTCTACCTGCGCTTTGGTTGAGCCGGCAGATAATTTTACCAGCAATTGTGTTGAACCATTGGTGCTGTTCCAATCATCCCAGTCGAATGGTTTAAGGCTTGTTTTTTCAAGCGTAGCCCTTGATATAAATATGTTGAAATTAAAATCGGTATTGTATGCAAGGTCTTTTACAATACCCGTTACAGTGGTAAGCACGGTGTCATTAAAATACAATTCTTTTCCTATAATCTGGTCGGGTGTTAGTTGAGGAAAATACAATGCTGCGGCAGAGGCTGTAAGCACTACCTTTGAAGGTGCCAGTAAAGATGTTTTGGCAGTACCTGCAACCCATGTATAATCGATCAGGGTAAAGTAGCCAGAATCTGAGAACACTATATTTTTTTGTTTTTTAAATACAACAGGCTCCTGTTTACCGGCTACGGGTACACTTATTTTGGCATCATTGTCCATGTTGTGAAAAGGTGCAGCCTTCTCAATACCTGTCAGTTCTTTTCTCACGGCATCCCCCATTGGCATTGGCACACCCGAATTGTGATAGGCTTGTCCTGAAAAAGAAAAATTACTCACCACCCTGTAAATGCGGTTGCCATCTTTGATAGATGTATTAAAACTATAATCGTAATCAACAATCAAAAAAATAACCAGTGATGCACTGATGCCGATTGCAAGGCCAACAATATTGATCGCCGAAAAAACTTTGTTTTTACGAAAACTTCTCCAGGCTGTTTTAAAGTGGTTTTTTATCATAACGATGATTTAATTATAATCAATTAATACAATTTTTGTCCGGGCAAAAAACACAGCAATGGTCATCATCGTTGTGTCACTCCCTTATACTTTTTCAGCTTTGTGGTACTCCTCTTAAACTTGCTACTACGCTTGTTTTATTTGAAATCATTTTCAACAAATCGATAGCTCCTACAAAGCTGAATGCCATCGCCTTACTCCCCTTTAGGGGGATGGGGGCTTAACTCCTCAAACTCTTCACCGGGTTTCGCAATGCTGCACTCAATGTATTTATGCTTACTACTACCAGTGTCAATAAAAGAATTACAATGCCAACAATACCAAACATCCATGCACTGATATTTACCCGGTAGTCATATTGCTGCAACCAGTTGTGCATGAACCACCAGGCAAGCGGAACGGCAATGACAAATGCGATCAATACAAGTTTTAAAAATTCTTTTGAAATAAGCAGCAGCAATTGTTGCACGGTAGCACCCAATACTTTTCTAACACCTATTTCACGGATTCTTTTTACAATGGTGAAAGAAGCCAGGCCAGCCAAACCAATACAGCAAATAAAAATGGCAAGGCCTGCAAAAATGTTGGAGAGCTTACTAATCAGATCTTCGGTTAAAAACTTTTTTTCAAATTCTTTGTCAACAAACTGGTATTCGAAAGGATAAGCAGGGTTGTATTTTTTAAGAATTGTTTCTATTGAACCAAGCGCCTGCACAGGTGCTACCCCGCTATTCAAACGCAGGCTGATCCTGTCTGAATTGGCCGGATTATAATATACCATCAGCGGATCTACCGGTTTGAAAGGAGATTCCATTACTACGTTGTCCATAACACCAATCACTGTATAATCTTTACCATAATGCATGGTCATCCCTACCGGGTTTTTTACCCCGATTGCCTCAACGGCTGCTTTGTTCAACAGCATAGAAGATGAATCAACAGGCATTCCTGAAAAATCTTTGCCCTGCAATATTTTAATGCCCATCGTTTTTGTAAAATCATTGTCGGTAGTTAAGCCGGTAAAAATAATATTCATATTAGCCGGTTTGCCAGACCAGTCAGGTGCCGGTGCTTTCCACCATATTTCTGTGATGGGCGCCATCGCCCTGGTTACAGAGCTAATCAATCCTGTCTGTAGCAACTCTTGTTTTAATACTGCAAAATTCTTTTGCGTATCCCTGGAGCCGGGTATTGAAATGAGGTTATCAGCATTGTATCCCATGTCCCGGTTTTTGATGAGTTTTATCTGTTGGTAAACAATGATGGTTGCGGAGATGAGTAAAATAGAAATCACAAACTGGGTTACCACTAAAACATGCCGTGGCAGCACCGCTTTTTTACCTGCTACAAATGTTCCCTTTAACACTTTTACAGGACTGAAAGAAGAAAGGTAGATAGCGGGATAGCTACCTGCAACAATACCAGTAAATACAATAATTAAAACAGCACCTATCCAAAAAAATGGTTGTGTTAAATCTAAAAAAAGGCGTTTATCAACCAAATTATTAAAAGAAGGTAGCAATAAATAAACGGCGAGTATTGAAAACAAAAAAGAGATAAACGCAAGAATGATGGATTCAAAAAAGAATTGCAGCACCAGTTGTTTTTTATCAGAGCCCAGTGTTTTTCTTATTCCCACTTCCTTTGCTCTTTTTTCTGACCTTGCCGTAGAAAGGTTCATAAAATTTACGCAGGCAATCAGTAAAATAATGATGGCGATTATTGTAAACAGCCGTACATATTCAATCATACCTCCCGTATTTTTCCCCTCTTTAAAATCACTGTACAACCTCCACTTATTCATCGGAAAAGCAAAGTAGCTGCTTATCTTTTTATCAGTTGGATCATGCAGTATTTTAATATCATTGATCTTCTTCTCTATGGCAACCATGTTGGCACCGGGTACTGTTTGTAAAAACAATAACCACGAAGAGTTTTGCCAATTCATCATCCCCTTTTTAACTTCTTCATCAGCATAATTAAAGGGAACAATATAATCGAACTGCAGTGTGGAATTGGCGGGCACATCTGCAACCAGGGCACTCACTTTTACATCATGGTCATTGTCAATCCGCACTACTTTATTGATGGGGTCTGCATCACCAAACAATGCCCTGGCAGCGGACTGTGTTAGTACAATAGAGGAGGGATCAGCCATTGCAGAGGCTCCATTTCCTTTTATAAAATTCCAGGAGAATACATCAAAAAAATGATCACTTACGGTATAGCCATCCCTTTTAAGTTTTACTTCTCCATTTGCAAGTACGTGCGACTGTTTGTTTGTTGTAACTACCGCATTTACTACCTGGGTAATTTCGTTCTTTATTGATTGGGCAAATGGCAGCACCATGCTCTCATCAGTAAATATCTTGTTATTAAAATCCCGGTTGGCCATTACCTGGTAAACCTGGTCGTAATTTTTTTGCGACTTATTAAAAGACAGTTCATCTTTTACCCATAAAAATATCAGCATGGCACAGGTCATACCAATGGTAAGACCAAGCAGGTTGGTCAAAGAGAAACCTTTGCTTCTGAATAAATTTCTCCAGGCTATTTTGAAATAACTTTTTATCATGCTACTTTATTTTCAACAATAAATATTTTATTATTTTTTTTTCCGGGCAAATACACAGCATTGGTCATCATCGTTGTGTCACTCTCTTTTACATTTTCAGCTTTGTGGTACTACTCTTAAACTTGCTACTTCATTTGTTTTATTTGTAATCATATTCAACAAAGGGATAACTCCTATGGAGTTAGAAACAAATTATAACCACCATTTTTCTACTAAGCGGTAGCTCCCACAGAGCTGAAGACTATTATGCCTTTCCCCCCCTTTAGGGGATGGGGGCACTATTCACTCTTCAAACTCTTCACCGGGTTCATCAATGCCGCCCTGATGCTCTGGTAACTCACCGTCATCAACGTAATCAGCAATGCACCAAAACAAACCACTGCAAAAATCCACCACGAAATAGGCGTGTGGTAAACATAATTGCCCAGCCATTTATCCATAGCATACCAGGCCAGTGGTGTGGCAATTAAAAAAGAAATAAATACCAGTAATACAAAATCTTTCGACAGCAATTGCCACAGGTTAAATACGGAAGCACCATTCACTTTACGTACGCCGATCTCCTTGGTACGTTGTTCTGCAGTAAAGGAAGCCAGGCCAAAAATGCCGAGGCAGGAAATGAAGGTGGCTAAAATGGCAAAGAAACTGGCCAGCTTGCCGATGCGTTCTTCATCACCAAATTTCCTGGCATACAACTCATTAATAAACTTGTATTCGAAGGGTTGGGCTGGATTGTACTTTTTAAAGATCGTTTCAACAGCAGCCAGCGCAGTATGAGAACTCACTGATGGATTTAATCTGATGTGGATAACATTCTGGGTGCCGTAAGCCATCACAAAAACAGTTCTGAAAACAGGTTCGTAAGGTGACTGCATTACAAGATCTTTTACCACACCTATCACATGAAACTCCTGTCCATCCCATTGAATGTTTTCTCCAACAGGATGCTTCAGTCCCATAAATTTTGCTGCGGTTTCATTTAAAATAATGCCGGTAGAATCTGTCTTAAACGCTGTTGAAAAATCACGGCCCTCTTTAACACTCCAGCCAATGGTTTTTCCAAATTCAGGCGATACAAAAACTACCCCGAAATTGCCTTGTGCCGTAGGTGCTTTGCCACTCCAGCTAAATCCATTATCTACTTCACTTACATAAGTAGTGCCGCCGGAAGATTCTGCTATGGATGACACGGCACCTGAATTTTTTAATTCAGTTTGTACCGCATCAAAATGATCGTGGATATCATTGGTTGCAACAAAGGTTGTTACCAATCCATCACGGCTATACCCGACTGGACGGTTTTTGGTAAACTGCACCTGGTTAAATACTACTATGGTGCCAATGATTAAAATAACAGACACCGAAAACTGCAGTACCACCAATACTTTACGGGGAAGTGCTGCAAAGCGGCCTGCATAAAAAGTGCCTTTCAATACTTTTACGGGTTGAAAGGAAGATAGGTACAAAGCCGGATAACTGCCTGCCATGAGCCCGGTAAGAATGGCGAATGCAATACCGCCCAGCCAGAACCAGGGACTGCTCCACAAGATGGTTATTTTTTTATCTGCTATGCCATTAAAAAAAGGCAGTGTGAGTTGAACAAGCAGCAGAGAGAATATAAATGCAATCACTGCTATCAGTAAAGATTCAGAAAAAAACTGTTTCACCAGTTGCCCCCTTTGCGAACCAATAGCTTTTCTTATGCCAACTTCTTTGGCCCGTTTTTCTGACCGTGCTGTACTAAGGTTCATAAAATTGATGCAGGCCAGCAGCAACACAAAAAAGCCTATAATGCCAAACAACCATACAAATTCAATCCTCCCTCCTGAAATGGCGCCGTTTTTAAATTCTGAAAATAAATGCCATTTGCTCATGGGGTGAAGAAATACCAGCGGCTTAAATGCAGCATCCTGCGGAGTAACCTTTTTAAGTTTTACATCTTTTATTTTTGCTGATACTTTTGCCATATCAGCATTGTCTGCTAACTGAACATAAGCCTGGTATGCATTTGCCCGCCAGGGATTTGACAATTTTTCGGGCCATTGCGAACTGTCAATATACAGCTTCCACGGAGCAATAAATGCCAGTTTGTTAAAGGTAGAATTATCAGGCAGGTCCTCATAAACACCTGTTACCATTACATCAAAGCGGTTATCGATCTTCATTATTTTATTCACCGGGTCGGTGTTGCCAAATATTGCCTGGGCTGTAGTTGCCGACAAAATGATTGACTTGCTGCCATCCAGTGAAGCGGGTGAGCCTTTCAACATTTTCAGCGATAACATTTCAATCACAGGTGGTTCAAAAAAATTGCCACTCTTTGTTATCTTTTTTTCACCGCTTGCAAGAATGTGGTCGTATGTCCAGGAAGACATTGTAACATTTTTAAAGTCATTACCATAATCCTTTTTCAGTTCCTCTCCCATCAGGTAGGGCACGGCTGTCTGGCTTCCCGTTTCGCCATTAAAAGTCTGGTTTTGCATTACCTGGGCAATGTGGTCATAATTTTTATACTGGCGGTCAAACGTCAGTTCTTCGTGTATCCAAAGGCCAATCAGTATGGCCACTGCCAACCCCACTGCCAGTCCGCCGATATTGATGAGCGAATACCATTTGCTTTTTAACAGGTTGCGCCAGGCAATTTTGAAATAATTTTTTATCATGGTGTAGCTATTTTGGGTCAGCCTGCTGAAAGGCAGGTTCAGACATTTTATTTGAAAGTATTTACTAGTCCCTGACCTCCAACAACAGCCATGCCACGCTAAAAACATTGCCTGTAAAGGATTACAGACGGTACATAAAAAAAAGTGTACGAAACCGGACAGTGAGTGTCTGATTTCGTACATGTAGAAGTTGTGTATCATGCGTGACGGCTTATGGTTGGACGAGAAAATCAAATATTCAGTTCTTTTCATTAAATTTGATATATGAACTCAATGCGAATTGACATATTGAATCCAAAAGCTGCAAAACTTTTAAAAGACTTAGCAGACTTGAACCTCATCGCCATTCAGGACACTTCAAAAAATGGTTTTGCGAGCGTTCTGAAAAAGCTACGTTCAAAAGCAAAATCGGCACCGACACTTGATCAAATAACTAAGGAAGTAGAATTGGTAAGAAGCAAACGTTATGCAAAATAAGGTTAGCAGAATCATTATAGACACTAACCTTTGGATTAGCTTTTTAATCACCAAAGACTTTACCAAACTTGACGAAATTATTTTTTCAAAACACGGTATTTTGGTCTTCAGCCAGGAATTGCTTGATGAATTTTTAGAGGTTGCAAAACGGCCCAAATTCAGACGTTTCTTTTCTGCTTCTGACATTGAAGAAATACTTGAAACGATAGACGAATATGCTGACTTTGTAAAAGTTCAAACCCAAATCGAAGTTTGTAGAGACCCTAAAGACAACTTTTTACTTTCATTATCTGTTGACGGAAATACAGACTTTTTATTAACAGGCGACAAAGATTTATTAGACCTGGTCAAATTCGGTGAAACATCAATCATAACTATTTCGGATTTCCTGAAAGACAAATAGAACGAACGCACAACATGGACTGTGTTTATAAATATTGGGGCTTGATTGCTCTTCAACATTTTCTTAGTCAACCAAATACAAAATTTTTATTAACATCAACGCTTAAATATAAATTTAGCTTCAGTTCGGGTGGACGTTTTTCAAAATCCCAAAATCGCCAAGCCCTGTAGGTTGATAGGATTTTATGCTATCTTAAACCCGCTGTATTCAAATTATCAATTATCAATTATCAATTAAACAATTATCCATTACCTCAATCTGTCTTTAAACTTTTTACCGGGTTCATCAAGGCGGCCCTCACACTTTGAAAACTGATGGTTGCAGCAGCCAGTAAAACCATACAAGTGCCTGCCAGCAGAAATACCTGCCAGCCCATCGCTACCCGGTAAGGAAAATGCTCTAACCACTGGTTGTTGGCGTACCAGGCAATGGGTGCGGCAATAACAAAGGCCAACAGTACCAGTTTTACAAAATTGCCGGAGAGCAAAGTGACCACGCTTTGTACGCTGGCACCCAACACTTTCCTGATGCCGACTTCTTTGGTTCTTTTTTCTGTAGATAAAATGGACAATCCAAACAGGCCGATACAACTGATAAAAATAGAGAGAAAGGCAGACAGGGTAATGATCTCTTTCCACCTGGCTTCTTCTTTGTAATTGTCTTTGTTTTTGGTATCCATAAAAGCATAACTGTAAGGCTGCAAAGGGAAAATATTTTTATAGGTTGTAGCCAGCAAATTCATTGCTGAAGGAATATTTTTGGGATCCACTTTTACTACCAACTGACCAAACCCAAAATGTGGATCGGCAACAAAAACCAGTGGTGTGATCTTATTTTCCAGCGATTGAAAATGATAATCTTTTACCACACCTACTACCGTGACTTTCCTATTGTCCCAGAAAAAGTCTACCTGTTTTCCGATGGGATCATTCCACCCTGCCTGCTTTGCAAAAGTTTCATTGATCACAACAGAACTCAAAGAATCACCGGGAAAGTCCGGAGAAAAATTTCTGCCTTTTACCAGCGGTATCTGCAAGGCTTTTAAATAATTTTCATCCATGCGTTTGTATGCGAAGTCCATGTCTTTGCCATCAACCTTACCACCGGTTGAATTGCCATGCCCATCGCTTGCTGCTACCATTTGTATGGATGGATCTTTTACCAGTTCTGCTTTCAGCAGGTTAACCTTTTGCTGATCCGGCCCTCTTCCCAGGTCAAGCAGTACTACATTCTTATCATTGTAGCCAAGATCTTTGTGTGTTAAAAAATCAAACTGTGTGTACATTATTATGGTAGTGATGATGAGAAAGGTAGCCAATGAAAACTGAAAGATCACCAACCCCTTGGTGAGGTAATTTTTACCATTGAATTTTTGCCGGTTGTAAATGGTTTGTAAGGGATTAAAACCCGACAGCACCAGTGCAGGATAAAACCCTGCAATAAACCCGGTTATTAAAAACAATATCCCGTAAGCCGCCATTAACTTTCCATCCAGCAAAGTGTAAAAACTCAGTTGCTTATTGGACAACTGGTTGAAAACGGGCAACACCAGCAAGGTTAAAACAATGGCCAGTACAAACGCTATAAAGCTGAGCAGGGTTGATTCGCCGAGAAATTGTTTGATGAGTTGTTTGCGCTGTCCGCCCATTACTTTCCGTACACCAATTTCTTTGGCACGCTGTAAAGAATGTGCCAGTTGAAGATTTATAAAATTGATGCAAGCGATCAGCAATATAAAAATAGCAATACCGGTGAGGATGTAAGAATAAATTGGTTTGCTTGCATTTTTTATTTCGCCCTGGTCGTATTCTGTATCAAGATGAATGGCAATTAATGGTTGCAGTCCGAAATGAATGTTGTCTTTATAATTAAATTTTTCCCGGGCATTTTTGAATTCATCTTTTGCATTGGCCAAAAAGATATTGTCCAGTTTTGCGGCAACGGTTGCGGCGTTGGCATTTTCGTTTAACAAAATATAGGTGCTCAGGTAAAAGCCTATCCACTCGGTGCTTTTATCAGTAAAGGGCAATACCATATCAAATTTAATGGAAGAATTTTGCGGTACATTCCTGGCCACTCCTGTTACTTTTTTAGGGCTAAACTCTCCCCTATATCCAACCTCCAGCATTTTACCAATGGCATCGGGGGTACCAAAATATTTGATGGCGGTCTCTTCTGTTATCACTACGGCATCAGGGTCTTTCAATGCTGTGGCCGGGTCACCGGCAAGCAACGGAAAAGAAAAGGTGGTAAAAAAACTGGTATCTGCATCCAGCACTTCCTGCCCGATTATTTCTGTTCCTTTTTTTATGTTTTTGAAATCATTCTGTAAGCGCACAAATCCTTTTACTTCCGGCAATGCCTCTTTAAATGCCGGCCCTACCGGACTGTTGGAACTGGCGATCTTTCGTACCTCCTTATCACCACTAAGCGTTGCCACCACCCGTTGCAACTGGTTTTTGTTTTTATGAAACTGGTCAAAACCGGCCTCGTCTTTATTGTACAAAACAATCAGCATGCAACAGGTTAACCCCAATGCAAGTCCGGCAATGTTGATGGTACTGTACAATTTACTCTTCCATAAATTGCGGTACATAATTTTGAAATAGTGCTGTAGCATGGTGTTTATTTTTATACTGCTTATTTTATACAAACGCTGCTTAAACGTATAGCAACAGATTTTTGTAGATTTATTTTATTAAAATTTGAGAAAAAGACAAATCCATTTTACCCTTATTCATCCGTGCAATCTGCGTTTCTATCTTTTGTAACTATTAATTTTCAGGCTCACATTATTCATTATCAATTAAAAAATTATCCATTACCTAGTCTGCTTTCAAACTCTTCACCGGGTTCATTAGTGCAGCTTTTATTGATTGAAAACTTACTGTCAGTAATGCAATTACCAAGGCAAACAAACCTGCAACTGCAAACATCCACCAGCTAATGTCAATGCGGTAAGCGAAATTTTGTATCCATTTATTCATGGCAAAATATGCAATCGGTGATGCGACAACAATAGCGATACATACTAGCTTTACAAAATCTTTTGACAGCAGCCTTGCAATGCCCGCTACAGTAGCGCCCAACACTTTTCTTACGCCAATCTCTTTGGTGCGTTGGGCTGCTTCAAAGGCTGCAAGACTAAACAACCCCAGCGCCGAAATAACAATGGTAATTACTGCAAACACGATCATGAGGAAAGACGTCTGCTGATCTTGCTTGTAAAGATTATTAAAGGTGTCATCTAAAAAATTGAATTCCAGCGGGCTATCGCTCACATATTTTTTCCAGACCTTGCTGATACTACTCAATCCCACTGTTACTTTTTCACCCGCAATTCTTACACTAAAAAAGTTTCTCCATATAGCGTTGTTGAATACCACCACGGGGCCACTCTTTTCATGCAGGCTCTTATAAGCAAAATCATTTACCACACCAATCACACGACCGGTATCCCCTTTAAAAACAAACCAGGCTCCTGTTGTTGGCACTGGCAGTTTAAAATCTTTCACGGCTGTTTCATTCAATATAAAACCATGTGCCCCGTTGTTATTGCTTTCGCTAAACCATTCGCCTTCTTTCATTTTAAGTTGCATGGTCTTTTCAAAATCTATGTCGGCAGAAAGTTGTGTGATCCTGGGATTGTAACTGGTATCACGCCCTTTCCAATCGGCACATTCAGTACAAACGCTGCCTAGGTTTACCAATGGCTGGTTAGAAGTAGCAACCTTTTCGATACTGCTTTCAGCAAGCAGCTCATGCTTCATGGCCATCATCACCGATTCCCGTTTTCCCCTTTCGATCGTTGGCGGTAATGCAAACGACAAGGTCTGTGACCGATTGTAACCAGGGTTTTTATGCTGTATGTATTGAAGCTGACTGTAAATAACAATGGTGCTTCCAATGAGTATAACAGAAACCGTAAACTGTAATACTACCAGTCCTTTGCGGAAAGAACTGTCTTTTACTTTGAGTACTGTGTTGCCACGAAATACATTCAATGGCTTAAAGGAAGAGAGCAGCAAAGCAGGATAAATACTGTTGAGCACCAGGGCCGCCAATAATGTACAACCCAATACTTTCCATACATTCAGCGATGTCAGTGGCAGGTAAAATGATTTTTCTGTTAACTGGTTAAACACCGGCAGACAAAATTTTATCAGCACCAGTG
>JANXSR010000077.1 GCA_025352625.1 Ferruginibacter sp.
CAACAGAAAAACAAGCCCCGTTATTCTTTACCGAAATAAACAACCATTTTACATCTGCCCTTATAACTAAGTACAGGAAACTACAGGATGTAAAAATAATTAACATCAGCAGGGTAAATATTTTTGCCGGTGGTAACAATAAGGGTAAAACAACTGTATTGGAAGCGTTTTATTTGCTTGCTCATTTAAACGATCTACAGGCATATTTAGATTTAGAAAAATACCGTGGGAAATTTCTAAGTGAATTTCATTCTAAATGGGTTGATAAAAATTTTATTTCTTCAATAGAGATAAAAGCAGTTTTCAATAACAATGAAACAGGTATATTAATTGAGAAAAAAACTTCCGAAGAAGACATGGATAGAAACGGCTACCTGGATACGCTGGCTTCTGAATCTTTTGTGGGTAGCAGCATGTTAAGCAGTAGTATTCACCTGTTTTTAAATAGGGAACCGGATTACAGATACACAAAATCTCAAATTCTTTGCCCATCTGCCTTTACAAGCCCCTACAGGTACAATGAAAAATTATTGCATACTGCACATAAACTTGCCATTGAGAACAGGTATTTTGAAAGAGTTATTGATTTTATAAGGCTGCATTTGGATGAATCAATAGAGAAAATTGATTTAGTAAATGATGAAGGTGAGAACAGGTTTAAAGTAACCTCCAAGAGTATTGAAACTGCTGTAGATATTACAAAATACGGCGAAGGGTTACAAAGGGTTTTCGAAATAGCCCTGCTGTTAGGCTATTGCAAAAATGGTATTCTTTGCATAGATGAAATAGACAGTGCATTACATAAGAGTTTGCTTGTGAAATTCACCGAATTTATTCAAACAATAGCAAAAGAATTTAATGTGCAAGTTTTTCTTTCTACTCACAGTAAAGAATGTATTGATGCCTTTGTTGAAAATGAATATCCTGATGATGAATTAACAGCCTATGCCTTAGAAGAAAATGAGGATGGAAAAATTGAGTGCAATTTTTTATTAGGAAATAAATTAAAACAATTAGTTGAATCAATAAACATAGACATCAGATAATATGGCCACACAAATTATTATAGCACTTTGTGAAGGGCCACACGATGTCTCCTTCATTTGCAAAATACTCAAGAGTAATGGCTTTGTAAGCAATGAGAGTTTGAAAATAAATCAGTTTCCTGAGCCAATGTTTATGCTGATGGCACAGGAAGTTGTAAAAACTGAAGTTGAGGAATTAAACCTTCAGGAAATAAGGAAAGGATTTCTGCCAACAAATACTTTGCAAAAGGGAGATGTATATGTATTTCTTTATTCGATGGGCGGTGACGGTAAAAAGCTGCCAAGGCAATCTATTTTGAAAAGTCTTGCATTAACGGTAAGGCAGGAAGGAGAAATTAAAAAGGACAGGATACCAGATGATACCCAACTTTCAGTTATTTACTTTTTTGATGCAGATACAAGGGGTGTTCCGGCAAGATTAGCAGAAGTGAGTACTGAAGTTCGGGAAGTTATACAAAGCATACATGTAGATATATTTACTAACAATAATACCTATTCTTTATACGAAGGGGTAAAGTTGGGATGCAGCATTTTTACCGGAGCCGACAATGCTACCGGTAAATTAGAGGACATACTTGTTCCGCTTATGCAAACTGGAAATGATAATATTTTTAATGAGGCTAATGGTTATCTACAAAAGCATTTTAATGATGCAAGACTATTCCCTTTAAAACTTAGTACCGCTGTCAATGTAACAATGGAGGCAAGAAGTGTAAAGGCTGGCGAAAAATACAGGTTCGATGAAAAAAAATCAATATTAGGTGTGGTAGGTCAGTTACAAAAATCTGGGAAGTCCAATACTACCTGCATTAGTGATACTGATTATTTGACCTTGGCTAAAATTCAGGGCAATCAAAAATGCCAGGAAATTATTGCTTTTATAAATAATATCATTAATAACACGTAGCAGAGTATATGAGTTCAGATACATCAGAAAAAGGTTTAGAAACCATCATAGAGAAATACTTGGTAGAGCAGAGCCTTTACAGGGCTTCATATTCTACCGACTACGACAGGGATTTATGCCTCAACAAAAGGTTGCTGTTTGAGTTTATAAAAGAAACTCAAACAGAAGCTTACGATACCATTGTAAAACGTGGTGAAGATAAATTCTTGAAACGTATTGCGGAGCAGGTAAGACAAAGAGGCATTATTGATGTATTGCGTACCGGAGTTAAAGACCTTGATCTGACAGTTTTTCTATACTTCAAAAAGCCTGCATCTAACCTTAATCAAAAGGCGACAGCGTTATTCAACGCAAATATTTTTTCAGTTACAAGGCAACTGCATTACAGCCTTAAGAATAATAATTCATTAGATATGGTAATCCTGATTAACGGATTGCCGGTAATAACATTTGAATTAAAAAATCCCTGGACAGGCCAGAATGTGAAAAATGCCATCAAACAATACCAGGTCGACAGAGATCCGAAAGAACCTTTATTTTATTTCGGCCGGTGCATGGTGCATTTTGCCGTGGATCCTGATTTGGTTTACATGGCCACGCAGTTAAGTGGCTTTAATACATTCTTTTTGCCGTTTAATAAGGGCTTTGAAAACGGGGCAGGCAATCCATTAAATCCAATAGGTTTAAAAGCTGATTATCTCTGGACAGAAATATTAACCAAAACCGGGCTAAGTAATATAATAGAAAACTATGCCCAGATTACCGAGGAGATGGACGAGGACAGTGGTAAAATTAAAAAGAAATTGATATTCCCCCGTTACCATCAACTTAGGGTTGTTGGCAATGTGCTGGCTCATGCCAAACAAAATGGCATAGGTCAGAAATACCTGATACAGCATTCCGCAGGGTCAGGCAAGTCCAATTCAATCACATGGCTTAGTCATCAGTTGGTTGGCTTGCATGATAACACAAATACCAATTCAATTTTTGATAGTGTAATTGTGGTTACAGACCGCAGGGTGCTTGACAAACAGATAAGGGATAACATCAAACAATTTGCACAGGTAAAAGGAGTTGTTGAAGCTATTACTGAAGGTAGCCGCCAGTTAAAAACAGCACTGGAAGATGGAAAGAAGATAATCATTACCACCGTGCAGAAATTCCCTTTCATCATGGATGAAATAGGCGAATTGCAGGGCAAACGGTTTGCAATAATAATAGATGAGGCACACAGCAGCCAAAGCGGAGAAACTGCTTCTAAAATGAATTGGGTTCTGTCTGAAAAGGAAGTTCCTTATGGGGAAGAAGATACGAGCCCTGATCCATGTTGATGGGTTTCAATGCAGCGTGAAGAACGCTAATTGCCTGAACAACAAGTTTCGGCAATGAACACCAAAGTAAGCATCAAACTG
>JANXSR010000112.1 GCA_025352625.1 Ferruginibacter sp.
CAGGATGCGTTCTATCATTCCAAAGTTGTACACGTTAAAACTATCTGCTCTTTTGCAGGCGTTGATGAGCCTTGTTTCGCCTACCCGTTTTTTATAATTGATAATACCCTGGCAGGCCCGGTAATTTTTTTCGGGATACTCGTTTCGGGCCAATACTTTTTTAATGTAGGTTACCACCGCTTCCCCAATCAATGCCGCATCGGCAATAAATTTTTCCGGGTTCCATTCCGTAGGGTACTTGTGCCAGGAAGCAAGGTGGTCTTCGTTTTGGATGTATTTGTCTTTGCCAAAATAACGAACATGAACTGCAATTAATTCATGCTCACTAAAGGCTTCTACTTTTGTACGGTTGTACATCAGCTTGATTTGTTTACCGATAAATTTATAGGGGATACTGTAATACCGGTAATCGACAGTAACATAACCTGTTTTACCAACCGTGGCGGTTTTGGTAGTCATGGGGTCGAAGGGATATTTGTTCAGCGGCTTTAAAACATTTTTTTCCAATGCCTCAAACTGTTGCAACCTGCTATAATCACAGCCCGTAAGCAATGTACTGTTGTGGGCCTGCAGATAAATTAAAATATCTTCATTGAGCGCCTCTAAACTACTGTATACCTTTTCATCTATCTTGGTAAATATACTGGTATAGATGATTTTTACAGCTCCTTCTACCAGCGCTTTATCCTTAGGCTTGTAAACCCTTGCAGGAAAAACATAAGTGTTGTAATGGGCTGCAAATGCGGCAAAACTATCATTGAGTTCCGACTCATAGCGCCCGGCTTTTTTTACTGCTGATTTTAAATTGTCCGGCACAATGGCTTCGGGTACACCACCATAAAAATGCAGTGCCCGTTCACAGGCCAAAATAAAATCATCTTTCTTTTGAGAGGCTACTGCTGTTACATAGGTTAGCTGGCTGCAGCCCAGAATGGCTACAAAGACTTCCACATCCTGTACCTCGCCGGTGCTTATATCTACTACCTGTAAACGCTTTCCGGTAAAATCAATGAAGAGCTTATCGCCAACCTTGTGGGGTACACGCATGGAAGGCTTGCTCATGCCCATATAAATGTTCAGGCGCACCAAAAAAGCGGAGTGCTTATATCCTTCAGGATACTGCCGGATGTAATCGCTATAGACCATTTGCTTGGTTACACCACGCTTCTTTAACCTGGCTGCCAGCTCCGGCAACAATGCTTCCAGATCAATCTCCCGGCTGCTTTCCTTCCTGGGCTTTTCAATTAAAAACGCCTTGGCCAGCTGGCCGTCACTCATAGTTTCTACCCGCTCAATAGTGAGGCGTAACGCTACAAACTGTAAGAGGTATTTTTTTACCGTGTTGCGTGCTGTACCGGTAGTTTTACTGATAAACTTACTGCCTCTTCCTTCTGAATAAAGTCGTAATATTTGTCTGATTTTAAACATATCAATTGTTTTGTTGGACATAATAACCTCTCGTTGTTTTGGTTAAAACAACCGATTATTATCCTACAAAAACAACTGTTCTTTATTCATTGATTTATGGGGTCAATTTCAGCCGGTATTAGGGGGTCAATTTAAAATGGCCGGAGGGGGTCAGTTTGTTTTGGCGGAAGGGGGTCAATTTGCGTGGGTTTTCCACTTTATTTGCATTGATAATTAAAAGTGTTATTCCATCATTATGTCCTTTCGTGTTATGTGCAAATAAATAAACTCCCGGCGCTCCTTTACCGGCTTCATACACTTTTGTTCCCATCAGTTTTGCCCATAACAATGCTGCCCAGTAATTGGGTTTGGGCAAATGCGTGTCCTGGTCAATAAGACTGTATTCACTTGCGGCAAGTGTGTTGTGCATTACAACCTGTACGCCCTTTTTAGCTAAAGAACCAAGTTGGTATAAATAGCGAAAACAATCCAAATAAGTAGCAGCAAAAGGGTCTCCGCCTTGTGAAGCTTCTGCTGTTTCTGTAAGCCATATAGGTTTACCCGGATTGTATTCATCCCGCAGCCTTGTGTAATAATCAGCAACTGCATCTGTTCTTTGTAACCATTCAGAATTGAGTGCATTTTCCGCTTTAATTGAAAATGGACCACCCCGCATTATACGCATTGACATAGCCCCGTAATAATGATAAGAAAAAATATCAAAGAGAGGTTTGGGTTCCGGAGCCATTAAAGAATCAGTTGAAATAAATTGCTTCAGCATTCCAGCAAAGGACTGACCCGGAATTCCTTCCGCAGTTGATCCCGGACCAACGAGCAACATGTCCGGAACCGCTGTTTTTGCCCACGCTTTGAAAACAGCTATATCTTTTGCAAAGTTGCGCCCATTATAATTTGTATCTACACCTCCCGCAATAGGTATGGTAGGTTCATTAAAAAGTTCTGCACCGGCAATTTTTCCGCCAATACTTTTGGTATAGTCTACAATTTTCTGTGCTTCCGCGGGTGTCCAAACTCCATTAGCATCCCGTACACCTTTAGAAACAGCAAATGAAGTAACCAGTTTAGAATTGGTTGCCTTTACAAAATCAATCATTCCTTTCCATTGGCTCTTGCTTAATGTATTTACAAAACCTTGCGGCACTTTTGTTTGAGGGCTATCATTGTTTTGGAAGTAAACAGTATTTGTCCATGAACCGCTTACACGTACATAAGCAGGAGCAAGCCCTTTTGCTAAATTCATCAATCTTTTATCGGTAAGATTTATAGCAGGAAGTTTTCGAAACATCAGACTCCTGTTCGAAGGATCAAATGCTGCTGTTGATGATGGCAAACTGTCCATCGTTTTATAAGGTCTCCAGAACTCGCCTCCAACCACTTCCACCATTTCCACATTATAAGATTGATAACGTTCATCTACGCTGCCGAGATATTTCATTTCTTTAAGGTTGACAGTGATAATACCAGTGTCAGCGTTATAGGATGTGCCAGTACCATTGGGTGTGGTCCATCCACTAAAACCAAATATGACGGAAATGCTTGTCAAGGCAACAACAAATAACATTAAATACTTTTTCATATTTTATTGTTTATTGATTGAATAATATCATCCTGCTTCAGTAACCTGATAATGGTAGTATCGTACTGACACACGCAATGATCTTAGTATTAAAGTTATAATATTTATGATTTATTAATCAATGCCGTTTAGTTAAGAAATACGAGTGGCGGGTGGGGACACCCGCCACGGCTGACCGCCGGTGTTGGTGTCCCCACCAACACCTTAACTAAACGGCATTGAATTATTAATCGTCATCATTTTCTCTCAGATCAAGTATAAACGCCTATATCATCATGTAACAAACCATGCATACAAATATCTATTTATCGTCAACAGGTTTATCATCTATCTGCTTCCATTTTCCTGTCTTAACATTTATTGTCCATGGCTTTGGTTCAGGTAGCCATAGTTTACCATCTCCGATTTGAACCGGCATCCAGATGTAGCGTGAATCCCATAGTGCATTCGGCTTCCACCTGTCTCCCATAAAAATTACGGTAGTATCTTTTGTACCTGCTACTTTTATAAACATAGTAGATTGTGAACTGTAGGTTCTTGTATCTGGTGGAGCAATATCAACAAATTCACTCCATGGGCCAGTCAGTGAAGCAGCAGTAGCAACCTTGTTAGCGTTAGGCGACCATCCGGTTAATTTTGAACCGACAGCATAATACAATCCTTTGTAATAAACGATGGCTCCACCTTCTAATGGTGATTGAATGAATGCTACTTCTTTTTCAACACTTAAAAAATCATCCGATAATTGAGCGATGTAAAATCCTTTTGAAGGACGACATTCGAATATTAAATAAGCACTGCCATCATCATCAATAAACTGTCCTATATCCCGGCTTTCTTTTCCCAATGGCCTGAATGTTTTTACCAATTTAAACGGACCTGTAGCTTTGTTACTTACAGCCACGCCCA
>JANXSR010000122.1 GCA_025352625.1 Ferruginibacter sp.
GGACCAAGACCTGGTTTTTTAACTTCGCCATACAAAGCAGCTTCATACTTAATAACGGGTATACCTTCATAGTCACCTTCGTAAGCTTTATCCGCAATCGCCTTCTGAATTTTATCAAAACTAAATACAGGAATCAGGGCAGCTAATTTTCCACTACCAACAATGTACTCACCAGTTGGGTCAACATCACAACCATGTGGAGATTTGGGGCATGGAATAAAATAGCAAATGTCTTTCAGGTCTTTTGTATCAAGTACAGTTACTTCAGTCCTTATTTCAGAAGTAGCTGTATGTGTTTTTTCATCATACACATTGTGTGCATATTTTACAGATTGCTTTCTTCCTTTACCTGCCTTCAGATATTCTTCTGCCTTCTTCCAGTTTACAGCCATAATAAAATCTTTATCACGTTTGGATGCATTTACTTCCAGCAAAGTGTTGGCCTGTTCCGTATTATAACAGCTAAAGAAAAACCATCCATGCGATTTACCTTTGCCTGCATGACTTAAATCAAAATTTACGCCGGGGCATTGTAATTGAAACGCAATATCCATTTTCCCGTCTTCCTTACCAACACTGATAAAGCTGATGGTTCCTTTAAAATTTTGTTTGTAAGTATTGATAGGAACATCCCCGTTTTTATCATCCGGTGGCACACTAAACCGGGTGCCTGCAACAATATATTCTGTGTTTTCAGTAATAAACGGAGAAGAGTGATTACCTCCACTATTGGGCAGTTCAATAATTTCTGCAGTATGAAAAGTTGACAAATCAACTCTTGCTACACGGGGTGTATTATTGGCATTGGCAAATATCCAGCGACCGTCAATTTCTCCATTGGTTTGCGACAAATCCAAATGATGCTGATCATCCCATGGAATAAAACCATGAGAGGTGTTTAACATTGGTTTTGTTTCTTCTGAATAGCCATACCCTTTTTCAGGATCAACTGAAAAGATGGGAACCACTTTTAACAGCCTTCCGCTTGGTATTCCGTAAACACTCATTTGCCCGCTAAAACCACCGGATACAAAATTGTAAAACTCATCGTATTTTCCAGGCGCCACATAGGCTTTGGAAGCTGCATCTCCGCTTACAGCTGATCCAACATTCTTTGGCTTGCATGAGTTCATGCTACATATAAATGCAAGAGCAGCCAGCGCAGATGCATATTTTTTAACTGGGTTCATTATTGATAGATTTAAATTGATTGTTTATTGGGTTGCATAGTGAGTAGTGAGTAGTGAATGGCGAAATATTCACGATTTACTATTGACCATTCACCTATTTTACGCCATCATTCTTACGCATAAATTCAAGTAAGTTTCTTGCGTCATCATCTGATAAGCTTTGGTTAGGCATACGCACAAGACATATTTCCAATTGAGCCTGTGCTTTAGGATCTTTATTGATCATTGCATCCGTGTTGGTAATAAAATTCATTATCCACTCAGGTGCATGACGGCTGGTAACGCCTGTCCATCCCGGCCCAACCAACTTTTCGTCAGTAAGTTTATGGCAGGCACCACATTTTACGTCATACACTTTTTTACCGCCTTCAGCTTTGGCTGCATCCAGGGATGCACCTAACTCAACTTTAGTAAACTTACCCTCCCCCCTCTTGGGATCATAGTCAGGATTAGCCCCGGTGGTGCTTTCTTTACCGGCACTTTCGGCGGGTGTAGCGGAATTAGAATTTCCTCCACCGCAAGAAAATGCAATAATCCCGGTGAAACCAATAAGCCAGCTAACAATTAATTTTTTCATAACTTAAAAATTTTATTTAAAAATTTATACTGCAAGATTACAATAGGTGTTTTGCAGAAATTATGCGTTGAATCATAAAAAATAAAACAGCTCTCCCTCACTGATTTTTTAGCAGCTTTAATACTTAAATCATGATTAGAATCATACTAATATTGGCTTTACATCATACTATTCAGCACTGAGTAATATTAGTTTTGGAAATTAATAATTGCTCAAACTATTTTACAATGATGATAGATATTGACCTATTACTCGCCTGGGGTGCTACTTTTAAAAAAGTCGTTAAAGGAAATGTGATATTTAATGAAGGAACAACCTGCTCTTTCTACTATCAATTGGTAAGCGGCAGAGTTAGCTGGTTAAATATAAATGAGCAAGGCAAAGCGTTTATACAGACAATTATTGAACCGGGAGAATGTTTTGGCGAAATGCCTTTGTTTGATGACGAACCATTTGCAGCTACTGCCATGGCAGAAGAAGATACTGTGCTGATACGATTACACAAATCGACTTTTATGCAGCTTGTTAAGGAAAATCAGGATATTCATTTTAAATTCAGCAAACTGCTGGCTCAAAGAATACGGTATAAATTTATGCTGTTAAAAGTGCTCGCCTGCCATGATCCTGAAAACATGATTGGTACATTACTGACTTATCTTAAAAAAGAGAAAAGGAATTTTTGTACTGATTGCAGCCAGCTTAAACTTACAAGGCAGCAAATAGCAGATATGACGGGTTTACGGGTAGAAACCGTCATAAGATCGATGCGCATGATGCATGAAAAAGGTTTGTTGCTGATAGATAAAGGTAAAGTTTACTGTTAAGTTATGATTGCAATCATAACAAACCTGCCAAGCACCTTTTATTTTTACAGCAAAAATAAAATGCATGGATTCTTCCTTACGCCGCTGGTTACAAATTTCATTTTTAAACCTGCTGATTGTTTCCTTATTAGGTGTTACACTTCGCTATAAGATAGCCTTTTCATTTCCCTATCTCGATCAGAAACATTTATTGCATGGTCATTCTCATTTTGCTTTTGCAGGATGGGTAACACAAATAAAGTAGCACCCTGTTCACAGATAAAGGAGTACATACAACAAACCAGAATGGGTGACGACAATCCTCTTTGAAGTAACAGTGACAACTTGAAGCCCTATGATAATCCTTCAAATAGCCACCTATTAGAGAGTGCCTGATCTTAGTTGAAACAATAAGTCAGCA
>JANXSR010000173.1 GCA_025352625.1 Ferruginibacter sp.
ATGCCAGGCAAAATGTGTGAGTGGATATCCGTTGTTATAGGAAGATTACTTATAACAGGGCCCTTTTTTTTACGTTTTAAAAAATCAAACATAACATAAAAGTATTGCAAAAATAATGTAGCTCAGTTTTTTACTTTGCGAAATAAATTATAATGGTATTGGTGTAATTTAATGATCGGTTTTAAAATAGAAGCAATAAAAGGAAACGGGATTTTATTTTTTTTCATCGCTAAATAATCCCTGCGGTTGGCCCGCAGCCTGATAGCGATGGTTTTATTACTCTGCCCCCCTGCCCTCATCTTTACAATCAATTTTGGCAGGTACATTGCATTTATCCTGAAGCGGTAAAGGTAACGGGCCATAAATTCATAATCAGCCGCCGTAAAATAATGCGATTCATAGCCTCCAAGTTCTGCAATCAGGTTCGTTCGCACATAAAAAGTTGGATGCGCAGGCATCCATCCATAATTAAATCTAAACCGCTTATAACTTACCCCTTTCCAATAACGAATTATATTTTGTGTTTTAAGTTGTTCCACATACACCAGGTCTCCATAAACAGCATCCACTTCGTTGTTATAAAAGCAATCCACAATTTTTTCAATCACATCGGCAGCTGCCAGCTTATCGTCACTATTTAAAATGCCAATGATACTTCCAGAGGCTAAAGCAATACCCTTATTAATAGCATCATACATGCCATTGTCTTTTTCTGAAATCCACTGCGCAATATGTTGATCATACCGTTGTATAATTTCCAGTGTGCCATCAGTGGAGGCCGCATCAATGATAATATGTTCAATGTTGGTATAGCTTTGCGAGATAACTGAATGGATGCATTCCTCCAAATACTTTTCCGAATTGTATGTTACTGTAAGGAGCGTTACTTTCATTTTATTTATAAACTTTCTTAACGAAACAACCGGGTTGTTATTTTGACAAGATATAATTAATTGAACTCAAATTATTTAATTAATTATACAATTACTAAAAGTTCAACAAAAAAAAATCGAAAATCAACAATAATAAAAAAATTGGATTAGGCATTTACTTCGCAAATGAAGGCTATTGTGGCCTCGAATAAAAATTTCAGCCTTTTTATTCGGAGCCTTGATTTTTTTTGTTTCTTTTTTTTATCAAGAAAAAAAAGAAAATAGGGTCTAACACAATAAAGTAAATGCTTTGCGAACTAAAGGCCTAATTCTATAACAAAATTTACGGGGCAAAAATTAATTCAGCCAATGAAGAAGATAAGGGCCTTGTACGAAAGTGGTATAAACTATACCGCAGGAGGGTAAATGAAAATATAAAAAAATATCAGTAGATAATTCTGTCTGCCACTTTGATGGCAGGGTTTCCTTTATAAACTGAATATGGCTCAAGGTCTTTAGTAGCTACTGACGCTACAGATAAAACTGCATGCGTTTTGCAAACAACTCCCGGGCATACAATGGCAGCAGCCCCTATCCATACACCATCTTCAATTATCACAGGTGCAGTTATCAAATCAAAACTCATTTTTTTATAATCATGATTTCCGGTTAATAACAATGAACCCTGCGAAAGGCAGACCGACTGTCCTATAATTACCTCGTCAATATTATCAATCCATACACCCTCGCCAATCCAGCTGTCATTGCCTATTTTCAGTTTCCAGGGATATTTAATATTAACGCAGGGTTTAATAAGTACACGATCTCCCACAACCGCTCCAAAGCACCGAAGTAAAAAAACTTTGACACCCGAAAAAGGGATCATTGAATTTTTTAAAACAAGTATATTGGTAAAGTACCAAAGCACCTGCTTTAGTGTAGAGGCGCCAATTACAAGCGTAGTTTTATAAAGGGCATAATTTACCTGTTTCATGAAAACAATTGATGGTAAGGTGTGGTGAGAGATGGGTGGTTGGTGAATTCTTTTGCATATTTCCAGGCAGCAATTGCAAATTTGTCAAATTCCTGTTGATTCCATAAGGCTGCTTTTTCAATACAATTTACAAATGCGGCCGGTTCATCCAGTGGCAGATCCCAGCCAATATTTAACTGGGTTAAATTTAGCCAGGGTGTTTGGTCGCTAATCAATACCGGCCTTCCGGCAAGGAAAGATTCAAATATTGCATGCCCGAAATTTTCTCCTGTTGTGGGCAATATAAAAAGATGATGTTGTTGCAGCAATGCGGTTAGTTCATTATTACTTTTAGCCCCCAAATAGTTAACGGTTATATTTTGGGGCAGCGTATGAATCTTGCTTTTACATTCGTTCCAGTAAAGCCCGTTTTCTTCCGGCCCCACAATGGTGAAGTTTACCCGGGCTGAAACTTTTTCTAAAAATTTTATAACCAACAGCAGGTTTTTAATGGGTACAATGCGGGCAATAAATATACAGTTAATAGAACCACTCAATTTCTGCAGGTTTTTAAAAGCAGGCTGGTTTACATTTGGAAGGTTATTGGCAACAACTATTTCGCTGCCCGGAAAAAAATGTTCTATAGCCTGCTGCTCTCTGCTATTGGTTGCATGAAATTTTATTTGATGATGAACACCTGACTTTTTGTACAGGTAAAGCATCGGCTTTTTTTTATACCATTTTACAGAAAGTGCACTTTCATACAAAGTACCCCTTGGACATAAAATAACAGTCGTTTTTATTATGCGCCGCAATTTTAACCACAAAGGGTAAATAATAAATCTTGGTGAAAAAAACAGGTTAAGATAAATAAAATCAGGTGCTATTGTTTTAATCTCTATGGCCAGTTGTTTATAAAAATTTTTATACTGGTTGATGTAATAAATTTTTATATCCAGTTGTTTGTGCGTAATCCATTCATTGGTTGCAATACCAATGTAAGGGTCAATTTCGCCATGATCTTTATCGGTTGTAAATACATAAATATCATACTCATTTTTTAATACCCGGCACATATTTAAACAACTCTGTATGGGCCCGCCAGCCTTGTAGCCCGGTATAAACCATTCAATCAGAATCATTATTTTTTTGCGCTGCGTCACTGGTTGTTATAGCTTATTATTTGAAGTGAGTTGGTGAATGGGCAATGGTGAGTAGTGAATAGTGAGTGGCCAATAGTCAATAGTGAATAGTGAATGGTGAATGGTGAGGCAAGGTACTTGCAACCTTCAACTTCCTTATTGAAAATAACACGATAAGAACTGAAATCACAACCTTCAACTTTGAACTTTCAACCATCAACTTTCTTTCACCATCAACCTACTATTGAAGTATAAATTTTTGCACTAAAATTCCCTTTGCTGTAGCAATCTGCAGCCAATAAACTCCTTTAGGCTGTTTGGTTACATCCAATGATTGCAACCCGCCGAGACTGGTACTTTGTTTTACCAACACCAGTTGCCCTTTTGAATTAAGAATCTTAAAATCTGCCCTGCCAATATACCCATTCATCGAAATGTTTATTTTTCCATTGGCAGGATTTGGATAAAGGCTGAAAGGTTTGTTGTCGTTTATGGTAATCGTTCTAACATCCGAAAAACACTGGTTACCGGCTGAAGCCACTACCATCAGTCTGTACTTATATTCAATGCCGGGCTGCACCGCATCCGTTAAAATATACGTAGAGTCTGTGGCTACAGGTAGGGCACTGATTCTTGTAAAAGCAGCACTACCGACAGACCTTAAAACAATATACCTGTCAATATTATGTTGCTCCGCAATAGTCCACTTCAGTTGCACCTGTCGGCTGTTAAGT
>JANXSR010000185.1 GCA_025352625.1 Ferruginibacter sp.
GTATTAACTTGCCACTCCATTCCACCTTTTGAGCGCAAACTAGCTTGTTTCCATAATCATGATAAATTACACTACGCACTGCGTGCACTGCAATTTTCCGCTAATACTCTTGCTTGGAAATGGTTACTTCGCAAGGCTAATATTCCCTGTATCATTGCACACAGTCGCTACGTACAAAATATTGTAGAAAAATACGGTTATCAAAAAGGAAAAAGAAATTAATAAGGAAAAGTGAAATTAATATACTTAATTATTATTTGCAATACCTCAAAGCAGGTATTTTTTTTAATAGTGAAAAAGTGATTGCCTGGTGCAAAAACTATTGCGATAGTAATTTATAAAAGGGCCAAAAAAAGAAACCCATGCAATGCATGGGTTTCCACAATTATTTAATAGCGTTCAATTACACTTCTTCTGCACCTTCTACCAACACTGTAGTTTTGTTGTTAAGTACTTCTGCAAAACCACTTTGAATTGTGTAAATAACAGCTGTATTTTTTTCCTTTAAAATTTTAAGCTTCCCCGCTTTTAATGCACTTACCATTGGTGCATGTTTGTCTAATATTTCAAACAAACCAGTAATGCCGGGCAATTGAACACCGTATACATCACCACTGAATATTTTTTTTTCCGGAGTTAATATTTCTAATGTCATCAGAATAATGTGCTAATTTGATAATATGCTAATTTTAAGCCTGTGCTGCCGACATCAATTTTTTACCTTTCTCGATGGCGTCTTCCAATGTTCCTACAAGGTTAAAAGCAGCTTCAGGATACTCATCTACTTCTCCATCCATAATTGCGTTGAAACCACGGATGGTATCTTCGATAGGCACCAACACACCTTTTAAACCGGTAAATTGTTCAGCCACAAAAAAAGGCTGGCTTAAGAAACGTTGTACTTTACGGGCTCTTGATACCGTTTGTTTATCATCGTCGCTCAATTCATCCAAACCAAGAATGGCGATAATATCCTGCAACTCTTTATAGCGTTGTAAAATTAATTTTACCCGGTTAGCTGTATTATAATGTTCGTCTCCTACAATAAAAGGAGTCAAAATTCTTGAAGTGGAATCCAATGGATCAACCGCAGGATAGATACCCAAATCGGCAATTTTACGACTCAATACCGTGGTGGCATCCAGATGCGCAAATGTTGTTGCGGGAGCCGGATCAGTTAAATCATCCGCAGGTACATACACCGCCTGTACGGAAGTGATGGAACCATTTTTGGTAGAAGTAATTCTTTCCTGCATCAATCCCATTTCGGTAGCCAATGTTGGCTGGTAACCCACCGCACTTGGCATACGACCCAATAAAGCTGATACTTCAGAACCAGCCTGGGTAAAACGGAAGATATTGTCTACGAAAAACAAAATGTCTTTTCCTTGCCCGGTACCTTCCCCATCACGGAAATATTCTGCAATGGTAAGTCCACTCAATGCCACACGTGCCCTTGCGCCTGGTGGTTCGTTCATTTGTCCAAAAACAAAAGTTGCTTTTGATTCTTTCAGGTCTTCCAGGTTTACGGCACTTAAATCCCATCCGCCTTCTTCCATGCTATGTTTAAACTTGTCGCCGTAATTCATAATACCGGCTTCAATCATTTCTCTCATCAAATCGTTTCCTTCTCTTGTACGTTCGCCCACACCTGCAAATACGGAAACACCACTGTATGCTTTTGCAATATTGTTGATCAGTTCCTGGATCAGTACGGTTTTACCCACACCTGCACCACCAAACAAACCAATTTTACCACCTTTTGCATATGGCTCAATCAAATCAATTACTTTAATACCGGTAAATAAAATTTCGTTGGCTGTACTAAGGTCTTCAAATAAGGGCGGCTTGGCGTGAATCGGGCGTCCGCCAACCTTGCTAACCTGTGGCAAACCATCAATGGCATCGCCTGTTACATTGAACAAGCGGCCTTTAATCCCTTCACCTACCGGCATTGCGATTGGTTTACCCGTATCTATCACTTCAGTACCCCTTACCAAACCTTCTGTACCATCCATTGCAATGGTACGCACACTATCTTCTCCCAAATGTTGCTGAACTTCCAGCACAAGGGTATCACCATTATCTCGTTTTAGCTCCAATGCATTTAAAATTTCAGGGAGCTTACTATCGCTGTTAAACTGTACGTCAACAACGGCACCAATGATCGATTTTACTTTGCCTGTATTGGCCATAAATCAAATTTTATTGTAATGAGGTCTTTTTTCAGAGCGCAAAGGTAAGGGTTGTGAATTAAAATTTGAAATTAGACAAGGGATATTTTAACAACCCTATTTTGGCCTCCGATTGTTTGGATTCTGCAATAATTACCCCCGTATTTTAAGTGCCATTTTAAATGGAAGTACACAATTTTTATACTTGATTCCAGGAGATTTAATGCTAATCACATCAATTTAACAAAGTAAAAATTAAAAAATTTCCGGCACGTTGCTATCTTCATTCTTACTTAAAATAAATGAGCCCGAAACATTTCGCCAACTATATTGGTTAGCCCAATAAAATTATTTCAATTTGCCGCTTTCAAAAAAAATAGTCCATAATATATTTATCACGCTTAATATTTCTGTGGTTTTTATCTATTTACTAGCCTGCCTTGTGCCTTATTTAAATGCAGGCAAATTTTGGTTTATCGCTATTTTGGGATTGGTATTTCCTATATTATTTGTAGTGGTGCTCCTTTTTATAATCGGCGGTTTTATTATGCGAAGCCGTTGGAGCCTGCTCTCACTTGCAGCCCTCGTACTTAGCTGGCAACAGTTGTCCGTAGCTTTTGCATGGCATACAAAGCAGTCCTTTTCAATTGCAAAGACTTTTAATAACCTGAGGATTTTATCCTGGAATGTTTCCAGTTGGGATGAATACAACAAGCAAAGCAGCGGAGGTACCAGTTACAGGCAGTTAATGATGGAGGAAGTAAAAAACAGCCAGGCAGATGTTCTTTGTTTCCAGGAATTTTTTGAACCCAAAGACACTGCTGCATTTGACCCTAATATATCTGAACTGCAGAAAATGGGCTACCCATATCATTACTATACCGCCAGC
>JANXSR010000193.1 GCA_025352625.1 Ferruginibacter sp.
TTATTAACAGAGTTCAATATTTTTGGCACGAGATTTTGGTACCTTTAGTTAAATATAAATAAATGAAAATTATTAGTATAGCTGGAATTATATTAACGACCTTAATGAATTTTTTTTCTTACGGGCAGAAGACCATTTCAGAAGGAACTATAACGTATAAAATATCAACACAATCTGAAAATAAATTACCTGGTGGAGATCCCTTGGCCGGCGCAACAAACATCATCTATTTAAAAGGAAGTTTAAGTAAAACAGAGATGGCTAGTCCTTTGGGGAAAGAAACAACTATTTATGATGAAAAAAATGGTGTAGGGGTAATATTAAAAGAGTACAGTGGACAAAAACTAATGATTACATTAACCAGGGATAATTGGATCAATCAAAATAAAAAATTTGATGGAATTGCTTTTGTAACAACTTCAGAAAAGAAAACAATTGCAGGTTATAATTGCACAAAGGCTACTGCAAAGTTAAAGGATGGATCTGTAATGATTGTTTACTTTGCGCCTGATATAAGTATAAATAATAAAGAATATAATCAAACCTTTAAGAATTTACAAGGACTCCCAGTTCAATATGAATTTCAGAGTGGTAAACTCAGATTTATTTATGTTTTGGTTACGATAGATTTGGGACCCGTCCCGGTTGCTAAATTCGATTTTCCTAAATCAGGCTATAGAATAATAACCTATGACGAAAATCACCAAGGGAAAAAGGAAAGTGACTAGTACCAAAAAAGCCTTCGGAATGAAAGGCTTTTTTGTAATTTAAAATATTGTATATCAATGAGGTCTGATGATAAATTTTATCCCTGTATAACCTTGTTTCATTTCGGGAACCGCAATTTTATGTTTGTAAGGGATAATATAGGTAACATTTCCTTTTTGGTAAGTAATCAAAGAATTAGTCATAATACTATTTCCTACAGTTTCAGTTCTAGTTAAAAGACTTCCTTTATAACTTAATCCAGATTTAAGATTAAATGCAATAGAATTCCTCAGGGTGGAGGGAGTGTAAATATTAAGAATTGTTTTAGCCTTATTCTTCTTTCCAACGCCTCTATCAGCCATAGCCACCTGAGCTATGCAGAAAAGCACAACAATTGTAAGCAACTTTTTGGAGAATGTGTTCATTGAAATTATTTTAACATTACAAATATATAAATAAAACTACAGAATTTGCTAAATATGTGTATAATAGTTTCACATTTGTTTAACGCATAAGTATTTAAAAAGTTACATTTTTTTGTCGCTTAATCCAAAATAGTGTATTTTAGACCAACCTAAAACTTATGAGTAAATATCCTTACCGTCAAGACAGGGAAGAGTTGAGAGAATTACTTCAGCAGTATGATAATCTCAAAGCTGGAAGAAGCTACTCTTTTATAGAAGAAGATTCTTTCGAAAAAATCATAGACTATTTTGATGAAAAAGATGAGCTTCGGCAGGCGATTGAAGCTACAGACCATGCGATTAATCAATATCCATATTCGTCATCATTGCTTTTAAAAAGAGCAGATTTATTAATTGCATCAAAAAAATACAAGGAATCACTGTATTTTTTAGAACAGGCTGAGCTATTAGATAGTAGTGATATAAATCTTTACATATTAAAAACAGATGCTTATCTGGCTTTAGACCAACAGGAAAAAGCAGCATCTGTATTGGAATCTGCATTAAATTATTTTGAAGGGGATGAAAAGCTGGAGTTACTTTTCGAATTAACCGACGTATATGATGATTATGAAAATTTTGATAAGGTTTTTGATTGCCTGAAAATAATTTTGGAAATAGATCCTAACAACGAAGAGGCATTGTATAAGATTTGTTTTTGGACCGATTTTACAGGCCGAAATGAAGAGGGTATTAGGTTGCATCAAAAAATAATTGAAGATTTTCCTTTTAGTGAATTAGCTTGGTTCAATCTTGCTGCGGCTTACCAGGGAATAAAATTATATGAAAAGGCAATTGATGCTTATCAATATGCTATAGCCATTGATGAAAAATTTGATTATGCATGGCGTAATATGGGAGATGCATATTTAAGAATCCGAAAATATAAAGAAGCAATTGAAGTGTTGCAAAAGGTGTTGGAACTTTCAAGACCTGAGGATGTTATTTACGAAGCCATTGGCCATTGTTACGATAAATTACACAACTATGCATTAGCAAGGTTTAATTATCGCAAGGCTACGCATTTAAACCAGGATGACAGCCAACTATTTTATAAGATTGCCTGTACGTATATGAATGAAGGCGTTTGGGATAGTGCCATAAAAAATTTACACCTAGCTATGCGAATTCACAGGCTTCAACCAGAATATAATTTGGCTATGGGGCAATGCTTTATGGAGCAGGGTAAAATTGAGGAGGCTGTTCAGTATTTTGGAAATGTAGTGCGTACCAAACCAAAAAGCAGCAATGGATGGTTAGAATTATTAAAGTGTTTATATCATGCAAAATGTTTTGAAGAAGGACTTGAATACGTAGAACACGCAATTGAATTAACAAATAACAAACCTATTTTCATTTTTTATAAGAGTGCTTTCCTCGTAGCAGTTGGTAAATCAAAAGAAGCCATTGTGCAATTGGAACTTGGCATGGATAAAAATCCTAAACTTATAAAGAAATTCATTGAGTTAAATCCAGCTATTTTACAAAATCAATTGGTGGTGGATATCATTGCCAGATTCAAACGCAATAAATCAATTTAATCAGCCTTCTATTCTTTTTTGTGGTGTTGCAGTTACTAACTAGTCGTCCCTCAAAAAGTCGTTTTTAATTTTGGGGCAAAAAAATTCCAGTAAGCTGCTACAATGTATTTGCAGATGAGTAACCAACATGTTATTGCCTCTGTGCGCCAGAGGATCATCGCTCGTTTAAAATTCATCCCTGCGGCAGATAAAATTACATTCATGTTATCGCCAATAATCCCTTTCAGGTAATTGCGGCAAAGCCGGTAATCCTGTTTTAAATGGCCAATCACTGGTTCTATTGCTGCTCTTCTGCTATGTTTTTTTCGTTTGGTTTTTGTAATGTTTTTGTCTGGCACAGGCATATAGATTGCAGTGCCTTTATATTGTTTTATTCCTCCGTATCCTCTATCAACAAATGCATCTTTGGCTTGCCTGCCATTGAGCC
>JANXSR010000419.1 GCA_025352625.1 Ferruginibacter sp.
TTAATTGCTTCAACAGCAACCCCGGCATAAAATCGAGTTTAACATTTTTACGCAAAACACCCTGGGCAAGAAAAAAAGTGGAGGACTTGTATATCAGTATGATTGATAAGAGGCAATAAAAGCATAAATGAATTACCGGTTAATAAACTGTGCTTCTTTAAAATAGCTATCCCCTATTTTTATAAAAACAATTTTTTTGCATTGCAGCATTGCTTCTGTTTTAGTAGTTAATGGTTTGTGTTTTGTTACAAATAACTTTTAAACCAAGGTTGCCAAATTATAAATCCACTACGTAGATTTTTATTTAAAATTAGTTTGGGCATCATGCTGTACTTATTTTAAAACCCTTTACAGTAAAGGGTTTTGTAGTTTATTTAACTCATTTACCGGCATAAAAGCTACCCTAATATGGTTTGCATAAACCAACAAGCTGCCCTACTTTTACAGTATTAAAATAATTAGTAAGGCAAAAAAATAATGTCTTACTGCTTTCACCCAACCATCGCCTGCCTAAAGAAAGTAATACTGTACGTACATATTTCCCACGATCGCTGTTAATGAAAATAAAGTAACATTTTATTATTTATTAAACTTTTAAAAAACTAATCATGAAAAATTCTAAAAACAATTTCCGCATTTTTGTTGTAGCCCTTGTAGCTTTATTTACAGTTGCAGTTACAACAGCAGCACACGCAACCAACAATGCAGGCGATGCTCCTGTGCCAGTAAAATATGGCAGTGCTGTAAATGCAGGCCCTGTTTTTCAATTGTCTTTTACCAATGAAAGGGAGCAGCAATATGAAATAAAAATCCTGGAAGCCAACGAGGCCATCTACACAGAGACCATTACAGGAAAAGAGTTGGTACGTAAGTTTCAATTCATCAACAACGGATCTGATGAAGACGTGTTAAAGATTCAAATTAAAAACATTTCTACCAAAGCCGTTATCACATACAAGATAAATCCAACCACTACTATTGAAGCAGAAACTGAATTAGTAGCAAGTCTATAACGGTAGAATAAATCTCTGCATCATCAATCCCGGTTAACTGCCGGGATTGATGTTTTCATTCTACTCTTAGTAAAAATAAAAAAGCAGGCCTTGTAAAAAGCCTGCTCTAATTAAAAAGATGTATTCGTTATTGTTAAGTACCGGGGCTGTTATCATCGCCACCAGCTACTTCGTAACTAACATTGTTATTGGCATCAATTATTTCTTTGTAATAAATACCGGAAGGTGCCAGGTAATATTTCTGTTGGTTAATCACTACTACTTTACTGTTGGCAGGCAATTGGTTTAGCAAAGCCCCCTGCTGCGGTGGTGCCTGATCAGGAACTACATTTAGCGGTGCATCAGGTACATCCTGCTGGTGATTTTGGTCAACTGTATTAATTACACCATCAGTACCAACCACCACATAGCTCAATTTATTTTTAGCATTAATTTGTTCCTTATAAAAAGTGCCGCCCAGTTCATAATATTTTTGCCCGTTAATAACGGTTGGTTTGGCACCTGATGGCAAATGTTTTATGGTGGCACCCAATGGTGGTGCTATCACTTCGTAACCACCATTAGTGTAGGGACGGTAGTACACACCCTGGTAATAATAATAAGGATTGATGCCTAAGTAAAATGGGTAATAGCCAAAAGGTAAAATACTTAACCTAAAACCAAAGGACGGTCCAAAATGCGAATACCCGTAGGGAGATCTGTAAACAGGACGGTAATGATAACTTGGATAATAATTATATGGCTGCCCGTAACCATATCCATAGCTATAATTAGGACGATAAACAGGACGGTAACTATTGTATCCCCTGTTGTAGCCACCACCATTATAGGCTCTGTAGCCAGAGCCGGAAGAAGAATAATTTCTATTACCTCCAACCCTGTCTGGGGAAGAGAACCTATTAAAGCGCCCTCCACCGTGATTTTGAGCAATTGATCCCGAAGAAACCAGTAATACAACACAACTGGCTATTAGCATGCGTAAAGCATATTGTAACTTATTCATAATAGTGTTTTTGTTATAGACAGTAATGTAGCAAATAGTTACATCGATTTAGTACAATTACAAACCTTTAACATTTATAAAATATCACGATATTATTTTATTGGTAGCCAATGCATGCTCATTAATTTTAAGCCAACTATCAAAAACAATTTTCTTCCGTAAAATCAAGCATTCTTGTTTTTTACTTTTATATCGATTAACAATTAAAAATCTGCCTTTAACATCTGGAAAACAATTGCATTATTTTATACACATTACTTTTGTTACACAAATGAAGAGAAC
>JANXSR010000234.1 GCA_025352625.1 Ferruginibacter sp.
TTTTCAGCAGCAAATTCTAGCCAGCCCGGAAAGGGCCAGGAACCTACAACGGTGGTTTTAATTGGGATTGGTTGCATGTGTACTTTTTTAAAAAGATTTAATTTTTGTCAAAATTCACTTTACTTATTTAGGTGGTTTTATATACCTCCGATGAATGGAACATCCCTATTCTGCTACAGCAGTTGTTTAATTTTTATCAGAAACATAGCTTTGAATACCTACTTTTTTATACAATCTCGAAATCCTGTGCGCATGCTCATCATAAGCCGCTTGAAATATTTCAGTTGCCTTCTCAGCCCCAATGACTGCTGCGGCAGTTAACACGTTTGGCGGATGACCTGCCTTAGTCAACAGGTTGGCCAGTTCTGCTTTTATACAATTGATCACCATACAGGAGCCGACTGTAGAACCAGGTGCAACAGGCGTTGCAAGGTTTTCAATTGTAATCATTGAATCACCGACTGGTGCACCTGAATCCAACACGATATCACAGAAGTCTTGCAGTTTTAAACCGTCAGCCCTTTTACTGGCACTTGCAGTTGCATGATTTTTTGAAATAATACCTACGGTTTTAATACCCTTTTTTTGAAACAACTCCGCCATTTCTACCGGCACCACATTGCAACCGAAAGAAGAAATAATGAGTGCAGCATCCTTATCCGACAAGTCGAAATTTCTTAATATTTGTTCCGCCAGTCCGGGCATGTTTTCCAGGAACATTGCCTGGCGTTGTCCGTTGGCACCTACCACCAGATTATGAAAAGTAAGCGAAAGTTCTACTATTGGATTGAATCCCGGAAAGGAACCATATCTTGGCCACATTTCTTCAACCATAATCCTGCTATGCCCGCTACCAAAAAGATGCACCATTCTGCCAGACAATATTGTGTTAGAAAAAATGTTGCCTACTTCCAGAATATTAGCTTCCTGGCTGGCTACAACTTCTATCAAACCCCCGCATTTTTTTAAATATTCCTGTGTATAACTCATATAAATAAAATGACTTTAAATTTTACTAAAGGCAAATGCGGCAGCACCTACGGCACCTGATAAATCACTGAATGTTGCTTCTTTTATAATGGTTGATTTTTCTTTGGGCCTGAACTCATAGATATCAATAAAGTCATGCAATGGTTTAAACAAAGCATCGCCTGCTTTCGTTATGCCTCCAGCCAATACGATAATTTCAGGAGAAAGAGAGTTGGCCAGAGAAGCGATGGTTAAACTCAATTTTCTCACTGAATCCAGCCAAAGCCAGCTGGCAAAAGAATTATTCTCCTTGTACGCATTTAATAACTCGTAAGTTGATTTATAAAGTCCTCTTGACCTGCGTTCAATGGAGTAATTTCCAATGGCATATTCCAGGCTGCCGGGTATTCCTAAAATACTCGTTTCGTCATCATAAGAATTAATGGAGGTATGTCCAAAATGTCCTGCCATCTGGCTGAGTCCCTGGTAGAGTTCCCCGTTTATCAAAATGGCTCCTCCTACACCGGTACCCAAGGTTAATAATACAGCATTTTTAAAGCCTTTTAGTGTGCCAAATTTTGCTTCTGCAATCAATGCGGCGTGGGCATCATTGATTACAAAAGTGGTTGTGCCAAAATAGTCTTCCCAAATAAAATTTTCTACTCCTGCCAACCGGTTTGGCAAATGGGCAATGCATTTATTTGTTTCATCTGCAAAACCCGGACAGGACAAGCCAATCACGACAATAGATTCGCTCAAACCAGTTTTTAAATAACTTACCATTTCCAGAATAATCTCCCGCCATTTACTACCCGGCTCATCATTGGTAGGGGCATAATGCTGCTTTAATATTTCACCCTGTTCATTGAGTAAAATACCTTTTATATTGGTGCCGCCTACATCAATTCCTATTGCCAGTTTCATTTTGTAAAATGATTTTAATATTGTCCTTCTGAAACATCCCAACCGCCATCAACATACAATGTTTGTCCGGTGGTAAATGTTGATGCATCCGACATAAAATAAATGGCTGCCCCATCCAGGTCTTCCGGCCTGCCGTTTCTGCCACCATCCAATGGTTGCTTTGTTTTTATAAATTCAAGAATCGTTTCATTTTTGCTTGCTCTTTCAGACATCGGTGTTTCTACCAACGCCGGTGCTAGCATGTTGATCCTGATATTATCAAATGCATAATAAGCAGCAATGGATTTTGTAAAACCAATCACTGCAGATTTGGCTGCAGCATAAGCATGTGTTACAAAATATTTTGGGGATGGAGAAATTGCTAATACAGAACTCATATTAAGGATGGTGCCTGCTTTACCCAATTCTCTGAATTTTCTGATGGCTGCCTGGTTAGATAACATGAGGCCGGTAAGATTTATCTCAAATGATTTATTCCAACCCTCGAGCGTTAGTTCATGTAACGGACCATCCCCAAATTTTCTGCCACTACCGCCTGCAACATGGTATAGTCCATCAAAATCACCAAAGGTGTGTATGCAAAGCTTAATTGCATTTTCAGCTGTAGTCGGAGAGGCTGCATCGCCGACATAAACTGCAACGGCTTCACCCAATATTGATCTTGCTTTTTCGCAACTATCAGGGTTTCTGCCAACCAATACCACATTTGCTCCTACACCAACAAATGCTTTGGCAGCAGATAAGCCAATACCGGTGGTACCGCCAATAATAACTATCTTTTTATTTTTCAACATAGACGGCCAAAATAATATCGTTAATTAGAAATGCCGGGGAAGTATGACACAAGTTAATTATTATTATTACTAACTTACCACCACAAATCGACTTTTAACGATACTATCCTGACCAATTTTAAAAACCATAAAAACGCTCTTTTTCAAAAACTTCCTTTATCTGTCGGAAGCTCTTTTATCATCAACCGGTATGAGTCTCCCTACTTTGAAACGCCCTGGCACTTTCAGCAGGAATACGAACTGGTTTATTGTGAAAAAGGGTTCGGTAAAAAATTTATTGGCAATAGTTTTTCCTCTTACCATGAAGGTGAAATTGCTTTAATCGGAAAAAATGTTCCGCACTTATTTAAGGCGGATGATATTTTTTATCAGCCGGATGCAACGATAAAACCAAGCTCTATAGTAATACAGTTTACTGAAGGATTTTTAGGGAAAGAATTTTTTAATAGTCCTGAAATGGCAGAAATGAAACAAATACTTGCACTTTCAATGAATGGATTAATGATAACTGGCGAAACCGGGGAAAAAGTCAGGGAGATTATGTTTGACATGCTTGAGGCAGGAAAGATGGAGCGGCTTAAAAGGCTTATTGAAATATTTGGATTATTGTCTGTGTCCGATCATCTGCAACCTCTTTCCATAAACACTATCAGCGGTATTAATGTACATGATAGTTTAAAAATGAACAAGGTGCTTGAGTATGCATTACAACATTATATGGATGATATTTCCATCAGCGAAGTTGCCCGTCTCATAAATTTATCAGAGTCGGCTTTTTGCAGGTATTTTAAATCCCGAACTAAAAAATCTTTTCTCAGTTTTGTAATTGAAATGAGGTTAAATGAAGCATGCCGCTTATTGAAAGAAACAGATTTGTCGGTATTGCAGCTATGTTACGAATCGGGCTTTAAAAACTTATCCAACTTCAACAGGTTGTTCCGCAAACAATTTAATACAGGGCCGGTAGAATTTCGTAAGGGTCTAAAACAGCGTAAAGTTTTACAAGCAGATTAAAATTAAAATTTTAAAAATAATTATGAAATCAGAGAAAGATATAGTAGCCGGTAAAGTAGTTGCCCACGTTCTGCAACAAGATTTGTTCAGCCAATGGCTGGGTATAGAAATTTTGGAAGTTAGAGAAGGATACAGCAAAATTAAAATGACAGTACGCAAAGAAATGATCAATGGGCTTGGCATTGTGCATGGCGGTATTGCCTTTTCTTTATCGGATAGTTGCTTTGCCTATGCCTGCACCAACAGGAATGTTTTATCTGTGGCGTTGGACACTGCGATCAATTTTATAAAACCAGTGCATGTAGGTGATATATTAACTGCAGAAGCAAAGGAAATACACAACGGAAAATCAACCGGGCTTTACCACATAACAGTTACCAATCAAAATAATCATATTGTCGCTTTCTTTAAAGGAACCTGCTTTCGGACGAATAAAGTGTTGGTTAGTTTATAAGAATTATTAAGCCTTCGTTCATTATTTCGTTTTTTACTTTATACCCAGAAGAGCCTAAAAAACCCGACCTTTGCCGCAATAATGGAAAAGTCAAATTTTATAGATTACATCAGAATTTTTTGCCGAAGTGGCCACGGTGGTCCGGGCAGCAGGCATTTTATGCGTACCAAATACAACGCCATGGCGGGTCCGGATGGTGGTGATGGCGGCAGGGGTGCACATATAATTTTAAGAGGCAGTTCACAATTATGGACCTTGTTACACCTTCGGTATTATAAAAACGTATTGGGAGAGGATGGAGAATCCGGCAGCAAAAACAACAGTACCGGCCGTTTTGGCAAAGATATTATTATTGAAGTGCCACTGGGTACCATTGCCAAAGATGAACTGACGGGCGTTAAAGAAGTGGAAATATTAGAAGATGGCCAGGAGGTTATTTGGGTAAAAGGTGGCCGTGGCGGATTGGGCAATGCCAATTTTAAAACAGCTACCAACCAGGCACCAGAATACGCCCAACCCGGCGAAGATGGCATTGAAGGCTGGAAATTGCTGGAGCTGAAAGTACTGGCGGATGTTGGATTGGTGGGTTTTCCTAATGCCGGCAAATCAACCTTGCTTTCTGTAATTACGGCTGCTAAGCCAAAAATTGCAGACTATGCTTTTACCACTTTGGTACCACAATTGGGTATGGTAGAATACAGGGATGGCAAAAGTTTTTGCATTGCTGATTTACCCGGTATTATTGAAGGTGCCGCAGAAGGCAAAGGTTTGGGACATCGCTTTTTACGCCATATCGAACGCAACTCTATATTGCTTTTTTTGATACCGGCTGATTGTGCAGATCACAAAAAGGAATTTGAAATACTGGTGAACGAACTGGAGCAATACAATCCGGAGATGCTGCAAAAAGACTTTGTAATTGCAGTGAGTAAAAGCGATATGCTGGACGAAGAATTAAAAGCTGCTATCGCCAAAGAATTACCAAAAAAAATTCCGCACATTTTTATTTCATCCGTTACCGGCCTGGGGATACCAGCGTTAAAAGACCTGCTGTGGTCGGTGATGAATCAACAGGATCAAAAATAATGGAACACTGAATACTGTTTTTAAATACCTGAAAGATTTTTACGCCAAGGAATTTAACTGGTGGTATTTTTTAATGATTGTTGTTTTACTGGGTGGCGTAATTTACCTCAATTACTGGCACAGCCTGGAGAAGAAATATGTGGCCGCCGGCAAAACCAGGTTAGCCGGATTTACCGCCTATTATCTATTGTATTTTATTCCATTTGCGACTGCATTTTTTTTACAATTGCTTTTTTTTAAAGACTGTACTTATTATAAAAATGGCTGGTTTTGGGCAATTCTTTTACTGGCACCTGCTTTCTTTTCTTTCAGGGTAAATTTTGACTGGCAGGAAGACTGGATCATCAATAAATGGACAGGAGCTGACCGGGCTTTTTACAGGCATAGCATTAACTGGGTAATACGGGTTGTTGTTTTACTGATACCGGTTTACATTGTCTGGCTGTTAAAAGACAAGGGTACTCAACCATTGTATGGTACAAAGCCTCTGGATAATTTAAAGCCTTATCTTATAATGTTGCTGGTGATGGTGCCAATGGTTGCCCTTGCAAGTACCCAAACTGATTTTTTACAGGTTTACCCAAAAGCAAAATTGCTCAACCAGATTCCCGTAGATACATGGGTTGACAAATGGCGTTACGTAGTTTTTGAACTGAGCTATGGCCTTGATTTTGTAAGCATTGAATTTTTCTTTCGTGGATTTTTAATATTGTCGCTGATGCAAATCTGTGGCATGCACTGCATCATTCCCGTAGCCTGTTTTTACTGTGCCATACATTTGGGTAAACCCATGGGAGAAGCCATCAGTAGTTTTTTTGGTGGCACATTTTTAGGTATCGTTGCCTATAATACCGGCAGTGTGTGGGGTGGTTTACTGGTTCATTTAGGCATTGCGTGGATGATGGAAATTGGCGGCTGGATGGGTGCTTTATTCAGCAAGGCAAAATAAAAGATCAATTGAATTATTATCCCAGATGTAATTCTTGCAATACTTTTTAATCTCTTTTTTTGTACAATAAAAAATGCTGCATTGGCAAAAAGTCGCCTTTATAATTTAATTGAAATCCATTTGCCATCAACTCACGATTTAACTGAGCCACGGTAGTTTTGTGCAGCAACTTAATTGGCACCGCCGGATCTTCTCCCCGGTATTCAAGCAACAATATTTTTCCATTAGGCTTTAACGCCTTTCGTATTGCCTGCAACATTTCACGCGGAAATTCCAGCTCATGATACACATCTACCATAATGGCCAGGTCAACACTATTGTCAGGCAGATTGGGTAAAAGTGCTGTACTTTTTACAATCTCCACAATGCTGTCTTTTAGCAACGCTTTTCTGTTTTTTAAATAGCTGATCATTTCATCCTGCACTTCTACCGCATACACTTTTCCTTTGGGTACTTTGGCTGATAGCTTAAAACTATAATACCCTGTTCCTGCACCAATGTCTGCTACTACGCCATCAATGGGCAGGTTTATTTGTTCAATTGCAAGCTGTGTATTTTCTTCCTTATTTCTCTCATCCCTTTCCAGCCATTCACTGCCCGAAGCACCCATCACATGTGCAATTTCTCTGCCCATATAAAATTTACCAATACCATCAACGGAACCATTGTGAAAAACATAACCCGTATCTGCAATTGCTTTTACTGAAACATTTTTTTGCTGCGAATTGCATGTAGCAAAGCAACTGCTGCATACAATAACAAAGAGCACCATTTTTAATTTCATACCAACTCAATTTTATTATGGCTATAATAACTCAAAACAATTATTGTTTATTAACTGTAATAATTAGATAGCTATCAAAATATGCGATCAACAAATAATTTCATTTATCAGGGGAAAGCAACTATTTTTAAAAAACTATTTATCCAAAATTAATTCAAATGAAACTTGTCCTCTCCTTTCTTTTACTGTCAGCAATAAGCCTTCATCTTTCAGCACAAACCCAGGTAAAAAGAGCTTTAAAACCAAGTGATGTGTATTTATTAAAATCAATTGATGAAGCGCAGGTATCGCCTGATGGAAAGTGGGTTGCTTACACAGTAAGCACAGTAGATACTGCAAAAGACAAGCGCAACAGTGATATCTGGATGGTAAGCTGGGATGGTACACAAACCGTGCAACTCACCAACAGTGAAGACGGCGAAAGCACTCCCCGCTGGAGTCCTGATGGAAAATACCTGTCTTTTGTTTCTGACAGAAATGGTGAAAAAGTTTCGCAGATATGGTTGCTGGATACAAGGGGCGGTGAGGCAAAAAAGATTACCGGTCTTAAAGGAGATTTAGGAGATTACGCCTGGAGCCCGGATGGTAAAAAAATAGCCATGAGCATAAAAGATCAGGATTTTACAGATACTGCCAAATCTAAAACAAGGGTTCCTTTTGTAATGGACCGTTACCAGTTTAAACAGGACATCAAAGGATATATTGAAAACCGTTATACCCATTTGTACATCTTTGATATCAACACAAAAAAGACCGATACTTTAACCAAAGGAAATTTTGATGAAGCTTCTCCTGCATGGAGCCCCGATGGTAAACAGTTGGCTTTTGTGAGTAACCGCACCACAGACAGGGACAGGAATGAGAACACTGATATCTGGGTAATGGATGCCATTGCCGGCGCAGCCATGAAACAATTAACCACATGGGCTGGTGCAGATATAAATCCGCAGTGGAGCCCGGATGGCAAATGGATCGCTTATACCAGTTCTTCCAGCAACCTGAATTTTACCATGTATGGTCAAACCAATCTTGCAGTGGTAGCTGCTACAGGTGGTACGCCTAAATTATTGGCAGGTTCTTTAGACAGGCCGGTAAGTGACATCCAATGGACGAAAGACAATCAGCAATTAACGTTTATAGTAGAAGATGACAGGAAACAATACATCGCAAAATTGAATATTGCAGGCAACACCATTGAAACCGTTGCCGAGGGAGAAAAAGCGTACGCAGATATTGAAAGGGCTCCCGGCTCAGATGCATTGATTGCTTTAATGAGTGAACCACAACTGCCCACAGAAATTTATGCCATTGACAACAACGCAGTAAGAAGACTAACGCATGTGCAGGATTCTTTTGTGAATGCAATAGAGTTTGCTACGGTGGAAGGATTTACTTCTACCAGTAAAGATGGTACTACAATTTCCAATATTTTATACCGTCCGGCGACTGCCGCATCTGGTAAAAAATTACCGTTGATTCTCTATGTACATGGCGGCCCAGTTGGCCAGGACAATTATGAATTTGATCTTACCCGGCAAATGCTTGCATCTGACGGCTATGCCGTGGCGGGCATAAATTACAGGGGCAGCAACGGCAGAGGTATTAATTTTACAAAAGCCATTTATGCAGATTGGGGCAACAAAGAAGTACAGGATATTTTAGGTGCTGCCAATTACCTGGTTGAAAAAGGCATTGCAGATGAAAAAAAAATGGGCATCGGCGGATGGAGTTACGGTGGTATTTTAACCAATTATACCATTGCAACTGATACCCGCTTTAAAGCCGCCGCCAGTGGCGCCGGCAGTTCCCTTCAATTAACCATGTATGGTGTTGACCAGTATGTAACACAATACGAAACAGAGTTGGGTGCTCCCTGGAAAAATCAAAAAAAATGGCTGGATCTTTCTTATCCCTTCTTTAAAGCAGATAAGATAAAAACGCCTACCATGTTTATGGCCAGTGAAAAAGATTTTAACGTGCCTACGGCAGGTGCCGAGCAAATGTACCAGGCGTTGAAATCATTGGGCATACCAGCTCAACTCATCATTTACCCCGGCCAGTTTCACGGCATCACCAAACCTTCTTACCAGGTTGACAGGTATGAAAGGTATTTGAAATGGTTTGGGGGGTATTTGAAATAACTTTAAGAACTTTTGGAAATAAAAATGCTGAATATATTTCTTGTTACTTAAATAGCAGCAATAAAAAGCCCGGTAAATACTTACCCGGCTTTTCTGGTTTTTACAATTGCATTATCTTAATCTTTTCACCAGATCAACTGCTATCGTTTTAACACCTTCATCAGCAAAATCTTTGGATATCTTACTGATTTTTGTTTTCAGGTTTTTAGCCACATTCAATGCCACCGCTGATTTGATGGTGTATTTCACCACACCGGGGTCGGTATCATCCAGCAGTTTGTCCAATAGCACCTGCCCGTTTTTTGCATCCATCCGTTGTGCGCCATAAGCGGCGGCAATGCGTACGGTTGTAAGGCTGTTACCTGCTGCCATTTTTAAAATATCTTTTACCGAACTGTCTTTAATATAACCGGCAAGGTAAGCGGCCTTGGTGGCAAGATTTTCGTCGTTGCTGTTGATCAGTTCGGTGATAAACGGAAGGGCCGCTTTACCAAATTTTGTTGCACCTGCGGGATAATCCAGTTCATCCTGCCTCAGAAAGGCCACGATATCCTGATTTGAAACGCCGGTAGCTTTTTTAACAGTTGCCATATTGTAATTTTTTGAAAGTAAATTAAAGGGGTGTGCTTAATCCGCTGCCAATCATGGTACTGATTTCACTGGCAATTAAATCCGGTGGCGGGTTGGTAATGTTAAAGGTACCTAAACCCGTCATAAGACGGTCATTGTTGCTGACATGCGATAGTCCCAACACATGGCCCAATTCGTGGCCCAACGTCCAGCGGCTGGCAGAGCGGACAATCACCGCTCCCGGCCTGCCCGGCGGAAATGCCGCACAGCCATTCAATGCCGGTACTGTACTCCTTACAAAGTAAGCCACCATTTCGTTGACACCCACAAAATTTCTGTTGCCAAATAAAGAGGTTTGTTCTGCAGTTACCACACCCATGTTGCAGCTCCCTACATCCACATCATTCAGACTTGGCAATGCAAGATTTTCAGTAGTGGCCCAGTCTACCCTGATGCCCCCTATTGCATACACTTCCTGCATAGCGGCAAACTGTTCGTTCAACGTAAATGAAACGGGTATTTCAAGGCATTTAACATGCACCCTCACCCTTTCCCGCAATACCCTTGCCGCTGCAGTGGCCGACCAGTAGATACTGCCGTGTTGAAAATGTGAGATGCGCCCTGCACCACCAAAAACAGACAGCTCATCTGAAATGGGATAACCAAGTGCACTCCGCTCCCAACCCAGTGCGGCCCATTGGCCACGAATGGCACCATGCACTTCCCAGGCACCTGTTGAGGGCGACCAGTAAATGCTGCCGCCTTGGAAATGATTGTACCGGCCAATACGGTCAGGGGTAGTATTTTCATTCGTTAAGGGATAACCAAGAAAACTGCGTTCCCAGCCCAAAGCAGCATATTTATTTCTTATTAAACCATGCACTTCCCAGGCACCTGTAGCGGGGCTCCAGTAAATGCTACCTCCCTGGAAATGATTGTAGCGACCAATTCCGTCAGGGGTGGCGGTTTCATCGGTAACCGGGTAGCCTAAAAAACTTCGTTCCCAGCCAAGCGAAGACCAGCGGGCTCGGATCAATCCATGAATTTCGTGGGCTCCGGTGGCAGGATGATAATAAATAGACCCGTTTGCATAATGCTGAAAAGACCCTACGCCATCAGGGCATGTAGTAATGGGTGTGGTATTGGGACCAAGCCAGCTACCTGCGCCACCCAACGACCAGTATTTTAAAATGATGGGGTGAATGTGAAACGGAGGGAACTTCCCTCTCGGTGGGGAAGCAGCTTTTACGGTTTTTGCCATACAATTATTTTTATGGTGAAAGACATCTATAAAAATAGTAATCTGTTATGCCAAATGCAAGTGAAACAGAAATTAAATTTATTAAGGTTACGCATTTATTTCGCAAACGAATGCTGGCTGTGGACTCGAATAAAAAGTGGGAGAAATTTTCAATATAAGCCATTAAAAAATCAAGGTTGTTTGAGCCGATATAAACTACAATGTATTTTACTGCGGCGGCGTTCCAAAAGCTTTCGGGGTCCTTGATTTTATCCGCCGCGGCATATTGATTTTTTTTTGTTTCTTTTTTTTATCAAGAAAAAAAGTAGGGTCTACCCGAAATTAACAGCGTAAAGACTTTGCGAACTATATGTATCCATTTTAATAC
>JANXSR010000263.1 GCA_025352625.1 Ferruginibacter sp.
GATGCGCCTGAACCCGATGGCGCTTTGTTGTACAGCATCGTTATGCAACAGCAACAATACAATGTAAAAGCTGCCGAAACCAAAGTTGTTTTTCCGCCATTTATGCTGCCTTATTATGAAGGATTTAACCGGGTGAATAACCGCTACTGGCTGGGCATTTACCGCAGGGATGAAAAGTTTTCCGTCGCTTTTTTGCGGCAGGTCTGTTCACTTTGCCTGGCTACTAAAATTGGCCAGTTATGTTCTACTCCATGGAAATCAATTATTATAAAAAGCATTGAAGAAAAGGATCGTAATTTATGGGATGCCGTGTTGGGCAAACACCAGGTGAATGTGCGCCATGCGGCCAACGAATTAAACTTTCAGGTAGAAGATGATTGTAAAGATGGATTGGCTTTAAAGAACTACCTGATAAAATATTTGCAGCAGGATGACACCCGGACATTTGGCATTTGTATCGGTATAAAAACAAGGCGCAAAAGCGAAGTGTTCAGCAGTATTCTGGTAAAAAGAAAACCGCTGTTTACCATTGCAGGCATTGAGTTTTTTCACCGCTATGATATTTTATGCGCAAAGGATTTTAACCCCAACGAAAGAACAGGCTTTACTTTTAGCCGCAATAATTACAAATGGTTATTGCCTGAGCAATTGCGCAGGGCCATCATTGGTTTTTATGCGCACAATGCCAGCAAACAGGAAGCTGTAACTATAAAAAAGCCAAAAAAAGAAGTGCAGTTAAAAGAGGAATTGCCTGTATGGATACACCAATGCCCGCAATGTCTTTCGGTATATGATGCAACGGTGGGAGAGCCTGAAAATAATATTGCGGCAGGAACTGCTTTTGAAAATTTACCCGAGAAATATTGCTGCCCTTTATGTGAGACCCCTAAGCCTGCATTCAGACAAATAAATAAGTTGTCGTTGCAGTATGTGGAAGCATAAATACTACTCCCCGTTTAAATCAGCATGGGCATTAAAATTTTTAAAATACTTTTTCTGTTCTTCCGCAATGGCAATGTAGCGGGTGTTTAAATGTTCCAGCATAAACTTCATGCTGCGTCTTGTTAATGCATGTGTTTTGTACATGTCTAAAATGGCTGCTAATCCTTTAGCGCAATAAATACCACACAAAGGTTCCGGCTCTTCATCGTTGGTAAAAACAAAAGCATCATAAGCATCCGTTTGCAGGTAATGGTTGTACAAGTTCCTGAGCACGCTGGTTTCCATCAAAGGCATATCACAGGCCAGTACAAAAAGATTTTGCAATGGGTGTTGTAAATGAGCGCTCAGTACTCCAAGTAACGGGCCATGCAATACCAGCGAATCATTGTCGGCTATAATTTCAGTTCCGGGAAAGGCTGTTGCATAGCTGTCGTATTGCAGCTCATTTACGGATAGTGATACAGGTATTTCCAATGCGGCCAATTTATTGATCGCCGCTTGCGCCCAGGTTGAATCATCGGCCGGCAACAAGCCTTTGTCGCTACCCATGCGGGAACTTTGGCCGCCACATAATACAATGCCAATCATACAAAATAATTTTAGTGTTTATCAGAATGGCCTAAACTTTTATCGGGGTTTACCACATCCCTTACCAGTTGTTTCAATTCTTTAATTTCTGGAAATCTGCCAAATGCTTTGCGGTCGAAAAATACTTTGCCGTTGATGTAAATGATGTATTGGCCGCCCACTTCGCTGGGTTGCAGTGTTACCGATTGCAGGTCGCCTTCAAAAGTGGTCAGCAATTCCTGCGCCATGTAAGCGGCTCTCAGCAGCCAGTGGCATTTCGGGCAATATTCTATGGTGATGGTTGGTTTCATTTTTTAAGTTGGTTGTGTAAGTAAATGTACAATGAATAATACAATTTTTGTAACCAGCCAATAACCCTGGTTGAGCTTCATTGGCGTCGCACCGTTCAACATTATTTCATTGTGCATCTTCAGCTTCCTGGTTGAAGTTTATTTTAAATTGGTATAGTTTTTTTGTCGAAAGAAATTAAGTACCAGGCACCCGGCATAAAAAATGATGTTTCATTAACCTTAGTACAAATAAAATAATTTAAGCGCTGACCTTATTACCTTATTCATGTAGAATTATCTGCTGCAAATAAGGTAATGTTTATGATGGTTGTTTTTCTATTAAGGTTTAAAGGCAGGCTCTGACATTAATTGCATCATTTTATATAACCACTCATTTATAATAAATAAAATCACCACCTTTGAAATATGTATACCATCAGCCAATTATTTATCTATCCCATAAAATCACTGGGCGGCTTTGAAGTTAGTTCCGCACAATTAACCGACAGGGGACTTCAATACGACAGAAGATTTATGCTGGTAGACAGCAGCAATAATTTTCTTACCCAGCGGGAGCACCCGGTAATGAGTTTATTACAAACTAACATTGAAGGCAATGAGCTGGTAATATTTCATAAAAAAAATGCAGCAGATAAAATTAGCGTTCCATTGCAGCCTGTACCTGCAGCAACAGTTAGCGTAAAAGTGTGGGATGATGAATGTGCAGCACAATATGTAAATAATGGAGCAGATGAATGGCTGACTAAACAATTGTCCATGTCATGCAGGCTCGTGTACATGCCTGATGGCGAAAAGCGGTTGGTGGATGAACAGTATGCAAAGAACAAAGAGATCACCAGTTTTTCTGATGGTTACCCTTTGCTGATCATCGGGCAGGCATCACTCAATGATTTGAACAGCCGTTTGGAACAGCCACTGCCCATCAACCGTTTCAGACCCAACATTGTTTTTACCGGCGGGCAACCTTATGATGAAGATACAATGGAACATGTAAAGGTTAATGGCATTGATATGTACGGCGTAAAATTATGTGCCCGCTGTACCATGACCACTATAAACCAATCAACAGCAAAAAAAGCTAAAGAACCATTGAAAACTTTGGCTGGTTACCGGATGAGAAATAATAAAATATATTTTGGGCAGAATATCCTCTATAAGCAAACCGGCCAACTAAAAGTGGGTAATGTAATTGAGGCAATTAAGGTAAAACCACATGATTTATTTACTGAAACAGGCATCTTCTAAAATCTGCTAAATAAATATAGCTCCCGGATTACTTTGTCAAAATTTTGCGAAAACAAAATAAATTTTAAAAATATTTATTATAGTCTACTAAATTAGTAGAGATTTGTATATATTTGCCTCCGATGGCTAATACGACCTTACCGGAACGGAATGAACTTTTCCCGATTTTTTTAAAACTTAAGCAATTGCGGCTACTATTGGTAGGTGGTGGCTATGTGGGTATGGAAAAGCTGCAGGCTGTTGTATCCAATTCCCCGTCAGCGGTTATTACACTAGTTGCTTCCCAAATAAGTGATGAAATAAAGGAATTAGCAAAACAATATTCTAATATCACACTTATTGAAAAGCCTTATAATATAAGTGATCTTGATAATAAAGATTTAGCTATCGCTGCCATTAATGATCCAATAGTAAGCCAGGAAGTTGCAATGGATGCAAGAAGCAAAGGCATTCTGGTAAATGCTGCCGATAAACCTGATTTGTGTGATTTTTACCTGGGTTCTGTTGTGCAAAAAGGCAATCTTAAAATTGCAATCAGTACCAATGGCAAATCGCCCACAATTGCTAAAAGGCTTAAAGAAGTATTAAATGAAACATTGCCCGACGAAATAGATACGCTGTTAAACAGTATGCAGACTATACGTAATAAAATGAGTGGCGACTTTACAGAAAAAGTGAAGCAGTTGAATGAATTAACCAAAAATCTTTCTCAAAATAAATAGGCATGTCGAATAATACACCCGAAGAAATTATAGAAGAAATTACGCATTCGCATGAAGTGGTATTAACGGCCCAGGAACTTACTTCATCCCGAAGAAAAGTGTTCAATAAATATATGATAGCAATTTCTGTTGTAGCATTAGTAGTGTTGTTTACTTATCTTTTTCTTTCAGCAAACCAGCTTACTGAATTACAGGCGGCATTACAAAAAGACAATAATTTGTTTTACTGGATGCTTTTGGTAGGCTTTTCTGCAGAAATTGTGGCTGGCTCAATGGGCATGGGATATGGAGTTATTTGCACCACAATTTTGCTAATTTTAAATGTACCACCTCCGGTAATTAGTGCCAGCATTCATTCTGCAGAATCGTTTACCAGTGCTGCAGGTTCTATCAGCCACTGGCAACTGGGTAATATAAATAAAAAATTAGCTAAGGCCCTGGCGATACCAGCCATAATTGGTGCAATAGCAGGTGCATTATTGTTAAGTTATGTTGGAGAAAGATATGCAAAAATGACCAAGCCCTTTATTGCATTATATACAATGTATCTTGGTATAAGGATTTTACAAAATGCATTTACAAAAAGAGATAGCAACAGTAAAAAGAAAAATGTAAATATTACTGCGCTCGGTTTA
>JANXSR010000289.1 GCA_025352625.1 Ferruginibacter sp.
CAATGGCAGATGCAGTTCGCAATGCAGTGACTCATGTAGATGTACCCGTAAGTGAAGCAATAAAAATGGCAACCTGCAGACCGGCACAAGCCATCAACATGGATACAAAAGTTGGAAGCATTAAAACAGGCTTTCCCGCAAGCTTTGTAAAATTCAGTAATAAGCTCGATTTGATTGAGGCAATGGTTTTGTAAGTACTTTTAATTAGCATTTAATTCTCAACGCTAACAACTGTGACGGCTACAAGCCACGTTAACTAAATAAATAGTATGAAATTTAATCTTCCATTGTGTGTTTTACCTTGCCTGTTTTTATTGTTTACTTTTAAACTGTTTGCCCAGGATACCACACACATAAATCTTCCGGCATCAAATTCTTCCATAGTGGCAGAGAAGCATAGCAGTCGCTATTTTACACCTGCAGGCATTGTTATTCCCGGAACTTTTTTGTTGTATGGCTGCCTGAAACCAGCCATCACAGGCATTCAGCGAATAGACGATGATATCCTGGCATCAGTAAAAAGAAACTATCCGGATTTTCATACAAAGGCAGATGATTATTTAATGTGGGCTCCTTCTGCCTCTATATACCTGATGGATGCATTGCATGTAAAAACAACACATAGTTTTACCGAACACCTTATTTTAGATGCAGGCTCCATGGCAATTGCCGGCGGTGTTGGATTTGTGATGAGAAAGATTTCTAAAAATATAGAGGTGTACAATACCCACAACACCAAGTTTCCTTCGGGCCATACTACCAACGCCTTTAGAGGAGCAGAAATTTTTCACCAGGAATTGAAGGGTATTAATCCGTTACTGAGCTACAGTGGTTATCTTGTTGCTACAACTGTGGGGGTGCTTAGGATATACAACAAAGAGCACGTGCTATCAGAAGTGTTGGCTGGCGCAGGTTTGGGTATCTTATCAACCAAACTTACTTACTGGATTTTTGATAGCGCAAAAGCTAAAAAGAAAAAAAAGCAGTACTAATTTAATGGCGATTGGTAATTCACCACTAACATAAAATATAAAAATTTACCGTCAACTTACTATTAGTTTCAGCCCATTATTTTTCACCTTCCCATTCTTTATAAAACTGGTCTAAATAAGTCTCCATAAACAAGTGTCTTTGTTCAGCCATTTTTTTGCCGGTTGTAGTATTCATTTTATTTTTTAACAGCAACAGTTTTTCATAAAAATGATTGATGGTGGGGGCCGCACTTTTTTTATAACTTTCTTTTGTCATACCCAAATCAGGAGCTATAGCAGGGTTATAGATTTCCCTGTTTTTAAAACCTCCGTAATTAAAAGCCCTTGCAATACCAATGGCACCCAATGCATCAAGCCTGTCTGCATCCTGCACCACAGCCAGTTCCGGGCTGTTAAAATATTGCGGAAAGTTTCCGCCTTTAAAAGAAATGTTCCGGATGATATTTTCCACCTGCTCAATAATTTCTTCTGCAACACTGATGGATTGTAAAAATTGTGTTGCTTTTGCAGGGCCAACTTCTTCATCTCCATTGTTAAATTTAGCATCCGCAATATCGTGCAGTAAGGCGGCTAGCTCAACTACCTGCAGGTTTACCTTCTCTCCCTCAGCAATGGTAACCGCATTTTTCCAAACCCTTTCAATATGCCACCAATCATGGCCACCCTCAGCATTTTGTAAGGTTGTTTTTACAAAATGTACGGTGGTGTCGATAATTTCTTTTTCTGTCATGTATGTAAATTAATATTGCTTAAGTTTATTAAATAGCAAATAATGAGATGTCCCCGCTTGTTAGTAAGAAGGCTGCAAAATAAGGAAGTTTTTTATTTATCATTGTTGGAATTTCAAGGCATTATTCTTAAAAAGCTTTGCTTGTTTTTAAGATGCCGGGGGTATTAGTATTGCCCATGTTGTTGATAATAATCTACATTCAGCAGCTACGGGCATTTGACAAGAACATATAAAGCAGGTATCAAAATTGCTTTAATCAAAACATCAAACATTCAGCAATTAAAATTGTTATACCCCTGTAAACTAAAATATCTTCGTACAATAGTTTTCTAAAATAATTATCAAATGCACATAGTAGTAATAGGAGGCGGTTTCGCCGGAGTTAACATAGCCAAATCGCTGGCCAATAAAATAGATTTTCAGGTAACATTGGTAGATAAAAATAATTACAATTTCTTTCCTCCATTAATTTACCAAGTGGCGACAGCCTACCTGGAACCTACCAGTATCAGTTATCCTTTTCGAAAATTATTTTCGGGCAAGGATAACCTTCATTTTCGGTTAGGAGAGGTAAAGAAAATAGTGCCTGCAGAAAATAAAATAATACTGGATAGTGGCGAATTAACATACGACCAACTGGTATTTGCAACCGGTGCCGAAACCAATTATTTTGGTATGGAAAATGTGAAGCAACATGCCATTCCCATGAAAACACTGAGCGATGCACTTGAAATGCGTAACAGGTTATTAGAACAGATGGAGCAGGCGGTTATAAGTAATGATGCGGCTGAAATAAAAAAATTAGTAACCATTGTAATTGCTGGTGGTGGCCCAACAGGCGTGGAACTGGCAGGCATGTTTGCCGAAATGAAAAATGGTATTCTGCGAAAAGAATATCCTGCACTATCGGGCAAAGGCGTAGAAATAATTTTGGTAGATGGCGGTAAAGTGGTACTGGCTCCTATGAGCCCGCAATCGCAGCAGGATACTTTTGAAGCACTTACAAAACTGGGTGTAAAAATTAAACTAGATTACCAGGTAAAAGATTATGTGAACGATACCATCCTCTTCACCAATGGTGAACACATTGCTACCAAAAATTTAATTTGGGCAGCCGGTGTTACCGCTTCTGTTTTTGAAGGCTTGCCTGCAGCAAGTTACGGACGGGGCAGAAGAATGTTGGTGGATGAATACAATAAACTGAATGGAACTGAAAATATTTATGCAGTTGGAGATACCTGTTTTCAGACAACAGATACTCATTTCCCCAACGGCCATCCCCAGGTGGCACAGGTGGCTATTCAGCAGGGACTTAACCTTGCCAAAAATTTTCAAGCACTGGTAAATGGCAAAGCACTAAAGGCTTTTGCCTATGTTGACAAAGGCTCTATGGCCATCATCGGCAGAAACAAAGCCGTGGTAGACTTACCAAAACCAAGGCTTCATCTCAAAGGTTTTATCGCATGGCTGGCATGGTTATTCATTCACTTATTATCGCTGATAACTTATCGTAACAGGGTAAGAACTTTCTGGAACTGGATGATTGCTTATTTTACAAAAGACCAATCTCTAAGAATGATTATACGGCCGGCAAAAAAAAGCTGATGTAGATTTTAAAAGTTCAATTATTAAAATTTTACAACTCTTTTCGCACAAGTTTTTCGACGGATTCACGAAATGTTTCGCCAACAGGTAACGCTATTTCTTTTATAAAAATACTGTTTTTACGAACTGCTGTTATTTCTGTAATGGCTACTAAATAAGACCTGTGAATCCTTATAAATTTATGTGGAGGTAATTCCGGTTCAATTGCTTTAAGACTTGTTCTTATTATCAAAGGCTTTTTGGTACTTTTAAGATTTACCTTGATATAATCCCTTAATCCTTCAATCCAAATAATATCATCAAATA
>JANXSR010000328.1 GCA_025352625.1 Ferruginibacter sp.
GCTACCCTTTGGTATTTTTGCAGACTGGCGGGAACCCAATGTAATACGAGTTGCCCCGGTACCATTGTACAACAGCTTTGAAGAAATCTATATTTTTGCTGAGCTTTTACAACAAATTTTAAATGCTGCTTAATGTATAAATTGCCACACTTTACAGAAAAAGATACTGATAAAGTAATTGCTTTTATGAAGGAAAATGCTTTTGCAATTATTACTGGTTTGGGAGAGCAATATCCTGTAGCAACCCATATTCCGTTAGAAGTTGTTGTTGAAGCTAATGACAAAATAATATTGTGTGGCCACATAATGAAGAACAGCGATCATCACAAAGCATTTGTAGAGAATAGTAATGTGCTGGTAATTTTTAATGGTCCACATTGTTATGTAAGTGCAAGCTGGTATAACAATCCGCAATCAGCTTCTACCTGGAATTACATGACGGTGCATGCAAAAGGCAATATTGTTTTCACAGATGACGCTGGCACATATGCCGCCATAAAAGCAGTCACCAATAAATACGAAGGCACAGCAACAGCGGCAGCATTCCATGCAATGTCAAAAGAATATATTGATCAGATGTTAAAAGCAATTATAGGATTCACAATAGAAGTAGAAAAATTGGACAATGTTTTTAAACTAAGCCAGAATAAAACCCATGCAGAACAAATAAATATCATTGAGCAATTAAAAAAAACTGCTGACGGTAATTCTATAGACGTTGCCCATGAAATGGAAAAGCGCATTGGTACCAATAAAGTGTAAATTATTATGACAAGACAACAACTCATCCATCAAATACAATTAAAAAAATCATACCTCTGTGTTGGACTGGATACTGATTTTGAGAAAATACCAAAACACCTGCAGTCACACCCGGATGCTATTTTTGAATTTAATAAACAGATCATTGATGCCACCAAAGACCTTTGTGTAGCGTATAAAATCAATACCGCTTTTTATGAAGTGCTTGGATCAAAAGGATGGGACATAATGGAAAGAACGGTAAACTATATTCCAAAGGAACACTTTACAATAGCCGATGCCAAACGTGGTGACATCGGCAACACTTCTACCCAATACGCCAAAGCATTTTTTGAGACATTGAATTTTGATGCTGTAACAGTCGCTCCCTACATGGGCGAAGACAGCGTAAAACCTTTTTTAGAATTTGAGAGTAAGTGGGCCATCGTGTTGGGATTAACCAGCAACAGCGGCAGCAAAGATTTTGAACAACAAAAGATTGGCGACCATTTTTTATACGAAGAAGTTTTAAAAACAGTAAGTACCTGGGGTACTGAAAGCAACTTAATGTTTGTAATTGGTGCCACCAAAGCAAGTTTATTAGCGGATATTCGCAAAATTATTCCTGATCATTTTTTATTAGTTCCTGGTGTTGGTTTCCAGGGCGGCAGCCTTGAAGAGGTAAGTAAATATGGGCTCAATAAAGATTGTGGACTGCTTGTAAATGCCAGCCGGGCTATTATTTATGCCGGTGAAAAAGAAGACTTTGCAACAGAGGCTAGAGCAATTGCTTTACAATATCAAACTGAAATGGCGAGTTATTTATAAAACTATTACGTTTTATAAAAGGTAATTACCATAAAGTAATTATTCTTTAGGTTTACCTGGCTCAAAGCTATTTATTGGTGCCGTGTACCAGGGTGTTATTTCTGCAGTAAGTAACCCTGCTGCAATTGCAGCATCAGATTGAACAATAATTTCTGCTTCTTTTTTTATTGGGTAATCAAATACAAATAGGCCACGCCATTGACGGGTATTTTCGCCAAAGGGGCCTGCAACTTTTAAAACATCTTCCTTATACAAGCGGCTGATATTTGCCATATGCTTTTCGAACAATTGGGCGCTGGTTGCAGAATCTGTAATTATGTTTGGGCCTGTGGTCAGCAAAACAAACCAGTACTGTCTTATTTTATAGGCCGGGTCCTCATTAGCTTTAACAGATTTTGATTTATTTTGCCCAACACTTAAAAATCCCATAGTTAAAAAGCAGGTTGTTAAAAGAAAAAAACGTTTCATAAATAAAATTTTAAGCTGTGTAAAAACGATGTTTAAAAAATACAACAATTTATATAGTAATGGCAGAAGGAGGTTATATTTGCTGCGTGAAATTAGCAGTAAAATCACCCCTAATTCAGCAACCAATTTCGCCACAGTAAAAGATCAATTTATATGCTATACAAGGTAGTGCTCTGCCACAGCCGACAAGCTACGCCGAAATTGATTTTTAAATAACTGCTGGTAAAAAAAATAATTAATCAAAATAACTAAACGATTGCCATGGCAGCTAAAACAGACAATTTTCAATCTCCCGATTATTTTAATGTTGATGAATTATTAACGGAAGAACACAAACTCATCCGGGAAACTGTTCGCACTTATGTAAAGAAAGAAATTTCGCCCATCATTGAAGACTATGCACAGCGGGCCGAGTTTCCACAACAGATTATAAAACAATTAGGAGATCTTGGTTGCTTTGGCCCCACAGTACCGGAGCAGTATGGTGGCGGTGGATTGGATTATATCAGCTACGGCTTGATGATGCAGGAACTGGAACGGGGCGATAGTGGCGTTCGCTCAACAGCAAGTGTACAGGGCAGCCTGGTGATGTTTCCCATTTATCAATATGGCAACGAAGAACAGCGTAATAAATATTTACCAAAGCTGGCAAGCGGCGAATGGCTGGGTTGTTTTGGATTGACCGAACCCAACCATGGTAGTGACCCCGCCGGTATGCTCACCAATTTTAAAGATAACGGCGATGGGCAGGTGATTTTAAATGGTGCCAAAATGTGGATTAGTAACGCACCATTTGCACAAGTAGCCGTTGTGTGGGCAAAAGATGAACAAGGCGATATTAGAGGTGTAATTGTAGAACGTGGAATGCCAGGTTTTACCACGCCAACTACACATAGCAAATGGAGTTTACGAGCCAGTGCTACTGGCGAATTGGTGTTTCAAGATGTGCGTGTGCCAAAGACAAATATTTTGCCAAAAGTTAAAGGTTTAAAAGGCCCGTTAAGTTGCTTAACCAAAGCCCGTTTTGGTATTGCTTGGGGTGCAATTGGCGTGGCCATGGATTGCTACGATACGGCTTTGCGATACAGTAAAGAACGTATCCAATTTGGCAAACCGATAGCGGGGTTTCAATTGCAACAAAAAAAACTGGCAGAAATGATTACCGAAATTACCAAAGCCCAACTATTGGTTTGGCGTTTGGGTGTGTTGATGAATGACGGCAAAGCCACGCCAGCACAGGTAAGCATGGCTAAACGCAATAGTTGCGAGTTAGCGGCTAACATTGCCCGTGAAGCAAGACAAATTCTAGGTGGTATGGGCATTACAGGCGAATATTCTATCATGCGTCATATGATGAATATGGAAAGTGTATTGACCTACGAAGGCACACACGATGTTCATTTACTAATAACTGGTATGGATATTACTGGGATTAATGCGTTTAAGTAATGATACCCCCAACCCCTAAAGGGGAGAAAATATAGCCTAAGCAACTCAAGGGAAATAAAAGAATTACGCAAGAGAATGGCAAACATGAAAGAAAAAGGAAATGATAATACGCATCAAAATTCCCCTTTAGGGGTTAGGGGCAGCATTTTTCTTGTAGGTAT
>JANXSR010000369.1 GCA_025352625.1 Ferruginibacter sp.
GTCTGCAGGCTGGCACACCGGTGGTAAGCGGTAGTACTGGTTGGCTTAATCGTTGGGAAGAAGTGAAAAATGTATGCATCGAAACAAAAGGCACCCTTTTATATGCAAGTAATTACAGTGTAGGTGTTAATATATTCTTTGAGGTGAATAAAAGATTGGCTCAACTAATGAACCCTCATACCGATTATGAAGTAAGTATGACCGAAATTCATCACACAGAAAAAAAAGATGCACCCAGTGGAACTGCTATAACACTGGCAGAACAAATACTTGAAAACATTAGACGTAAAAAGCAATGGGTTAATAAGGCAACGCTTTCACCAGAAGACTTGCCCATCATAAGCGAAAGAATAGATCCGGCACCAGGCACTCACATAGTAAAATATAGTTCGCCGATTGATGATATTGAAATTTCACATACGGCACATAACCGCAAGGGCTTTGCTACAGGAGCCGTTCTGGCAGCAGAGTTTTTACAAGACAAAAAAGGAATATTTAGTATGAAAGATGTATTGGGGTTTTAAAAAATTTTATACGGTCGAAATGAGCCGTGGTAAAGACTTTAGGAACCTTGTTATAAAATACTAAATACAAATAAATCGTACTCAACACCTTACAACAAAAAATAGATTTGACTTTTTTACAAAAAAAATTTGCCCCAATACCTTTTTGCCTTATTTTTGCACTCCATTATAAAAAAGGGTTGAAGAATTGGTAGCTCAGTTGGTAGAGCAATACACTTTTAATGTATGGGTCCTGGGTTCGAGTCCCAGCCAGTTCACTTGAGGAGTTCATTTAATGAACTCCTTTTTTATTTATTTCACACCAAGTTTGTTTTCCTACACCAGTATAAGTCTCTTATTTTTGCTTATAATTTTTTTTGTATGAATGATTTCTTTAGAGACAAGGTAGTTGTAATTACCGGTGGCAGCGAAGGGATAGGCAAAGCATTAATTGATGCGTTGATCCCTTTAGGCGCCAAAGTGGCCACCTGTGGCCGCAACCAGGATAAACTATATAATTTACAGGTACAATATTCTAACCAGCTTTTACATAGTATGGTGGCAGACGTAAGCAGGTTTGATGAATGTGAAAATTTTATCAAATCGACTATTGAAACATTTGGAGGTATAGATATATTGATTAATAACGCTGGTGTTTCTATGAGATCTTTATTAAAAGACCTTGATGTTGATGTAATAAAAAAAGTAATGGATATCAACTTTTTTGGAACTGTATATTGTACCAAGCTGGCATTAAATTCCATCATTGAAAGAAAAGGTACTATTGTGGGTATTTCTTCTATTGCAGGCTTTAGGGGCTTACCGGGCAGAAGTGGTTATTCTGCTTCTAAATTTGCAGTTAATGGTTGGTTAGAGGCGGTACGCACCGAAGTGATGGATGATGGCGTGAATGTTATGTGGGTATGCCCCGGATTTACTAAAAGCAATATCCGTAATGCAGCACTCAACAGTAAGGGACAAACGCAGGGCGAAAGTCCATTGAGAGAGGCGACCCTGATGAGCCCTGAAACATGTGCCCGGCATATTTTAAAAGCAGTAGCAAAAAGAAAAAGAACATTGGTGCTAACTTTTCAAGGTAAGCAAACTGTTTTTGTAAATAAATTTTTCCCATCCCTGGCAGACAGGTTAGTGAAAAAATTCTTTTTTAAAAATGGAGAACTGATGAAATAGTGTGTTTACCCAAACGGAAAATATTAGACCGCCTTCTTATAAGCAGTGACATTTCAATAACACCGATCTCAATTTAACTAACCAATTACTTTAAAATATTAACGGACCAACTATCCACTATTACATGCCTTTACTCACCCTTACAACAGATATTGGTCAGCATGATTTTCTTGCAGGTGCAGTAAAAGGGCAGTTGTTACAACACGCTGCATTTTTTACAATAGTGGATGTTACACACCAGCTATCTCCCTTTAATTACCCACAGGCCGCCTATGTTTGCAGGAATGCCATTAAAAATTTCCCCTCTGGTACTTACCACCTTATAATGGTAAATCTATTTGATGAAAAGCCTGAACATTTGCTGCTGGCTGAACACAACGGCTATTATATTGGTTGTGCCGATAATGGTTTACTCACCATGATTTTAGAAGAAGTTCCACAAAAAGTAGTGGCATTAAAATTAGATAAGACGGAACAAAAAAACACACTTTATTGCACCACTGTATTCGCAAAAGCTTTTGATGAGTTACATAATGGAAAGCCCATAGAAGAAGTTGGCGATGCAACAGTTTCTATCCGGGTTAAGAATCCCCTGCGTCCGCTGTTGGGTAATAACTGGATAGAAGGCCAGATTATTTTTATTGATAATTTTGAGAATGTAATTGTAAATATTACCAAAGAAGAATTTGAAGAACAGCGAAGGGGAAGAAGTTTTAAAATTGTTTTTAAAAGGGATGAAGTAATTGATAAAATCAGTGACACTTATGCAGATGTGGCTGAGGGCGAAAAACTGGCCATGTTTAATTCTGCCGCTTACCTGGAAATTGCCATTAATAAAGGGAATGCTGCAGGACTTTTTGGATTGCAGGGTTTTTCAGAAAAACAGCAACAGGCACAACAACAGTATTTAAATAACCGGCTATTTTATCAAACAGTAAAAGTTTATTTTGACTAGATAATTTTAGATTGACCTGACGGAGTTATTTTAAAGATTTTCTGAGCCTTTAAATAAAGTTTTTTGAGAGCTATAACAAAATCGATTTAAGGCACTACCACATCGGTATGCCGAACTAGAGTGAGTGATTCGCCACGACGGACGGGCTATTAGGATGTTAACATGAAATACAATTGTTCGTAACATCAAATATAACAACCAGGATATTTAAAACATTTAAATTTTCACTAACACCAGCATTTGAATTTTATTACCAACATATCAACTGATGCACAATCAGATAAGGAACTGCTGAAGGCATTTAAACAAACCAATGATATTAAATATTTGAGTATTCTTTACCAGCGCTACATGGACCTGGTATTTGGCGTTTGCCTTAAATATTTTAAAGATGCAGATCGTTGTAAAGATGCAGTAATGGATATTTTTGAAGAACTGAATACGAAACTAAAAATACACGAAGTAGATAACTTTAAAGGCTGGTTGCACACAGTAACACGTAATTATTGCCTGATGCAACTGAGAAGCCCAAGGAACTTTAAAACCAGCGAATTGAATATTGATTTTATGCAATCAGGTGAACCTTCGCATCTTTTGAACGAAGTATTTGAAAAAGAAGAAAGTTTTAAACAACTGGAAGCTTGCATAGAAACGCTGCCCAATGATCAAAAAAAAACTATTGAATTATTTTATTTGCAAAAAAAATGCTACAATGAGATTGCTGAAATAACAGGTTTTGAATGGAATAAGGTTAGGAGTTTTATACAAAATGGAAAAAGAAATTTAAAATTGTGCATTGAAGAGAAGTTGATTGATGAATAAGGATAAACTAAATATTATTTATACAGCAGAAGATATTGATCAATATTTTTCAGGCAGGCTTTTGCCAGCACAAATGTATGCGATGGAAAAGGCTGCAATGGATGATCCATTTTTAGCAGAGGCTATGGAAGGGTACGCAGAAATGAAGAAAGAAAGCTGGGAAAAAGAATTGCAGGAAGCAAAAAAGAATATTGAAAACAAACAAACTGAAAAGAAAGTAGTCCCCATAATTAACTTTTTTAAATGGTGGAAAGCGGCTGCGGCTGTAGTAGTAATAGCCGGAGGAACGGGATTGGTATACCTGATAAATAATTCAGCTTTTAACAAGAGCAAAACAACCAGCATTGCCATTGTAAAAAAAGATAGTATTGATAGCGTAAATTCTATTGCGGGAATTAGTGATTTTAAAAACCCATCCAATGCAACTGATACAAATAAAAATAGTGATGACAAGTTTATTGCACAGGTAAAAAACAACACACTTTACGACAGTACGACGGCTTATGAATCACCAAAAAGAAATCGGGTTGAGGTTTTGCAAAATGAAACCGCAAACATTACTGTTGAAGATCAAAAAACGAATAGCGAAAAAAATCTTGCCGTAGTTACAGCTCCTGCCGCCCCCAATAATATTGTTACCCAAACAAACAGGGAAAATGAATTTAATAAATCTGCCACACAAAACGATGAGTTTACTGCACCCAAAAAAGAGGCTGTAATGAACCGTGTTTTTGTAGCAGAAGTAATTGGCGAGGATAAAGCCCCACTTCCTTTTGCAAAAATTAATATCCCTGCAGAAAATGTAGGCACGTACGCTGATGTAAATGGAAAATTCAGGCTGGTTGGTGTTGATAGCACTTTAAGCATTGAAGTACGTGCTGCCGGTTTTGCAACCCAAACCATTAATATAAAAAGCGGTGCTGCCAAAAATACCATCATTTTAAATGAAGCGCCTTTTGCAACTAAAGATATTGTTCAACTAAAAAGTAAGGCTGGTAAAAGCAATGCAGAAAATAGAAAAGGAATACCTTTTGATACGGTGCTAAATGTAGAGCCTGTTGACGGTTGGGACAATTACAACACTTACCTTGATAATAATATTACACCACCAACAGACGTTCTTCAAAAAAATATTCATGGTGAAGTAGAAGTTTCATTTGATGTTCAAAGTAATGGCAAACTTAGTAATGTTAACATAGCAAAATCGCTTTGCGGAAATTGTGATGAAGAAGCACTTCGTGTAATTAAAGAGGGTCCTCAATGGAAGGTGAAAAAGGGTAAAAAAGAAAAAGGAAAAGTGAAAATAAAATTTTGATAAATTTTATTCGGTATATCGGTTCCCAATATTTACTCACAAATATTAAGATCAATAAATCAAGAAAAATGAAAAATTTGCCGGTATTTTTTACTTTACTTAATTGCCTTTTTTTTAACGTAATAAGTGCCCAGGTGAAGTTGCCTCCCAGTTCCTCCACACAAACCATCAAACAGGATTTTGGAATGGGAAGTATTGAATTGACTTACTCAAGACCAGGTACAAAAGAAAGACTGGTATTTGGTGACCTTGTTCCTTATGGTAAATTATGGCGCACCGGTGCAAATGAAGCAACCAGGCTGGTATTTAAAACGCCGGTTGAAATGGGTGGTAGAAAAATAGATACCGGTACCTATGTTTTATACACCATTCCTGAAGAAGAAACCTGGGAAGTAATTATAAACAGAGGCATCAATAACTGGGGTATTGATGGCTATAAAGAAACAGAAGATATTGTTCGTTTTACTGTGCCGGTTATGAAAGTGTCCGCAAAAACTGAAACATTTACCATGCAATTTGCCAATATTAAACCAGAGAGCTGTGAGCTGCAATTAATGTGGGAAAAAAAAGTAATTGCAATACCTATAACAACCAATATTAAAGACAAATTAAAAGCGCAAATAGAGGCTGCCCTGCTCAGCGATAAAAAGCCCTACTGGCAGGCTGCACAATTTTATTTTGAGTATGATCTTAATCTTACAAAGGCTTTGGAAAATATTAATAAAGCAACCGAAGAGAATTCAAAAGCTTATTATATGTTTTTATATAAAGCCACTATTCAAAAAGCAATGGGTAACAATGCAGGTGCGTTGGAAAGTTCCAAAATATCTTTGGCATTAGCCAAAGATGCCAAAAATGATGATTATGTAAGAATGAATCAACACTTGCAAAAGGAATTAAAAAAGGTTTTATAGCCGTATTTTATTAATCATAAATCTCTGTTGATAATAATTCCAAAACATTTTAGCGAGCCAGGCGCAATTAATCCCCATTTATTTTTTTATACCAATGATCAAATATTTTACAGTTAAATAAATAATATAATAAATTATTTAAATTTTATTAATTTAACTTTAAGTAAGTATTTTTTAATTACTGAACTATGTGTTGATATAACATACCCTTATTATTTAAACCTTTTATAAATAATTATGTTACTAAATCATCACCTGCTAAATCAATTTATATATGAGAAAAATTTCAATCTTCCTTATTATGCTTTTGTGCAGTACAGCTTCGCTTATTGCACAAACAAAAGAAGTAACAGGAAAAGTTACTGATGCCAAAAATGGCACACCCATTATTGGTGCAACCATTAAAGTAATTGGTTTTAAAAATACCACTACTACCGAAACCGACGGAAGTTTTAAATTAAATGTTGATGGCAATGCTAAAACATTGGAAATAACTTATGTTGGTTTTACAGGACAAACTGTAGCAATTAGCAACGGCTTGCTGGAGGTTAAATTGCAGGAAGCTGACAGAAACCTTAGCGAAGTTGTTGTAGTTGGTTTTGGTACAAAAATTAAAAGAGACCTTACGGGTTCTGTGTCTAAAGTAGGTGCCAAAGAATTAAACAATACACCTGCAACAAGTTTTGAAAGTGCGATACAAGGAAGAGCCGCAGGCGTTTTAGTGAGCCAGCAAAATGGTAAACTGGGCCAGGGAATAAATATACGTATAAGGGGTTCTGCATCCGTAACTGCAGGTAACGAACCGTTGTATGTTATTGATGGAATCCCCCTTCAAAATACCAACCTTTCAAGTAACGGAGCAGGCACCAATTCCCTTTCAGATATCAATACAAATGATATTGAATCAATAGAAATTTTAAAAGATGCTTCCGCTGCCGCAATTTATGGATCAAGAGCCTCAAATGGCGTTGTACTTATTACCACAAAAAAAGGAAAAAACGGGAAGTCGAAAATTGAATTTGGATATTTTACAGGTATGCAAAAACCAACTGGTAAAAGAGATTTTTTAGATGCCAAAGAATTTGTAGATTATTTTAGAATGGCTGCAGCTAATGCATCCAGATTAGATCCAAGTTTTGATTATGTTGCATATACAGAAAGCCGTTTAAAGCGATATTCTGCTGGTAATAACGACTATGAGACAGCTAAAGTAAATACCAACTGGCAGGATCAGGCATTTCAGGATGCACCTATCTCACAGTATGATCTTAATTTTTCCGGAGGTACGGATAAAACCACTTTTTATATGGGTGGCCAGGTACTTGATCAAAATGGTATTATTGTACGAAATAATTTAAAAAGATATAGTGGCAGATTAAACCTGGAACATAAAGTAAGAGATTGGCTTTCACTTGGCGTTAATATGAGTTTTGCAAGAACTATCAACAACAGGGTATCCAATGACAATGCCTTTTCAACACCAATACAAATTGTAGCAATATCTCCCATTACTCCTTTAATTGATCCAAGAACCGGTTTAACAAGTGGTGCACTGGATTTGAATACTGGAAATCCTAACACCAATTACCCAGTTTATTATAACCCAATTTTAAGTGTTGAAAACACAAAATATAAAACCACCGTTAATAGAACAATCGGAAATTTATTTGCATTGGCAACTATTACAAAAGGATTAACTTTTCGTACTGAGTTTGGTATGGATCAGTTAAACCAAAACGAAGATCAGTTTGCCGGACGATTAACAGCGAGAAACCAGGGAGTTCCCAATGGAGCTGGTTTCAATTCCTCTGATCAAATTTTAAATATCAATACCAATAATTTCTTCAGGTATGTTACCGGTTTTGGAGAAAATCATGATTTTGATGTGGTAGCAGGTACAAGCTTTCAAAAATGGCAAATCGCCAGTAACTTCGCATCTGCTGAAGAATTCCCCAGTGATTCCTACAAAAAATTAAACGCCGGCGCTTCTAAAACCGCAGCAACTTCATCTGCTTCTAACTGGGCTTTGCTATCTTATTTTGCAAGAGCTAACTACAAATTTAAAGACCGGTACCTTTTATCCATTAGTGGAAGATATGATGGATCGAGCAGGTTTGGCGCAAATAATCGTTATGGATTTTTTCCTGCTGTTTCGGCAGGATGGATTTTATCTGATGAAGCATTTCTTAAAAGTTCAAAATGGTTGAGTTTCTTAAAACTGAAAGCCAGTTATGGTTTAACCGGAAACTCTGAAATTGGTAATTATGCAGCAAGAGGTTTATATGGTCCAAATGCCTACGGTGGACTTGGAGGGCAATCGCCTACCCAGTTAGCAAACCCTGATTTAAAATGGGAATCTACTGCAAGCTTTGATGTAGGCATAGAAGCAAGTGCATTTAACAGAAGGGTTACAGTAGAAGTTGATTATTATCAGAGACAAACAAGAGATTTATTACTAAGCGTAGACGTGCCATCTACCACGGGCTTTTTATCTAAGTTGCAAAACATTGGCAAACTTGAAAATAAGGGGATTGAGTTTACCCTTAATACAGAAAATATAATAACCAAAAATTTCAGGTGGTCAAGCAGTCTTAATTTTAGCGCAAATAAAAACAAAATTACTAATTTGGGCGGTCAGCAAATTGGTACTTTAAACAGGGCGCAGGAAGGCCAACCATTAGGTGTTTTCTTTGCAAAAGAATTTGCCGGTGCCGACCCTAACAATGGAGATGCATTGTATTATAAGAACACACTAAATACAGACGGCTCAAAAGATCGTACTACAACAAACAATGTTAACGAAGCGGAAGATGTTAGAATTGGAAACCCTAATCCCGATTTTATTTATGGGTTTAGAAATACATTCACTTATAAAGGCTTTGATGTGGACGTGTTAGTTCAGGGAGTACACGGCAACCAGATATTTAACGGCGGCGGACAATATATGTCTGCAAGTGGTAGTAATGGATTTGACAATCAAACCAGGGACCAGTTGGGAGCCTGGCAGAAACCCGGGGATATTACAATGGTTCCTGAAGCAAGATTATTTTTTGCAAATGGAACAGATAATTCAAGCAGGTACATTTCTGACGGATCTTATTTAAGAGTAAAAGCAATAACATTGGGTTACAATCTGTCACCAAAATTATTATCCGTTTTACACATTGACAGGGCAAGGTTTTACGTAAGGGGTCAAAACTTATTTACCATCACTAATTACAAAGGATGGGATCCGGAAGTTAACTCTGATGCCTATGCAGACAATATCACACAGGGATATGATTTTTATTCAGCACCTCAAATAAAGACTATTGTTTTTGGCATCAACATCGGACTATAACCCAACTGTAACGCTTAAATTTTACAATTATGAAAAATAGAATATTTAATATAATTTTTTTATCTGCCGCATTAATTTTGAGCAGCTGTAGCAAGGAATTGGATACTACGCCATTCAGTAACATTGATCAAAACAACGCATTAAAAACAAGTTCGGATGTAGAAGGCTTATTGGTTGGAGCTTATGCTGACCTTGGCGCAGCAGACCTTTATGGTGGTGGCGCATTTGTAACAGCAGACTTATTAGGGGATGAAAATGAAATTTTTTGGAGTGGAACTTTTCAGGGTATGACGCAAATTAAAAATAAAACTATACCTGTAGATAATGGTTTTGTACAAAATACCTGGACGAATGCTTACAAAGTGATTAATGATGTAAACAATGTATTAGGTTCCATTGCTGTTGTAACTGCAGCTAAACAAGACCGTGTGGAAGGGGAAGCAAAATTTATAAGAGGATCCGTTTATTTTGATCTTGTGCGTTTATTTGGAAAAGCATGGAATGATGGAACTCCTTCTGCAAATGATGGCGTACCATTAAAACTAACACCCACTGTAGAATTAAATGGTGCAGCTGATCAAATACCAAGAGATAAAGTAGCTACGGTATACGACCAGGTGATAAAAGATTTAACTGAAGCTGAAACCAAATTGCCTGCATCAAACGGCTTTTTTGCAACCAAATATTCTGCCGCTGCTATGTTGGCAAGAGTTTATTTACAAAAAGGAGATTATGCAAAAGCCCGCGATGCCGCCGACAGGGTAATAAAATCCGGTAAGTTTAAACTTACCCAGGCAAATGCCGATGGTATAATTGAAGAATTTTTATACACAAGGGCAAAGTCTGAGGATAATACAAGTGAAGATGTTTTTGCTATCCAGGTAAGAACAACCTCTGGCACTAATACATTTCAAACTTTTTATTCTGAATTGGGAAGAGGAGATATCAGTATTAATGGTCCTCACTACGATTTGTATGAACCCAATGACCTGAGATTAAATTTAATTAACGGAGATGGCTATTGCGCAAAATTTGACAATGTGTATGGCAACGTACACATCATCCGGTTAGCAGAAATGTATCTGATAAGGGCTGAAACAAATAAAAGACTGAGTACATCTGTAGGAGTAGCTCCGCTTGTTGATATAAACATCATACGTAACAGGGCAGGGCTTGATTTACTTTCAGCTGTTACATTAGCTGATATTTTAAAAGAAAGAAAAATAGAATTATCCTTTGAAGGATTTGAATTGCATGATATTAAACGTCTGGGAGTTTCAACCGGTTATTTTACCGGTGGTGATGGGTTACCATATAATTCTCCAAAATTAATTTTCCCAATTCCAAAGAGGGACAGGATTGTAAACCCAAGTTTAACACAGAATGAAGGGTACTGATTTTAGCAAAATTTTTAAAGAAAAAGACCACCTTAAAAGTGGTCTTTTTCTTTAACTCAACTATTTTATTATCCGCTCTTTTTTACTCATTGACAAAAAAGGTTGCAATATTAAACTCAGTAAAATAACCAATAAAGCTCCAATAACATTCAACCATAAAAAAGATATAATATCGAGCTTATAAATAATAAAAATGAGTATTTCAGATAGTACAGCAGCCACAAAAACAGCATTCCCTCCAATATATTTTATCCAGAATGCCACCAGGAAAATACCCAATATTACCCCATAAAAAAGTGAGCCTAAAATATTAACGGCTTCTATTAAACTGTTACCGATGTTATGTGCAAACATGGCAACAATGATACTGAAAACACCCCAGCCAAATGTGTACCATCTTGAAATACTGTAGTCTTTTATTTCTGAACAATTGGTATTGATGAATTTTTTATGAAAATCAACCACCGTGCAGGATGCGAGTGAATTAAGGGCCGCAGCAATGCTTCCCCAGGCTGCCAAAAAGATAACCGCAATTAATAAACCTACCAATCCTTTAGGCAAATTATCTACTACAAAACGAAGAAAGATAAAATTGGTATCGTTGGCATCATCGCCGGGCAACGCTTTTTTTAATACTGTTTTATACTGGGTGCGTAAGGCATTCAATTGCGGCTTATCCTGTTGGGTAGTAGCTGCAGCATATTTTTGTTCCAAGTCAACAAGGGTATCTTTATATACTGTTTTTTTTGCCGCTACTATTTTTGCAGCATCAAAATAAACCGGCGCTTTATGGTATTGATAAAATGAAAATACCAATACCCCAACTAACAAAATCAAAAACTGCATCGGCACTTTTACCAAGCCATTCATTAGTAACCCTACCTTGCTTTCTTTGTCAGATTTTGCAGTTAAATAGCGGCCCACCTGGCTTTGATCTGTACCAAAGTAACTAAGCGCTAAAAAAAATCCACCAATTACACCACTCCAAATATTATATTTATCCTTCCAGTCAAAATGATTATTTGTTACTCCGCTTGTTATGATATTCATTTTACCCTGGCCTCCAGCTATCTTTAGTGCTTCTGTAAAACCAATATTGGATGGTAATAATTTTACCACCAGGTAGCCTGCTGCCACCATCCCGCTAATTATAATAAGCAGTTGCAATTGTTGCGTATAAGCTACTGCTTTGGCACCGCCACTCATCGTGTAAATAATCAGCAGGCCACCCATTACCAGGTTGGTATAATAAATATTCCAACCCAGCAGGGAACTTAAAATAATGGAAGGTGCATAAATGCTAATGCCGGTTGATAATCCCCTGGATAATAAAAATAATCCTGAAGTTAATGTTCTTGTTTTTGCATCAAACCTGTTTTCTAAAAATTCGTATGCAGTGTATACCTTTAATTTTCTAAACATGGGTACAAAAAAAATACAGATCACAATCATTGCCAGTGGTAATCCAAAATAATATTGCACAAAGCGCATTCCATCGGTATAAGCCTGCCCTGGTGCACTTATGAAGGTGATGGCACTTGCCTGTGTGCCCATAATACTTAACAATACAAGATACCAGGGCATGCTACGGTTGCTTAAAAAATAGCCGTCTAAATTTTTGGTAGTACTACTCTTGTACATAC
>JANXSR010000377.1 GCA_025352625.1 Ferruginibacter sp.
ACGATTTTCTGTTTAAAAGCTTCAGTGTAGAATAATTGTTGCGGCCCGCTGCGCTTTACGCTTTGTTTTTTGCTCATTTTGTGTCCTGTTTTTAGTTGACTTATCCACTTTTTTGGAGTCAACCTATTTCAGGACTATACACAACCTATTTCAGGACGAGACAGTTATATGTTCGCCCTTCTTCTCGGTCTGCTATAATGTGGGTCTGTGTCGCACCGCAGAGTCTTGCCTGTGCGTTGGCACAAGGCAGGCTCTTTTGCAAGGTTGGCTTTTGTGTGTCGGCTTTGTGTGCCTTGCAAATGTGCCTGACTTGGTGCGTTGGGCAGTAGGGTTCTTAAATTAGAACAAATATTTGTTTTGTTTTAAAACAATGCTTATTTTTGTCCTGTTGAACTGTAATAAAAAACTGATATGAACATAAAACTGTCACAAAAGCAAATAGGTCAAAGGATAACTGAACTTCGTAAAATGAAGGGGTTGTCTCAAGAAGATTTGGCGAAAAGTGTCAAGATTTCAAGACCTTCTTTGGCTCAAATAGAGTTGGGAAACAGAACTGTCGATGTTCTTGAATTTCAACGATTGTCTATGGTGTTAGGGTTTTCTTTAGACGATTTTGTGTCTAAAGATTTTTCTGCTAATCAAGATTTGGAAGTCAAAGCCGAAACAAAATCAAAGAAGGCAGATGAACGAATTTCTGTCCCGTCATTGCAAGTCAGCAAGTTTAAAAATGTATTGTTGTACATTCTTGAACGCTGTGCTGGCAAACCAAATGTTGGTGAAACGGTGCTTTACAAGCTGCTTTATTTTTCCGACTTCAATTATTATGAGTTGTATGAGGAACATTTAACTGGTGCAAAATATCGCAAGCTGCCTTATGGTCCGGTTCCACAAAAGTTAGATAGTATCGTTTTACAAATGATTGATAAAGGTCAGTTGCAAAGAGTGAAAACTGAATATCATGGCTATCCTCAAACTCGCTACTTGCCTTTGGTGAAAGCCGATTTGACTGAATTGAAAGCAAGTGAGAAAGAAGTAATTGATAGAGTGATTGAACAACTAAGCGATTGGAGTGCTGCTTCCATAAGCAACTATTCTCATAAGGATATGCCTTGGTTAGCTTCAAAAGAAGGAGAAGAAATAAATTACGAATTAGCTTTTTACAGAGATGCTCCTTTCTCGGTGAGAAACTATGGTGACGAAATTGAACAACAATGACCTTTGATGAACTTGTAGAATTTAATAAGGACTTGAAAAACCTGTTAAAAAAATACAGAACGCTGAACGAAGATTTGGAAGTGGTGAAAAAAGTGTTGGAAGTAACACCGCAGGAAAGACCACCGTTTAGTTTTCGTATTGATAATTTGGGTTTGGAAACTTGTGTCATTAAAGTAAAAAAGATTGCCTGTAAAGCATTAAAAGGTCGTGGAGTAAATTCAGGGTTGAGATTAATTTATGCTCACTTTGAAGCAGAACAAAAAATAACATTTATTGAACTTTATCATAAGAACGATAAAGAGAATGAAGACAAGCAAAGAATTATTAACAACTTTAAATAAATATCACAATGAAAAATTTACAAAACTCTGGTAAAGAATGGTCGTCAGCCGACTTAAAGAAATTGGAAAAATTAGCCGATGGAAATACTCCAACTGGTTTAATTGCTTACCATTTAAAAAGAAGTGAAGCCGCCATTTATTCGAAAGCTTCGGATGAAAAAATTTCACTTCATCCCACTAATCAATCACCTTACAATAGAAGAAAAAAGTAGCCATGATAGACATAAGCAAACAAACTGTAAGCATTAATTGCCCTGAATGTAAAAGGTCAATTACAGTATCTTTAAAGCAAGTGGCTGATGAAGTAACAGTAAAATGCAATTGCGGTCAGGGAATAAAACTAACTGACAACAAGGGCTCTGCTAAAAAGTCAATCAGAGACCTTAATAAATCATTCAAAGATTTAGAAAACACTTTTAAAAATTTAGGACGATGAAAAACTTTTATCTCTATAACGATAGAGTTGAGATTGTGAAAAATGACGGAAGTTTTTTTACAATTTACTTCAACGAAAACAGCGGCAAAGTTTATTTCCGCTACAAGATTGGCACTATTTCACAAGTAAAGCATCCTGGAATATTTCTGGGTGTGGATTTTAATGGTGTTGGATATTTCCTGCACAATCATTTTCACTATGGTAAGGCACACATCACTACTCAAAAGGAATTTGAAAAAGGTATGCCGCTGTATATCTACAATGAGAAATGTTCAAACACTCCGCTGAAAGTAATTGAAATCGGATTGAACGAAATTCTTAGAGGGGAGAGTTACAAACCGGTTACTTATAACTGCCAAACCTATACAAATACGGCTTGCCACAACCAACGCAAAAGTGATGATGCGGAAAAATGGGTTGGCAGGGCTGTACTTGGTGGACTTGCATTACTTTTATTGAGTGCTTCTTTTGGTGGCAAAAGATAATTATTCTACTGCCTCCTACTTCAATGCATCCCTCAACGCACCCTGCAACAACTTTTCATTTTCAATTTTGCTTTGCTGTATGCTATATTGCAATTCATCACAGAGTTGCATGAGTTGTTCTATCTTTTTTACGATGCGGTTTTGTTCGGGTAGAGGGGGAAGAGAAATTAATAGGTTATCAATGTCTGAAAGTCTAAAACTGTTTTTCATTCCTCTTTGAGGTGCTGTAAATTGTTGTTTTAGAAATTCAGATAAAAAAGAATAGCCAATAAATTTTGTTTCAATTAAACTATTTAGTCTTACAAGTGCTGTATGTTGATTAATGTATGCTTCTCCGAAATCTTTTGGAATTAACCCTAAATTCCCTACTTCACCTGTTACAGAAACTAAGATGTCTCCTTCTTCAAGTCTCGTTCTCTTACCTTCTGAGCTTTTGGGTGGCTTTACATTTTGAATATTATGTAATCGCAAATTGAAATTGTCTCTTGATAGATTACCCATTCTCAAAAATATTGCTCCATCCGTTGAATAATACTTTGCCCAATCTCTTGAACCACTTGTAATCAATTTTGAAATATGCCCTAATCTACACCAACTCCAATTTTCAGCGATGTCAAAAGGAATTTCTTCTTCCTTTATTTCTGGTAGTGGTTTTTCTTTTTTGTTGCTCTTGGCTTTCTCTACTTTTATTTTTTCCAATAACTCTTTTGCATTTCCATCTTTCTTTTCCTGCTTCACTAACTTGCCTTGCATAGCTTCTCTCAAAATTGCCTGACGAAGTTTGGTAACATCACCGTCTTGCAACATCAATCTTTCTTGCAACTCATTTTTATATTCTGCTGCTTCATCTTCCAATACAATTATTTCTAACTGTCTTTCCAAACTCGGAACTTCTATTTCTACATCACCTAATTTGTTCATCGGCAAACTCACATTGGCTGCACCTTTCATTAATGGTACAAGCAATGTTTCTTTAAACTGCTGCAAATACAAATGAAGATATTTTGCGTTCAATTGTTTTTCGTCATTCGGAACTACGGCACATAAAATATTACCCAACGCAAATTTACCTTCCTGATAATGCACCCGTTTCATGCTTGCATGTCCGTGTCCTGTGCTGCTGATAAGCGGAACAATTACTGCCTTTGCATCAAACTGAAATTCGCTGTGGTTTCTCCGTTCATCACTCAACGCCACCAATGGATATTTTCCTCCATCGGCTTTCATTATGCCGATAGCACCTTTGGTAATGCTGCAAATATCTTTTAGTTGATGCTTCATTCTGTTGCTAAAAGTTGTTTCAGTTTGCCAACTATTTCGTGAATTTTATTTTGCTCGGTGTCTATCCTTGTCAAAATTTCGTTTGATGTTTCTTCGTTTTCTTCTACAACAGCATTTGGATTTTTAATGTCCAAATCATAACCTCTTTCAATAATGGTGTCAATAGAAACTTTCCAACTCACTTCGCTTTCAACTCTTTTCTTCCACCACTTTTTTATTGGTTCCAATTCTTCCAACTTCAACGGATTGGTTTTGGAATAGGATTTTACGCCTTCCTGATATTTGTGCTGGTAATACCAAACATCTTTTGTAGGTTTTCCTTTATCAAAAAATAACAAATTGGTTGCAACGGTTGCATAAGGCTTGAAAACAGAATTTGGCAAGCGAATAATTGTATGCAGGTTACAATCTTCCAACAATTTTTGACGAATTCTTTGCTTCACGCCATCGCCTGACAAGCTTCCATCAGGCAATACAATTCCTGCTCTGCCGCCTTGCTTTAGCAATTGAATCATCAAGATTAAAAACAAGTCGGCACTTTCTTTTACACGATAGTTTTGAGGGAAATTATTTTCATTGTTGTTTGCTACTGTGCCGCCAAATGGGGGATTGGCAATAATTATATTAACTCTGTCTTTCTCCCTGTATTCTGATAAGGGCTTGTCCAAAGCATCACGGTAGGTAATGTTGGGCAATTCAATGTCGTGTAAAATTAAGTTGGTAGTTGCCAAAACATAAGGCAATGGTTTCCATTCCCAACCACTAATAGTTTGTTGAATAGTTTTACGTTGCTCAATGTTTTTGGTTTGCTTCTTTAAATGGTCAATAGCAGAAGTAAGATAGCCACCTGTTCCGCAAGCAGGGTCTAAAATTTTTTCGCCCAATTTTGGATTGATGATGTCAACTATAAAGTTAGTAATGGCTCTGGGTGTATAAAACTCTCCATAGTCACCTGCACTTTGCAGTTCCTGTAAAATGGTCTCGTAAATTTCGCCAAATAAATGCCGTTCAGAGGCTTTATTGAAATCAATTTCATTTAGTCGGTTCAATACCTTACGAATGTTGATACCGCTTTTCATGTAATTGTTATTGCCTTCAAACACTTCACGAACCATATAAGCTCTTGGGTCTTGGGCTGGCAATTCTTTTAGTGTCGGGAAAAGTTGCTGGTCAACAAAATTTAACAACTCATCGCCTGTCATACCTTCATCATTGGCAGCCCAATTTCTCCATTTGAATTTTTCTGGAATCGGAGATTTGTATTTGTCGTCAAGCAATTCAAGTTCTTTGTCTTTATCGTCAAATATCTTTAAGAAAAGCATCCAACCTAATTGTTCAATTCGTTGCCCGTCACCACTCACTCCACGGTCTTCACGCATGTCGTTACGGATAGATTTTATTACTCCTGATAAATTACTCATGCTGATTTATACAATTCGTTTTCTAATTCTTTAACGGCTTGCAAATATTTCTCTTTGCTACCAAATTCTTTTATAATTTCTATCGGCGAACCAAATTCGGTAAGTGGTTTTACTTTTAATACTTCCATGCTCTCAATATTTTCAATTCCTTCATCAGCGTATTTGTCAAGCAATGCTTCTAAAACTTTTCTGCTTTGCTCACCATATTTTGTAAAGTAGTTTCGCTTCTTCACATTGTTGGCTCTTTCTTTTCGTGTTAGTGGTGGTTGGTCATAAGCGATATGACAAATCAAATCAAACAAGTCGCAATTGTTTTCAACTGCTTCCATCAACGCCTCAACTAAAACTCCCTGCTGCTGCAATTCCTGAATGATAGCTTCTTTTCTTTCTGTGTTGTTCCAACGGGTTAAGAAATCATTCAATGATTTAAACTGTCCTTTGATAATTTCTTTCGTATGGTCTTTTAAACTTGCTGTGATTGGCCTGCCGTTTTGGTCAAAGTATAACTCACGACTTACCAAAACAGAAACATCAACTCCGTTGACATAAATTTTTTCTCTTGGCTCACTGATGTTTGGCTCAAAAGATTCTTCTGGTGTTCTGATATAAGGCGGTGTAATTATTATTTCTTCTCCTGTTTCTTCATCAATAATATTTTCGCTGCTGTTTTCTTCCTCGTCAACTATGTTTCCTAAATCAGTTTCCTCTGTAACAGGTTTTATTCTTATCGGGTTGCCATCAAAATTTGGGTCGGCAA
>JANXSR010000391.1 GCA_025352625.1 Ferruginibacter sp.
ACGATTTTCATTTCGCTTCTATGCAGCAAACTATATCACCGATGCTTTTCTTTAATGTACAATTTGCACCTAATTACCGGTTTCTATCATTCAAAATAAAACCGGGTAATATTGCTGCCGGCATTGAAGCCATACAAAAAAAATGGTCGCAGTTAATGCCCGGCAGTTCTTTTGAATATCAATTTATGGACGACACATTAAAGAACCTGTATGCTAATGAAATTCAGTTAAAGAAAGCTGCATTTACGGCCACCGTACTTTCACTGATCATTGTTTTATTGGGTATATTGGGACTGATTTCATTGAGCGTTCACAAACGGGTAAAAGAGATCAGCATCCGGAAAGTATTGGGAGCTTCGGTGCCGAATATCACCATGTTGTTTATTAAAGAATTTATGGTGGTAGTGATTATTGCAGCAGTTGTTGCTTGTCCTCTGGCCTGGTACATGATGAAGGGCTGGTTAAACAATTACGCTTACCGCATTGCTTTAACCGCCCAGCCTTTTTTATGGCCGGTTACTGCGTTGGCGCTTGTAACATTGTTACTGATAGCAGTACAAACATTAAAAGCAGCGTTGGCAAACCCGATGAAAAATTTGAGAAGTGAGTAACCCCCATCCCCTAAAGGGGTGAAAGGCAAGGGGCTTCTTACTGCAAGTTTATTGAGATAATTTTTAGTAAAAAAATTGAAAAGTAGATTTATATGCTATCAACTTATTTTAAAATTGCCTTTCGCCATATCTGGAAACACAAAGTGTTTTCCATCATCAACATTAGCGGGCTTGCTGTGGCAAGTGCTTTCTGCCTGCTGATTTTCTGGTATGTGCAGAATGAAAAATCGTACGATAATTTTTATCCCAATGGCAAAAATGTGTACCGGATAGAGATGACGGATCTTTTTGACAGGGGAGATGGTAAGCCGAAGAATAATTTTTTTTCTTTCCTGGTAAAGGATGATTATAATCAGAAAAATATGGCCGATATGCCTGCGCCTTTGGCGGACGATATCAAAGCGGCCATTCCTGAAATTAACCAGGCGTTGCGCATGGCAGAATACGATAAAATTGTGGTGCGCTACAATAACCAGAGTTACCAGGAAAAGAAAGGACATGCGCTTACAGCAGAGCATAATTTTTTCAGTGTATTTCAGCAACCCCTCCTGCAGGGCAATGTCGGCAGCATTTTGTCTGAACCCAATAACGTGGCTATCAGCGAAGCGGCAGCTAAAAAGTATTTTGGCAATGTACCTGCCATTGGCAAAACCTTATCCCTCAACAGCGATGGAGAAAAGATGTATACTGTTACCGGGGTATTTAAAAACTTCCCGGTTAACAGCAGCATGCAATATGATATCATCACCACTTTCAACGAGGAAGAACTAAAAGAAAATATCGGACGTGGGTATAACTCGATGATGTATTTCACTTTTGTAGAATTGAAAAGCAATGCGTCGCTTAACCTGGTAGCAAAAAAGGCGGATGTATTTGGTAAAGCGAAATTCAGTGAGATGGTAAAAAGAGATGCCGAAGTATCTCCCGATAAAAAGCCGCCTGAATTTCACATGAAGCTGCGGCCGATACAGGAATGTCACTACAGCCTTACTGATGGTTGGGGGCATTATACCAACCTCAGCAATATTTACCTGCTTTGCTGCATCGCATTGGTGGTGTTGCTGATTGCTACCGTAAATTATATTTTACTCTCACTCACTAACACGGTTAGCCGCAGCCAGGAAGTGGGTGTTAGAAAAACCATTGGTGCCAAACGCAAACAAATTGTGGTGCAGTTTTGGATAGAAACTATACTGATCACACTTATTGCTGTTGTAGCAGGAATTGTACTGGCAGTGCTTTTTATCCCACTCTTTAATAATCTTACCGGGGCCACCATTCAACTGGCTGATATTGGGGTGACAAATGTATGCTTGTCTTTTGCAGGATTGATTGTGTTGCTGAGCCTGCTGGCAGGTGGGTACCCAGCATTGGCCATGTCTGCATTAAAACCTTTGGGTATGATGGGAAAGAATGCGACTTACAAACTCAATCCCATTGTTTCAAAATTAATGGCTACCGTGCAGTTTTCTATTTGCATGGCATTGATCATTGCTGCTTTGGTGATACAACAGCAAATGAAATACATCAACAACAAAAGCATTGGTTTTGATAAAGAACAAACACTCATTATTGAAAATCCTTACTCCTACGGACAACCTGAATTCAGCAACATACGAAACCGGATGCAGCAGTATGCTGCTACAGAACCAGGTATTAAAGAGATGGCCACTACCTCCTTTAAATTTGGTGGCAGGTTTGGCAGTAACGGGCACATCATCAACGGTAACAGGGAAATGGTGTACAGCATAAATGTAGATTACAGTTATTTTGACCTGATGAGCATTCCATTATTAAAGGGAAGATTTTTTTCGCCGGAGTTTACAAGCGACACTACAAGGTTGGTGGTTGATAGGGAAAAACTGATCAAGGAAACATCTGTAACTCCCAGGAACATGGTGATAAATGAAACGTTGTATAAGATGCTGGGCAAACCGCCCCTTGACAATAGCATCAACCGTTCGCTGGGCGGGATGATTGTGGGTGTTTGCAAGGACTATCATTTTTATGGCTTAACCAAAAAGGTAGGTCCGGTTTATCATACCTGCAATGTTCAGTATCCCCGTTACCTGTACCTGAAACTGGCAGCCGGTAAGCATTTGCCGGATGAAGTAAACAAAATAAAATCACACTGGGATGCTATTACCGGTAACCAGCCATTTGAATTTTCTTTTCTTGACCAGGACATAAAAAAGGAATACGACCAGTACAACAAATGGATGCAGACCATTAATATTTCAGCTATATTAGCCATCATCATTGCCTGCCTGGGACTGTTCGGCTTGTCCGCCATTAATGCTGTAAACCGCACTAAAGAAATTGGTATCCGCAAAGTGATGGGAGCTTCGGTGAAAGACATTTTTGCAAAGCTTAATCAGCAGGTAATTGTACTGGCCTTTATTTCATTCATCATTGCCATGCCGGTAGCCTGGTACCTGATGCAAAACTGGCTGAGTGATTTTGCGTACCGCATTACCATCACCTGGCAGTTGTTTGCAGTAGCAGGCATACTCGGTATGCTGACTGCTTTGATTGCCGTAAGTTTTCATTCGCTGAAAGCTTCGCTGGCCAACCCGGTAAAGAGTTTGAGGAGTGAGTAGGAGCCCCCATCCCCTAAAGGGGAGTTAAGGCAATAGTTTTCAGCTCCGGAGGAGCTGAGGCTTTGTAGGAAAATGATTATGTGGTTTAATATGTTTTCAACTCCGTAGGAGTTACCGCTTTGTAGAATATTGTTACAACTAAAACAAATACAGTAGCGAATTTAAAGGGAGTCCCACAAAGCTGAAAAGTATAAGTGAGTGACACAACGATGTTGAATATTGCTGTGTATTTGCCCGGACAAAAAATTTAAAAAATGTAAATTATAACAAAACAAAAAATATTAAAACGTCTTAGCGCCTAAACGGCAGAAAAATAAAAAACGTCTAAACGCCATATCGGCAAAAATAAAAAAATGATACAACTAAAAAAAGTCTACAAGTACTACAACTCCGGTTCAAAGAAAGCTTATGTATTAAGTGATGTAAGCCTCGACATTGCAGAAGGCGAATTTGTGTCCATCATGGGGCCATCAGGTTCCGGTAAGTCAACGCTGCTGCACATCCTGGGTTTACTGGAAGAACCCAATGACGGTGAATATCTATTTCTTGGAGAAAATGTTTCCAGGTTAACAGAAAAGAAAAGAACGGAACTGCACCGTAACCAGATAGGCTTTGTATTTCAAGCCTATCATTTAATTGATGAACTGACGGTGTATGAAAATATAGAAACACCTTTACTATACAAAGGCCTTTCATCCTCGGAAAGAAAAAGCAGGGTAGCAGAATTGCTGGATAAATTTAATATTGTGGGCAGAAAAGATTTATTTCCATCGCAGCTTTCCGGTGGTCAGCAGCAATTAGTTGGCATTGCAAGAGCTGTGGCAGGTAACCCAAAAGTGATTTTTGCAGATGAACCCACCGGCAACCTGCACAGCGACCAGGCAACAGAAATTATGGAGCTGTTTAAAAAATTAAATGAACAGGAAAAAGTAACCATTGTGCAGGTAACGCACAGCGAACACAATGCCACTTACGGTAACCGCATCATCCGTTTAAAGGATGGATTGGTTGTACGGTAAGGAACAGGCACTGTTCAAAAGCGGACACTTTTTTTAAAACGATATGCGGAAATGCTTTACTGTAAAGACTTTTAATAATGGCATGGCAGTTGGCGTAGCGTACTAAAATATTTTTTAGTATGAAAAAAACTGCCTTGCTTTTGTTGAATTGTATATTTTTTATTGTAGCGGTTGCCCAAAAAACGCTTACACTACAGGAATGTATTGACATAGCCCTGCAAAACAGCCAGCAGGTAAAAGATGCCAATTACCAAACCAATATTAGTAAAATTACCTTGCAACAGGCACAGTCGCAACGATTGCCCAATATCAATATTAATTTAAACCAGGGCACCAATACCGGTAGAAGTATTGATCCATTTAGCAACCAGTTTATAGATCAAACAATCCGTTTTGGCAACTATGGACTTGGGCTTGATTTTAATATATTCAATGGTTTGCAAACAAGCAATACCATAAAGCGAAATAATGCCACCTTGCAGGCGAGTGAAAAAGAAATGGCCTCCACAAAGAACCTGATTGCCTTAACAGTAATCCGTAACTTTTTACAGGTAATCAGCAACCAGGAAATTGCTAAAGCTACTGAATTGCAGTTAACAGCTACAAGGGAACAACTATCAGTTGCAAATAAAAAAGTAGAAGCAGGGGTGTTGGCCGCATCACAACTAGCTGATTTAAATGCACAACTGGCCACAGAATTATTAAACCTTGCCAATACAAAAAATAGCATTGAACTGGCAAAGCTTGACCTGTTTCTTACCATGAATTATCAGCGCAACGAAGTGGTTAGTTTTAAAGCAGATGAACCGCTTGCTGATGCAATCGCCAACGCTCCTGATGCAAATGCAGTGTACGAAGCAGCCTTGAAATTTTTACCCGATGTACAAACCATTGAACAGAAAAAACGATCCGCCATATTCGAAAGGTCAATTGCAAAAGGACTTCGTTACCCCACCTTAGCTTTTTTTGCCAATACCGGCAGTACCTATTCTTCTTCAGTAAATAAAACACAATTTGTTCCTGATGGAACTTCTTCCAATATTGTAACTACTTCACCAGACAATTTTATAAATGTGGCCGGATCTGATTATTTTGTACAACAAAAAAGCATTGTTAGAAATGGAACTACAAAACCCTTTACCTATTTTAACCAGTTAAATGCCAATATCAATTCTAATTTTGGTTTAGCGTTGCGTATACCCATATTAAATGGTTTACAGGCTAAAATGCGTATTGCCAGTGCTGATGCGGCTATTGTTAGAGTAGACGGGCAGTTGATATCTATAAAAAATCAGCTTAGAAATGCAGTAGAAAGAGCGGTACAGAATTTAGACAATGCCAATCAAAAAATTGTATTGATAGAACAGCAGGTGGCTGCTTTACAGCAAACGGTTACCAATGCATCTATTAAAATAGAAAATGGTATTACCGCCACGTTGGATTATGTAATAGCAAAATCAAATTATGATAAAGCAAAAGTAACACTGATACAAGCAAAGTACGAGCAACGGTTTTTACAGATTATTGTACAGTTCTATCAGACAGGTAGCTGGTAAACTTTTTTTAAAAAGCAGCAATCCATAAAAAATGATAGGGGGATATAATTTTTTTTAGAGAAGTAGCAGGTAATTACAATGCTAATTCTCTTTGCTTTTTCTCGTCGTGTTTTTTATGCGACCGAATGGTATCCCAATATTCTTTGCCATAGCCCACAAAAATTTCTGACCCTGCGGGGATATTCTTTGTAGCATAAATAAAAATTCTTTTCTTAATCACTTCATACCTGGCGTTGTTGCTAAGGCCTTTGGTTTGTTGTAATCCTTTTGCATCGTTGATATACCTGCCCAGTTCGTGCAGGTGATCGCAGGCATCCACTACATGCCGGTGGCTTACAAAAAATACATAGGCATTATTTCCATCATCATGCTTAACATTCTTCCATGTACTAATGGTGCCTTTGTATTCAATAATGCAGGTTTCTTTTGCAATAAATTCTTCGGTAAACAAGCCTTTGCCAGCGCCTGGCAAGGTTGATTCTTTTACAACCAATTTTAATTCTTTTATCTCCATAAAGTAAGCTGAATACTATTAATATAAAAATTGACTGATTTACAACTACAACAATTTAAAAGGTATTTTTTGAAAGATAGCGAACCTTTGTTATAGTTGAGGCTTTCGTTTACACGATTACATCCAACTATATTAAAACCTTTTTTGCCGGCAAACAAAAGCAGGTTGTTATAATTTGTTATTTCAATAATCCAACAGGTTATTGAATAAGCGGCAGGGTAACAGACGATAAATTTACAGCATCGTGATAAATACGGATAGTGGCTTTTTTAAAATCGGTTTCATTCGCTGCCGGTATTGGCATAAACTTTTGTGGGTTCCTGTCTATTAGTGGAAACCAACTGCTTTGCACCTGCACCATTATCTTATGTCCTTTTTTAAAGGTATGCGATATATCATTCAAATTGAATTTTACAGCCGTAATTTTATTAGGGATAAAAGGTTCAGGTTTTTCATAGCTATTTCTAAATTTGCCTCTCATTACTTCTGCTCTTACCAGGCGTTGATAGCCTGCCATCTGTAATGCGGGTGCGTTCCTGGGATTTGGTTCATTGTCGGGCAGCACATCAATTATTTTTACAATAAAATCAGCATCAGTACCAGTGGTGCTTACTTTTAAATCTGCCATTATTTTTCCTGCCAGGGTAATGTCTTCCTTTAATGCATCGGTCTCAAAAACCACTACATCCGGGCGGTTGGCGGCAAAGCGCTGGTCTTCGGCCATGTACCCGTCGAATCTGCGTCCGTAAATGCCATTGGTATAAGGCACAGGCTTTGCCGGATCGCTGGTATATTCATCGTAATTATTTTTACCTGCACTTTTTTGCACAGTGAGTTTATTATGGCTGTTTAAATAATAGTTTATGGCAGTGCTGTTTTTCGGCGGCCAGGTGGTATAGCTTTTCCATTGGTTAGTTCCTGTTTCAAAAACAGTAGCCTCGCTGTTATTAAAATTGCCTTTGTCTTTTAAATAAAAATTAAAGAAAGTTGTTTCCAGCGAATCCTGAAAATACAGGCTGGTATTGCTGCCAAATACATGCGTACCAAATTTGCTCCAGTCGTTGTTTTCCCAGGCA
>JANXSR010000414.1 GCA_025352625.1 Ferruginibacter sp.
TGTATCTTTGCATCGAAGAATTTCGATATGAGTAAAAAAGGTAAAGTTTTAATGGCAATGAGCGGCGGTATTGATAGTACCGTGGCAGCACTGATGTTGCATAAAGAAGGATATGAGGTAGTGGGCATTACGATGAAGACATGGGATTACGCAACCAGCGTTGGCACAACCGGCAAAAAAGAAACCGGCTGTTGCAACCTGGATAGCTTTAACGATGCCAGGCAGGCAGCTGTGCAACATGGTTTTCCACATTTTATTTTAGATATCAGGGAAGAGTTTGGCGATTTTGTGATTGATAATTTTGTTGAAGAATACATGGCAGGCCGCACTCCCAATCCATGTGTAATGTGTAACACACATATTAAATGGAGAGCATTGCTTAAAAGAGCTGATGCCCTTGGTTGTGATTTTATTGCTACGGGCCACTATGCACAAATACATCAACACACAAATGGCAGGTACTTTATACGCAAGGGCATTGATGAAACAAAGGACCAGAGTTATGTGCTATGGGGCCTTCAGCAGGATTTACTTAGCAGAACTTTGCTACCACTGGGTACTTATCACAAAACGGCTATTCGCCAAATGGCGCATGATTTTGGTTATCCAGAACTGGCAAAGAAGGCTGAGAGTTATGAAATATGTTTTGTACCTGATAATGATTATCGAGGCTTTTTAAAACGCAATGTGGAAGGGCTTGAGGAAAAAGTAAAAGGCGGGAATTTTATTGATAAAGAGGGTAAAATTTTGGGACAACATAAGGGCTATCCGTTTTATACAATCGGGCAAAGAAAGGGATTGGATATTGCATTGGGCAAACCTGCTTTTGTAACAGGTATTGACCCTGATACCAATACGATTGTTTTGGGTGAAGAAAATGATTTAAAAGGAAGCGAAATGAATGTTGCCAAAATAAACTGGATAAAATATGATGGAGTTACAGAAGCAATGGAAGTGATTACTAAAATCCGGTATAAAGATAAAGGTGCGATTAGTAACCTGCATACATACCAAAATGGGGTAAAAGTTCGTTTCTACGAAAGTGTTAAAGGAATCACTCCGGGACAAAGTGCCGTTTTTTACGAAGGCGATGATGTAATTGGTGGCGGCATAATTCAACGAGGTGAGCAGCCTTTTATGTAACATTGGGGTCTGATTATATAACTTTTGGGTTTATGAAGAAAACTATTTTATTGGCGGGTATTGCAGTAACAGTAATTTTTAGTGCCTGTAAAAAAACGAATGAAGAATTTAAAACAGCTGCTATAAGTGATTATGCTCCTTTGATAGTGGGTAAGTACATTACCTATCAGTTAGATTCCCTCATTTTTGCAAATAATGTAATTCCAAAAGACACTGTAATTAGCTACCAGGTAAAACACGTAGTGGAAGATAGCATAACTGATAATCTTGGCAGAAAAGCATTTACTATTAGAAGATACATTCGTAAAAAAGTCAGTGATGCATGGGTACCTGACAATACCTTCACGGCCATTAACACTGGCCATTCGTATGAATTTATTGAAAATAATCTTCGGTTTTTAAAGTTAGAAGAACCAATCAGGAATGACTTTAGCTGGAAGGGAAATTCTTATATTGACACTTATTCTGATGACCCCAATATAAAATATTATGATGATTGGGATTATACATATGACAGTTTAAATACACCGCTTCAATTAGGGACTATAACAGTGGATAGCACATTAAAAGTTGCTGAAAGGGATCAGATCGATGGAAATCCAAATGATCCCAATGCCGTTATTTATGTAATAGATTTTAGTGTTTCAAACTATGGGCGGGGTATAGGCTTGGTGTATCACAGATTTCTTCACCAGGAATATCAAAACCCTAATGGATCTTATGGTTATAAAACGGGTTATGGTGTTACCCTCACAATGATTGATCATAATTAACAACGTATTCAATTTGAATATTTCTGTTTAAATTTAGTACCTGAAAAGAGATAACCCTGGTACAATATGAAGAAACTGCTGCTCTTACTTTCACTAATTTTTTTTATAGGCTGTGCTAATTCTTATGCTCAGTTTTCACGCTACATTATTCAGCTCAAAGATAAATCGGGCAATCCGTTTTTAACAACCAATCCTGCTCAATTTCTTATGCAACGTTCTATAAACAGAAGAATAAGGTATAATATTGCTATTGATGAAAGTGATTTACCAATAACACCCGCCTATTTGGATAGCATTCGTTTAACGGGTAATGTTACTGTTATTAATGTAAGTAAATGGCTTAACCAGGTTTGTATCCAAACAACAGATGCAGCCGCATTAATCAAAATCAATTCTTTTGTTTTTGTAAAAGGCACTTCTCCAATTGCTGCAAGAGTTGGCAATATAATTTCGCCCATCAGTAAACCATTAGATCCACCCAGGCAACCATTGCCAATTATGATTACAGGCAAGCCTCAAAGCCCAACAGATTTTTATAATTATGGCGAGTCTTTTCCGCAGATACATTTACACAATGGGGAGTTTTTACATAACCATGGTTTTAGAGGAGAAGGAATGCAACTTGCAATAATGGATGCAGGATTTTATCACTATCAATCATTACCAACATTTGATAGTGTAAGAAAAAATCAACAAATTCTTGGTACATGGGATTTTGTAGCCAACGAGACAAGTGTTAATGAAGATTTTGCACACGGGATGAATTGCTTCAGCACAATTGCAGCAAATATTCCCGGAACATTTGTGGGTACAGCTCCGGCTACATCTTTTTATTTATTTCGTACAGAAGATGTTAGCAGCGAATACCCTGTTGAAGAACAAAATTTTGCAGCTGCGGCAGAACGTGCCGACAGTTTAGGGGTAGATGTTTTTTCTGTTTCTCTGGGATATACAACCTTCAGCAACAACCTGTTTAATTATACCTACAATGATATGAATGGCAATACCACCATATCTGCCAAAGCAGCTGATTTTGCAGCAAAAAAAGGCATTTTTGTAACGGTTGCTGCAGGTAATGAAGGCAGTAGTAGCTGGCATTATATAACCACACCTGCAGATGCTGACAGTGTGTTAACAGTAGGTGCAGTTGCGCTTAACAGACAAGTTGCTTTGTTCAGTAGTTTTGGGCCATCCAGCGACGGGCAGATAAAACCGGCTGTAGCGGCTGTTGGAAGCGGGGCTGTGATAGCCAATCAAAGTACGGGCTTCCCATCTTTTGGTAATGGCACTTCCTACTCGTGCCCGATAATGGCTGGTGTTGCAACTTGTCTTTGGCAGGCATTTCCTGAGGTAAATAATATGGGTATTATCGATGCTTTGGAAAAATCAGCTGATAGATTTACGACGCCTGATGACCGGAGTGGTTTTGGGATACCCGATGTAAAAAAGGCTTTTGTTCAGCTTATAAAAAAATTATACAAACAACAAATCAGCATCAGTAATTCTTGTAAAACCAACATCGGCTTTACCGTAAAAATAGCAACTGATATGAATATTGAAATAGAAAGAAAATTGCCAACAGATGCAGCATACAAAACCATTTCTATGTTTACCCCTACCAATAATTTTGCTGCAACAAGCTTTGTAATAGAAGATGACTTAAATGATTTACAAAGTGATATTGCTATAAAATACCGTATCAAAATGAGTATCGCGGCGGATACAAGTTTTTACCTGGATTCTGCAGCAGTCAATTATACAAAATCTTGCAGAGAAACAATTAGCGTAATGCCTAACCCGGTAACAGACAATCTTTCTGTTTTAATTGTAAGAAATATTTCTGTAAATGCAGCGATCGAAATTTATACTGTAAGCGGGCAAAAAATTTATAGCCTCTTAAATCAAACAGTTAGCGGTACTAAAAAAATTTTGATACCTACAAAACACCTGAGTGCGGGGATTTATTTTGTGGCTATATTTATTGACAATAAAAAAGTTACTACAAAAAAAATTATAGTCAGGTAATTTTTTTACTTTTTAAAGATAGCCACAAACATAGTATCTGCCCTATTATTGAAGCCTTTTAAAACCTCCTGGTGTAACAAATTTAAATTAAAAGATGTCTTTATAAAATCGGCAACCACTTCATTTTCTTCCTTAAAAACCGAACAGGTTATGTAAACAAATATCCCTCCTTCCTCCAGGTTAGGCAACACATTTTTTGCAATTCTTTTTTGCTTTTCACTAAAATCCTTAATGGCTGATGAATTAAAAAAACACAATTGTTCCGGGGTTCGGCCCCAGGTACCACTCCCTGTGCAAGGTGCATCACAAATAATGAGTTGATAACGGAACGATGGAGGCGTAAACGTTGTATTACCAATGTCTGCAATAAAATATTTATACTCTTTTATGTTAGCCCTTTTAAACCGCTGGTGTAGGTTCATTACAATACCAATACGGATGTCAGAAACGGTTAAATCAATTTTTCGTTTTACCACATCGTTCAATAATATTGACTTACCGCCACTGGCTGCACAACAATCCCAGGCAGCCAAACCGGGCAACGGAGCCTTATCCCCCAATAAACTATTTTCATTTGCTTCCAAATAATTTAAAACCTGCTGAGAATTATAATCCTGCACTACCACCTCTTTATCAATAATAAAAAAATCCCCGGCATTGGTAGATGGTGATAATTGAATACAATTATTATTTATTAATTGGTAAAGAAGTTTTGATTTTTCAAGCTTTTTAAGTGTTGTGAGCCTGCATTGTGGACGAATGCGTAAAAAAAGAAAAGGTTGCATCAACATTGACTGGCAATAATTTTCTACGCTGATAGATTCACTTAAATAATCATTAAAAGGGAAAATGTCGGTAAGTAAAAAATCATCTTTTACCAATTCAAGTTTATCTGACAAGGACAAACTTATTTTTTTATTCCAGTAGGGATTTAAGTTTTCTAAAAATGCAGACTCCACATTATCGCACAAAAAAGTTGCCATAATTATTTTTTGTTCTGCCGAACAATTTTTCATGGCAAATCCAAGACGAAAATAGTTGTAACAAAGAGAAGAAATTTGTTTCCTGTCTTTTGACCCATACTTTTTTTCCTTACTAAAAAAATATTTTATAAAAACAGCAAAGGGCTGATCTCCCTTATACAAAAGTATTAGTTTTAAAGCGGTGTTAATGTAGGAATGGTAACGGCTCATAGCGTACAAAATTAAACGGCTGGTTTTATCCAGCCGCAAAAAATCAATTTAACTAAACTACAGTTCCAGTAAACTTTTTACAGGATCTTTACCAAATAAAAGCAACGCAGGATTTTCTAACAATTCTTTTACTCTCACCAAAAAACTTACAGATTCCCTTCCATCAATAATCCGGTGATCATAACTAAGTGCCAGGTACATCATCGGCTTAATAACAACCTGTCCGTTAATGGCCATAGGCCTATCCTGAATTTTATGCATGCCCAAAATTGCACTTTGCGGAATATTTATGATGGGTGTACTCATTAAAGAGCCAAACACTCCGCCATTGGTAATGGTGAAAGTTCCTCCACTCATTTCTTCAATCGTTAATTTATTTTCTTTTGCCTTGGTTGCCAGCTCAACTACCTTTTTCTCAATTTCGGCCATACTTAAACTTTCAGCATTGCGTATTACCGGCACCACGAGACCTTTGGGTGCAGACACGGCAATGGATACATCACAGTAATCATGGTACTGAATATTTTCACCATCAAGCAATGCATTAACTGCAGGCCATTCCTGCAAGGCAAAGCAACAAGCCTTGGTAAAAAAACTCATAAAGCCAAGATTAACACCATGCAACTCTTTGAACTTATCTTTATTTTTTGCCCTTATCTCCATGATGGCACTCATATCCACCTCGTTAAAAGTGGTGAGCATGGCGGTAGAATTTTTCGCCTCAACTAACCTGCGACTGATTGTCTTGCGAAGGTTACTTAATTTTTCGGTTCGGTTCTTTCTGCCAAACAATTCAACTCCTGGTTTTCTTCCGGGGTTGTTAATAGCTTCAAGTACATCTTGCTTTATAATTTTTCCATTACTGCCGCTGGCAGTAACAGTTTTTACATCTACTTTTTTGTCAGCAATAATTGCGGCTGCAACGGGCGTTGCTTTAACAGCAACATCTGCCTGAACCGAAGCAGCAGTTTTTGCTACGCTTGTTTCTTGTTTTACCTCCGCAGTAACAATAACGGGTGAAGGTTTCCCCTCAGGTTTAAGTGCATCGGTATCTATACTACATGCAATGTCTCCTATTTTTAAAGTCTCGCCTTCCGGTGCAATAATTTTTAAAGCACCTGCCTGCTCTGCATTAATTTCAAATGTTGCCTTTTCGCTTTCCAATTCTGCAATCACTTCATCCCGCTCTACCCATTCCCCCTCTTTTTTTAACCATTTTACGAGGGTAACCTCTGTTATACTTTCACCTACCGAGGGTACCTTTATTTCTATTGCCATCTTTTTAATTTAATATTCTGCGAATTTCGGGTAATTTACAAGATTAATAAAATCGTTTTATCTAAATGCTCCTTTTTTCAATAATAATTATTCATCTTTACAAAATAAAATACCATTGTCCCCCAATAAAAAAATGGTATTCTCCGTTTAACATTACTTAATATAGGTTATAGAATAATTCTGTAATTTTAGCAGATAAATATTAGACTTATAATTTTTATAAATAATATCAGCATGATGATTAAAAAATTACATCCTATTTTTTTATTGTTGGGGTTAATTGTTTGCAATAATTCGTTTGCACAATTATACATCAACAACGCCACTTTTGTTATACAGTCTGGTGCTACCGTAACTGTACAAGGCGATTTAACCAGCAATACCGATATACAGGGAACAGGTAAATTATTATTAAAAGGATCAGCCAGCCAAAATGTAAATATGGGCGGCTTTTCTTTACCAACCCTTGAGTTAGACAATGCTGCAAACGCAACACTAACCAGCAATGCTAAGATTAGTACAGGTATACTTTTTACTACAGGCAAAATTATTTTAGGTACCAATAACCTTACCCTTGCAGATGTAGCTACTGTAAGTGGTCAGGGAACAGGAAAATTTTTAGAAACAAATTCAACAGGGCAGGTTTTTAAATCATTAACTGCTGATGTAACCAGCAATGAAATACCTATTGGTGTTGGAACAAACTACCGTCCTGCATTTATTACTTCAACAGGTTCTTATACCAATGCAGCTGTTGGGATTAGGGTACTAGGTGTTGCTGATCCCAATAAACCAGCCATGATTTCTGATTATCTGCTTACACATTGGCCTGTAACAAAAACTGGTGTAACCGGTACAGTAAGTGTTGCAGGGCAATACCTTGACGCAGCCGATATTAGTGGTACAGAAACTAATTTAAGGGGTTACTATTTTGATGGTACAGATTGGTCGTCTGCAAACGAAGCGCATGATATCGCATTAAATAAAGTAGCTGCACCTATCAGTAATTCAACTGGTGAGGTATATGGTATGGATAAATTTACTTTAGTTAAAACGAAGGTTTTTTTACAGGGAGCCTATAATACATCAACAGGTGCAATGTCTGATGCTTTAAGAACACCCACTAATTTAATTCCATTAACTGATCCTTACCGAAGTGCTCCTTATAGTTTTACAGAAGTTGCCAATCCGATGGCTGAAACTGCAGCCGCAGGTGTTTTTAGCGATCAGTCAAATTCAAATGATAATATAGTTGACTGGATTTTTCTTGAATTAAGAAGTAGTGTTGCTTCTCCAGGAAATACCGTTTTACAAACTAGAAGTGCCTTATTAAAAAGAGATGGTAATGTAGTAGATGTAGATGGTGTGAGCCCTGTAACATTTAATAATGTTATTGATGGCAATTATACTATTGCTGTACGCCACCGCAACCATTTAGGAATAAGTGCTGACCCTGCTACTAATTTACTGGCTTTAAATGAAAAGAAATCAACAGCATCTTTATTGGATTTAACCACTGCCACAGATGCACAAATTTTTGGCACAGCTGCTGCATATAAAGTTTCAGGAGGCAAAAATTTAATGTGGGCTGGTAACGCAAATTTTAATACAAGAGTAAGTTTCATTGGAATTAATAATGATAAGGATTACGTACTTGTAAATACAATGAATAGTATTTATAATGTAACAGTTAGAAATGTCTACAGTCCTGCAGATCTTAACATGAACAGAAATGTAAGTTTTATTGGTATCAATAACGATAAAGATGTTATACTCGTAGATGCTTTATCAAGTGTTGCAAATTCTCCAAAAATACAAGCACTTCCAAATTAAAAATCCTAAACTATACTTAACTACTAATACAAAAATTATGAAAAAAATCTTCGCTATAATTTTAGTTTCCTTTATTTGTTTACAAAATTACGGCCAGTTACTACAAGCCAGTGTTGGTATTGGATCGCAGGCAAACAGAATAAAAATTTATCTTAAGTCAGATATAACATTAACTCCAAGTACTATTTCTACATTAGATTTCAATGTTGGTATAGTAAAAAACGGATCATCTGTAACACCCCCCATTTTAACAATCATAACAAATAATATTCCTGGCGCAGTATATACTGTTGCTCCAGTTTACAGTGAACTTGGCTATTGGAACTATAACATTTATGGAACTTCTTCTCCTGTAACTCCATCTTTTATTGCGGGCACTGAAATAGTAGCTATGGAACTGGAATTTACAAATGGGGTACCCAATTTGGGTGATGTTGGTTTAGTAACTTTACCTGATGGTGGTACAACCACAGGCTATGCCGCCTTCTATTGCAAAAGCAGTACACTTAATTCTGACGGAGCAAGTAATTTATATTACGATAGACCGCCTACTACATTATTAGATAACCAAATTAGTTATAACCCTGGAGGAACACCTGTAGGAACAGCCACATCCAGCGTTTTGCTTGTTGGAATAACCCTCCCTGTAAAATTTGTTGGTTTAACCGCAACAAAAAAGAACAATACTGCACAACTTAACTGGCAGGTTGCAAATGAAAATTCTTTAACGGCAGGTTATGATGTAGAAAGAAGCTTAAATGGCATTGACTTTAAAAAAGTTAGTTTAGTAGCTCCGCAAAACAATGGCCGCAGTTCTAATAGTTATACTTCAACGGATGATTTGTCAACAGTAAATGCTGCAAGCATTGTTTATTATCGCATTAAACAAACAGATAAAGATGGCAACTTTGTTTATTCAGAAATTAAGTCTGTACGTTTAGACAGTAAAGCTATTGCTGCCAGCATTTACCCAAATCCTGTAAGAGGAAAAGCCAATCTGTCGATTGATTTAACAGAAAGTACACCGGTAACCATCACATTAAACGATGCAACCGGCAAACAAGTACAAATCGTTCAGATGAAAGGATTAAAAGGGCAGAATACCAAAGAGATCAATATGAGTTCATTACCAACAGGTAATTATGTATTGAGAGTTTTAACAGGTACAGAAACTAAAACAATCCCCGTTATTAAAGGAAATTAATTCGCTAAATATTTATTCGAAAGCCCTGTAGCAATATAGGGCTTTTCTGTTTGTCAATCTTTCAAAAAACATTCATAATAAAATAAAAGCTATACTTTCATGATAGACCTACCAGCAAATAATAACTAAACCATAAAGCCGGTAATTAAACCGGCTTTATGAAAAAATATTAACTGTTGAAGTATTAAATAGAAAAAGCCATATCAATTATTTCTGTCTGTTCTTTTCCATGAATTTTAGCATACCCTGTAGCAGTGGACGCACTCTGGCTGCGACTGACAATATAGAAATTTATATTCTTCAAATTCATTCTTAAAAAGCTTGCTGCACCCATATTTAAAGGTTCTTCCTGCACCCAATGCCAGATAGCTTTGCTGTATTTTTTATACAATTCATCCAATTGATTTTGTGGTAAAGGATAAATTTGCTCTACCCTTACAATAGCTACGTCGTTTCTATCGTTTTTTAATTGCCTTTCTGCAAGATCAAAATAAATTTTACCACTACAGAACAATACTTTTTTCACATCGGCAGCATCTTTTACAAAAGTATCATCCATTACTTCTCTAAATCTGCCTTCTGTAAATTCACTTGTCAAGCTATAACTCCCGGGATGGCGAAGGTTTGCTTTAGGGGCAAAATTAACCAGGGCTTTTCTAAACGGCCAGGTTAGTTGCCTCCGTAGTGCATGAAAAAAATTGGCTGAGGTAGTAATATTAGTAATTACAATATTTAGTTCGGCACACATTTGTAAAAACCTTTCCATTCTGGCACTGCTATGTTCCGGGCCCTGCCCTTCATAACCATGTGGCAACAACATTACCACACCATTCATACGTTGCCACTTGGTTTCTGCGGCTACAATAAACTGGTCAATCATTGTTTGTGCTCCATTACAAAAATCTCCAAACTGTGCTTCCCAAATAACAAGGGCATTAGGATTTGCCATGGAGTAACCGTATTCAAAACCCAGCACTGCATATTCGCTCAGCAAAGAATTGTAAATGCGAAATGGTGCCTGCATTTCAGTAAAATGATCCAGCCGGTTATATTCTGCATTATTATTTTCATCATAAAGAACAGCATGCCGGTGGCTGAATGTTCCCCGCTTAACATCCTGGCCACTCATACGAACATCTTTTCCTTCCATTAATAAACTACCGTAAGCCATCAACTCACCTGTTGCCCAATCTATTTTTTGTTCGTCGTTAAAAAGTTTAATTTTATCCTGCAACAGTTTTTCTACTTTACGCAAAGGCTTAAAATCTGCAGGCCATTTCATTAACCCCTCAAACAATGATTTAAAAGAGCTGCTTGAAATACCAGTTACCGGCGATGTTATAAAATCGTCAGGAGTTGCTTTACGCATTGCTTTCCACGCAATTTCAGGCTGTTGATAAGTATAAGGCAATGGGTTTTGTTTAACTTCATCCAACCTTTCCTGCAAGTCGTTTAAAAACTGCTGTTCCATTTCTTTTGCCAATGCCTGGGCATCAGCTTCGCCATTTTGGATAAGATATTGGGTATACACTTCCCTTGGGTTAAGGTGCTTATCAATAAGGGCATATAATTGTGGTTGTGTAAACTTTGGTTCATCACCTTCGTTATGACCGTGCTTACGGTAACACACCATATCAATAAAAATATCGCTGTTAAATTCCTGTCGGTAGCGGGTAGCAATTTCGCTTGCTTTTACAACAGCTTCTGCATCATCGCCATTTACATGCAGTACAGGAGCCTGCACCATCGCAGCTACGGAAGTACAATAATCAGCAGTACGGGCATCTTCAAAATCGGTAGTAAATCCAATTTGATTGTTGATTACAAAATGAATGGTACCACCGGTATAATAACCTTTTAAACCACTCATTTGCAATACTTCGTAAACAATACCCTGGCCCGCAACAGACGCATCGCCATGTATAAGGATGGGTAATATTTTATCGTAATCGCTGTTGTATAAAACATCTGCCTTGCTTCTCGAAAAACCTATTACCACAGGGTCAACTGCTTCCAGATGGGAGGGGTTCGGGCATAATTTTAAATGGATTTTTTTACCATTCGCCGTATCTAAAAAACTACTAAATCCCAAATGGTATTTTACATCGCCACTGCCCATTGTAGTATCCGGTGTACTCTTTCCTTCAAATTCACTAAATATTTGTTCGTAGGTTTTGCCCAAAATGTTTGCCAGTACATTGAGTCTTCCCCTATGCGCCATCCCTATTACCACTTCCTGCACGCCTTCTTCTGCCGACGAATTTATGATGGCGTCCAATGCTGCAATGGTTGTTTCACCGCCTTCCAGGCTAAAGCGTTTTTGCCCTATATATTTTGTATGCAAAAACTTCTCAAACATTACCCCTTCATTTAGTTTTTGCAGAATTCTCTTTTTCTGAGGTAACGCTACTGGTTCCAGCATTGTTTTTTCTACCGCCTTTGTAAGCCAGTCAACTTTTTTTTGATCGCTGATATATTTAAATTCAATTCCTAAGTGACCGGAATAACATTTTTCAAGGTGTGCAACTATGTTCCTTAATGTGGTAGTGCCCAAACCAATCAGGTTACCTGCATTAAATGTTTTGTCAAGATCTGCCGCAGATAAACCGTAAAATGCCAATTCAATATTAGCTCCACGGTCTTTGCGGGGACGGATGGGATTAGTATCTGCCAATAAATGCCCTTTATTTCTATAGCCAAGAATAATGCGGTATACCCTAATTTCACTCATCCAATCAATAACAGGCAGAGAGGCTACAGGCGCAGAAGCTCCATTTAGTTTACTACTTCCCCCATTACTGACTGCAAAATCAAAACCTTCAAAAAATTTTCGTAAATCTGCATCTACACTTTCCGGATCTTTTACAAAATCATTGTATAAATTTTCAATGTAGGCAGGGTGAGCATTCGTTATGTACTGAAAATCCTTCATTTTATATAAAAAATTGTTTGTTGTAGTAGTCGAAATTTAGGAATGCAAATATCGGTCATTTATACATTAAGTGGTGGTGTGATTTTAGATGAAATTTTCAATAAACCAACAAGCACCAAACTCAATAAAACGTAGGCTGTAAAATAGTAAAAGCCCGGCTCAAGAAAAGCGGTGGTATTTCTCATAGCCCTGGCACCCAGAAAGGCAATAAATATACTTATGGCAAATACATCTGCCATGGCCCATTTACTTATTTTGCTTACCAGTTGCAGCCATTTATCAGCAACATTCTTAGTTAATAAGATGTAAAAAATAATAGCCGATTTAACCAAAGGCACTATTATCCCAAATAAAAAAATTAATAAAAAGGGCAGATAATTGCTACTCTCCCAAAGAGTTTGTAAGGTACCCAGTACACTTCTTTTTTCATTAAAAAGATTGATGTCAATAAAAAAGTTAGCTGTAACATCAATTTTAAGCATATCCAGTACCAGCCCAAAACCAAGTAATACCAAAGAAATTATGTGTATTAATAATAAAATACTCTTGTTCATAACTTAAATTTGTAGCTACTTCTAATAAAGAAGGGATTAAATGGGCTGATTTTTAAAATTCCTTCTGGGTGAATGTTCATTTCTTGTTTTATCCCCCTATCTTTGCAGCCCAAAAATAGATTTAAAATGGCAAATCACGCAGCAACCAAGAAAGATGTCCGTCAAAGCACAAAACGCAATGAGCGTAACCGTTATTATGGTAAAACTACCCGTAACGCAATACGTGATATCAGGGCAATAGATAACAAAGAAGGAGCCGCAGAAAAATTACCAACTGTTTCAGCTATGATTGATAAATTAGCAAAACGTGGTACCATTCACAAAAATAAAGCTGCTAACTTAAAAAGTAAGCTGGCAAAAAAAGTGAATGCACTTGCAGCTAAATAAGTAATAACCTTTTAATAAAAATATTAAAAAGCCTGTTGAATATAATTCGACAGGCTTTTTTTGTTGGATTTATTTTTCACGAAGGCAAATAAAACCAGCAAATCACAAGTTAAAAAAAGCATTTACAGTGCACTTTATTTCATTTTACTACAATAATATATATTCGCAGTTCTAAATAAAAACTGCATGAGCAACGAAGTTTACGCTATTCCGATACGGTACCGAAAAATGGAAAACCTCCACATCGTTTTCTGGTTGCTCAAAGACATTAGCTGGTGCATGGTGTGGCGGCCATTAGGTATTGCCATGATTTTCCCCACGCTTATTATCGCCATTGTAATTGCCTTTAGAACCCGCCAGTTTATGAGCGAAGTATGCCATAACGTTGCCATTGTTGTTTGGATAACCGCCAACTCTTATTGGATGATAAGCGAATTTTTACATTTTGATACCAACATATTATTTGGCCATTACACATTTAAGCATTTAGCCATTATCCCATTTGTAGTTGGCATAATGATACTGGGGTATTATTATATTTGGTGGCGCCCAAAGCACAAAGATTTGGAAGAAACAATGTAAGGAGTTGCAAGTTTATTGAAAAGTAACAATGCCATTTTTGATGGCATATACCACAAGCCCTACTCTTGTTTTTTGTTGTAGTTTTTCAAATAGGTCATCGCGATAGCCATCAATTGTACGGGGACTAAGGAACATTTTATCAGCAATTTCCTTATACGTTAATTCTGTACAGGCATATTTTAAAAATGTTTTCTCTCTTTCAGTTAACTGAATTAAAGTGTGTAGGTCTTTGTCTCCATTATCCATTTTATTAATGGCATAAATAAGTTTACCATTTACAACATCGGAATAATAAAACCCATTATTCATTAAGGCTTCAATGGCATTCTGTAATTCAACAGGGTGGCTATCTTTTAAAATATAGCCTTTAGCACCACTCCGCAACATACGTATAATAGAACTGTCATTATCGTACATACTAAGTGCCAGCACTTTTACTGAAGGATGCTGTTCCTTTAACCATTGGCAGGTATCATAGCCATCCATTTGGGGCATATTGATATCCATCAGCACAATATCAGGCATATTATCTGCATTCAGTTGCTGTATAAAATGCCTGCCGTTATCTGCTTCAAAAAATACTTTATGACCAAGATTTTTTATTAACGTTGCCAGTCCGCTGCGGAGTAAAATATGGTCATCGGTTAACACTATATTTGCCATCACAATTAATAATTTATTTTTTTGCGTTGCGCATTTTAAACAAGCAGCTCGCTGCTATTTAATTTAATGGTAATGACGGTGCCCGTTGCTATGCCCGAAACTACAGAAAAAATACCCCCAATTAATGCAGCCCTGTTTTGCATGCTTTTTAACCCAATGCCTGTTTTAGCAGATTGCAATAATGCAGGATTAAAACCAACACCATCATCAACAATAGCTAATCTAAAGTAACTGTCATTGTACTCCAGCTGCACTTCAATATTTGTTGCTTTTGAATGTTTAATGGCATTGTTAAGGGCCTCCTGCACCATACGAAAAAGAATCATTTCTTTTTGTGGCTGCAGCCGGTATGTGTTTCCGGTAATTTGCAAGTTGGTAGAAAACTGCCCGGTATTTTTTAAAATTTTCAATTCGCCTGCAATGGCTTCTTCAAGTCCAAGGTCATTAATTTTATCTCCGTGCATACTGCGGCTAAGATCCCGTAAATCAACAATGGCTTTACTTACCAAATCTTTGGTATCATCTAGTTTGGTTTGTATGGCAGCGTCTGAAATTGCAGGAAAAGTATTGAGGTTAAGTTTGGCAAGGCTGAGTGCCTGCCCAATGTTATCATGTATTTCCTGCGCAATCGTTTTAAGTGTTTGCTCCTGAATTTCTATTTGCGTATGTAGTAAAGCCTGGTTAAGGTTTTCAATCTGGCTTTCTTTGGCATTTTGATTTTTTCTGTACACCAAAAAAAAGCTTAACACAAATAAGCCCATCAATAAAAAAAGGCAGGTTATTATTATTATTAAAGTTCCGGTTTCTGATATTTCCATTGAATATAAAAATCAATTCCAATTGATGAATACAAAAGAAGACTGAGCGATTTTACTATAATTAAATATTGTCCTACAAAAACAATCTCATTTTTAAGTAAAAAATTCAATATACCTAAAAAAGGCAGCGTACACAAAAAATAGAAAAAAAAGCCTGTTGCAACCCAGAAAAAAGGCGTTGTAAGTGGATTTTTTTTGTTGGTATTTTGCAGGATATTATAAAAATGAATCAAACTGAGGGCAATAACAAATATACTTCCCGCAGCTTGATAATTTGAATGTAGTAAATAGAAACCGTAGAGATAAAAATTATTTATAAAAAATAAGATCAAAGAAAAAATAAGGAACAGGTAAACAATTCGCTTTTGAAACGTACGGGGAAATAAATTTAAAAACATAAAGCCTATAATAGGAAACCGAAAATAATAATAGCAGTTGTAAAAAATATTATTAGACCCATGCAGGGTATTTTTTATATAATAGCAGACTGATTCATTCAAAAAAGTGACAATCAGAAAAAGCAGCAATAGTTTATAACTAAATTGGCTTGATTTTTTTGTAAAAACCAACCCCATTATAAACACAATTAAAATCAATCCTATGTATAGTATATCTAAAAGCACGTTGGGTATAAAAGGGTGTTAGGTAGGTTATTAATAGCGCTTACAACATTTTAGGTGGCGGTGGGCTATGTTGGCCGTCGTTGCCCGCTGTAAAATTTGCAGCTTCCTGTTCAGTGCCGCCCTTATCTAAAAGATCAAAAGAAATTATCTCCTGCGGGTTCGTTCTAAAAGGATGTTTAACAACATTTCCATTTTCGTCGGTACCACTGGTAGGCAATATTACCAACGTAATTTTATTTTCTTCTTCAGCGTACTTTGGTGAAAAATCAGATTTTAATGTTTCATAAGCACCAAAATAAAACCTTAGTCCATTGGGTTCCACGCCTTGTACCGGTTTGTTTAAAAGATCCAGGAGGAGCTCTTTTGGAAACCAGACTCCGTTTGAATCATCGGCTGCAAGCACCTTACCTACCTTATTATCTGTATAATTATTAATGAGCTTTTTTGCATGCTCGGTAGAAATTCTTGACATGGTATTTTTTTTAAATTAAAAAATTAAAATCGTTAACAAATATCCCTTCTATAAACTTAAATGCCCTCATTTTCTCTTCATTTTTTTGCGGTGTTTTCACCTTTTAATTTACCGTTAAAACACCCTTTTTATAATTAG